>NZ_CAXBDN010000183.1:0-8971 GCF_963974375.1 uncultured Marinobacter sp.
GACGAGGCGAAGGCACCACCATCAATGTACCCATGCCAGGCGGCGCGGGTGATGCGGCCTACCTGAAAGCCATGCGGGAGATCCTGGTGCCGGCCGCGGATTACTTCAAACCAGACCTGGTGCTGGTATCCGCCGGATTTGATGCCCACTGGTTCGATCTGGCACTTAATGTTTCTTATGCCGGGTTTGCGGCCATGACCGGCATCGTGCAGCAAATTGCGGACAAGCACTGTGATGGCCGTCTGGTGATGGTTCTCGAGGGTGGTTACAACACCGAGTCCTTGTCCCGTGGCGTACACACCGTGCTTGAGGTACTTGCCGGAGCTGAGCCGGTGGAGCCAAAAGACTGCGGTATCGAGGAGGTCAACGCAGCCATCGAATTCCATAAAAGCGCCTTCGATCTGAATAACACGGATTAATGGTTTTCTGGAGGCACTTTACTCCGACACACACGGGCATAGATGGACATGAGATTATCGGCTTTGATTCGGTCAGAAATAGAACCCATTCTTGAAGACTGGGAAGAATTTGCCACAACCATCCTTCCTGCCATGCGCATGGGCAAGACCGGACTGCGGGACCATGCCAGAGAAATGCTGCTGGAAATTGCCGACGATCTGGATTCCCATCAAAGTGAATCCGAGCGGGCCGAAAAATCGAAAGGCAAGGCCCCGGCCAAAGGACAGGAATCCTGGGCAGAGGTACACGGTAGTGACCGGCAGTCCAGCGGCTTCACTGTCATTGAAACCGTGTCCGAGTTCCGGGCCCTGCGAGCGAGCGTGGTGTCACACTGGACCAAAGCTCACCCGACCATATCCGGACCGTATCTGGAAGACCTCACCAGATTTCACGAGGCCATAGATCAGGCGGTAGCTGAATCACTGGAGCAGTACGCCACCGTAAAAGAGATGGATACACGGCTGTTTGGCGCCATTCTGCTGGCCTCACCCGATCCGATTTATGTGCTCGATCTTGAGGGCCGGTTTATTTACGCAAACAGGGCCACCACCCAGCTGTTTGCGCTGAACCTTGAGGACATCATCGGAAAAACCAGCGTTGATCTCGGGTTTTCGTTTGCATCAGAGTTCGAGCGCAACCGTGAAAAGGTCATGACAGAACGGTCCACATACCGGGGCAAGTTCACCCACAGATTTGATTCCGGCCAGGGTGACAGGTTCGAGTACCTGCTGGCACCGGTGCTGGATGGGGAGCAAAACACCGAAGCCATTATCTGCGTCTTTCAGGACGTGACCGAGCGGACGCTGGCCGAAGAAAAAATCTGGCATAACGCCCACTATGATCTGCTGACCGGTTTGCCGAACCGACGCCTGTTCCAGGATCGCCTTGAACAGGAGGTCAAGCACGCCAAGCGCAGTAATCTGCCACTGGCCGTGCTGTTCATGGACCTTGATGGCTTCAAGGATGTCAACGACTCGCTTGGCCATGAAGCCGGAGACCGGTTATTGTCTGATGTGGCAAAGCGCCTTAGCGATTGCGTTCGGGAGGAAGACACGGTGGCCCGCCTCGGCGGTGATGAATTTACCGTGATTCTGACCGGCGCAGAGCAGCACAAGGACGCAGAGCAGGTAGCCCGGACGATTATTGATGCTCTCGCACAGCCATTCCTGATCGACAAACAGCCAGTCCGGATTTCGGTCAGTGTCGGGATTGCGTTCTATCCCATTGATGCCTCGACACCCGGTGCGCTGCTGGAAGCCGCAGACAAAGCCATGTTTGTGGCCAAGACAGCCGGTGCCAACCGGATGTGTTTTTTCGCGTCCTCCGAGCACACGGGCGAAAGCCCATCCTGAGAGCGGGGCGCGCCAGTCTGACGAACTGGCACCTGCCTCTTCAAACCAGATTCAGCCGGTCGCGTCCTTTGGCCTTGGCCTGATACATGGCACCGTCCGCCTGCCGCAGCAGATTGTCCAGAGAATCCTTCGGCTGCACCAGATAACCGCCTATGCTGGCGGTCACGGACCAGTGCCTGGCCTGCATGGCCTCTGCAATACTTTGCCGCAATCGTTCACCCAGCTGGGCAAGCGCTTCAGCATCACAGGGCGAGAGCACCACCAGAAACTCGTCACCGCCCCAGCGGGCGGCGTGATCGTAACCACGAAGATTGCTGGAGAGAATGGCAGAGACCGCTTGCAACGCCTCGTCACCAACCGCATGCCCGTCGGCATCGTTCAGCGCTTTGAAATTATCCAGATCAATCCACAGCACACCCAGGGTTTTTCCCTGGCGCCGCACACGCTCACGTTCGGCTTCTATTACTTCGGTCACACCGCGCCGGTTGAGCAGGTTTGTCAGGGGGTCTTTCCGGGCCAGCTCTTCCAGCTCGCTGGTGCGTTGCCGGACCCGACTTTCCAGCTCCCGGGTGTTTTTCCGGATGGCATCCGACATACCTGAAAAGATCTGGATCAGGCTGGCCATTTCACCCTTACCTTCCGGCAGGGGTACCTTCTCAAAGTGACCGTCCCGCAGCTGTTGCATGGCCTGCTCCAGGTCGGCTATCGGATTCAGTAACCAGCGCCGCAAAGCCAGATACAGCAACACCAGACTGATAATCAGCAACACCGTGAACACAACGACAATGGGCAGAAAGCTTGAAACCGGCATCAGGACAGCAAGATCGATCAGGGTTATTTCATACCATCCGATCGCGGGCATCAGTGAAATTCCCAGCAGATGACGGCGATCGTCGACCGTGACGAAATCTGTCAATACTGTCTGACCACTGACCGCATCCTCAGGATTTGCCTGCAGCGTCGCCATCATGGCCTTTACTTTCGACCGGTCGGCCTCGTTATTCAGCAACACGTCAATGGTGTTTTTCTGACCTTCGGGTTTGACCAGGCTCGCATAGTCAATCAGGTTCACGTCCCTGTAGAGCTGGATAGCGCCGCTGACGTCCACAAACAGGCTGGTGATGCCCGGCTGTCCGATATCAACAACCTCTTCAAGAAAGCGTTCAAGGTTGAGACCGGTACCAACGATACCCAGAATGTCATCACCATCCCGGATCAGCACATCAATCCAGAGCTTGGTTACCCCCAGCTCGGAATCCGGATTGACGTTCAGATGAAAATCCCGGCCTTCTTCCACCAAAAGGTAAAACCAGGCATCGTCCGGTCTCTGCGGGTTCAGATAGTAGCGCAGGGGGTCGTCACCATAGTCATTGCCGGCGTTGTTGTGGAAGTAAGCGCCATCCTCAAGCAGAGCAACGAAGTAGTTGTTGTCGTGAAAGCTGCGTCGGTAGCTCTCCATCTCTTCCATTGCCTGGGCTTTCAGCTCGTCGTCAGAACGCTGTGCTATCCAGCGCTTCAGCACGGTTGAGTCTGCGAACTGATAGGCAAGCGCTATTTCACGCTCCAGGGGCTGTGCCAGACGGGCACTGTCATAACGAACCTGAATACCCGCAATACGCTGCCCCCACTCTTCAACGATACGGGTCGACACACGATCAAAGGCGAAGAAGGTGATCAGGGTTGCACTCAGAATAAGTAAAGAGGTGTAAAGAATAAATCGGCTTTGCAGGCTCAAGTCTTTACCCTTTTTTGTAAGGTGGTCCTGATCTCATAGTAGCCGAAGTCATGGATCTGGTGTAGATATGTCGCTATTGTAAAGATTGTCACAATGCCTGAGCTGTAACGGTTAGTTCACCCCGCTGTCTAAAAGCGAGGCAATCCTGAACCCATGCCCATTCCGCTCTGAATCTTGAAACCGCTACATCGATACCTGAAATCAGGTAATCTTCGACAATCTTCCAAAAAAAACCTTCTCTCCATGCCTGAAGCCATCTGGATCACATTCGCCTTTGCCCTCGGTCTTATTGTTAAAGCGGTGGGGTTGCCGCCACTGGTTGGTTATCTGGCAGCGGGATTCGCTCTCAGCGCCATGGCCTCCATGACCGGTGTAGCCGTTGAGGCGACGGCGGTGCTTCAGCACATCGCCCATCTGGGTGTGCTGCTCCTGTTGTTCACCGTGGGGCTCAAGCTGAAGCTGCGCGCCATTGTCCGTCCGGAAGTGATCGGGGGCAGTCTTCTGCACTTCGCGATCACCTGTCTGGTGTTCGCGCCAGGGCTTTTCCTGCTGCTGGATCTGGACTGGAAAACCGCTCTGATGCTGGCCATCGCGTTGTCATTCTCCAGCACTGTGCTGGCCGCCAAGGTGCTCGAAAGCAAACGGGAGTTGCGGGCGTTTCATGGCCGGGTGGCCATTGGCATCCTGATCATGCAGGACCTGATCGCACTGGTTGTCATGAGCATTGCGGCCGGCAAGTCCCCCTCTGAATGGGCACTGCTGGTGTTCGGACTGCCCCTGCTGCGGCCACTGCTATTCAGGCTGCTGGATGCCAGTGGCCATGATGAGCTGCTGGTGCTATTGGGCCTGTTGCTTGCCCTGGTGGTGGGTGGCCTCGGGTTCGAGGCCGTCGGCCTCAGCTCGGAGCTCGGCGCCCTCATTTTCGGGGCCATGCTGGCGAACCACCCGCGATCCCAGGAGCTCGCCAAATCGCTGTGGAGTGTAAAGGAAATCTTTCTGGTGGGCTTTTTCCTGCAGATTGGTATCGGCGGACTACCGGACCAGCAAGCGCTCATGTTTGCTGTTGTGGCGGGCCTGGTTCTGCCGCTCAAGGGCCTTCTTTTCTACTTCCTGTTACTGGCGTTCCGGCTACGGGCCCGCAGCAGCTTTCTGACGTCGCTGTCGCTGACCAACTACAGCGAGTTCGGACTGATTGTTGCGAGTATTGCACTGCCGGAATGGTTGATTCCCCTGGCCATCACCGTCTCGATATCGTTTGTGATCTCGGCACCCGTCAACCGGTTTGCCCACAGCATTTTTGAAAAGATCGGGCACCACATTGTTCGCTTTGAAAGTCAAAAGCGGCACCCCGATGAACAACCGCTTTCCCTTGGAGATACCCGAATTCTGGTCATGGGCATGGGGCGCACAGGTACCGCCACCTACGACTGGTTGCTGCCTCAACAGGCAAAGATCATGGGCCTCGATTCGGACCCTGCAAAAGCGGAAAATCACCGGCTGCAAGGACGTAATGTGGTGTTTGCGGATGCGGAAGACACCACGTTCTGGGAGGGCTTGCATATACCCTCGCTGGAGGCAGTTGTCCTGGCAATGAACGATATTGAGGGCAAACTGATTGCCGCGCGAATGCTCCGGAAACTTGATTTCAAAGGTTATATCGTCGCTCACACCATGTATTCTGATGAGGCAGAGAAGATACGTGATGCCGGTGCTGACGAAGCCTACCTGACCATGAGTGAGACCGGGGTAGCCCTTGCCAGCCATCTGATGGATCAGCCAGGTCTGCAGGAAGCCCGGCAAACCCAATCCACAACATCTGACACTGCAGGATCCACGTAAACGGGATAAGGTTCCCGTCTGTGTCTCCGGAAATTGTCGCACCTGAAAACGGGTAGAGGCGTTTCAATGTCCACAGAGCTCGTCATGACATCAGTGACTGCCCTGGTCGTGGGTATGACTGTTGTCTTTCACTACGAAGTCATACAGGCGCTCAATGGCTGGTGCAGCCGTCGCCAGAGCAGGCCAGGCGGTGGCAGCCGTAATCGACCAATCATCCTGATTACCATGTTCGTGTTGCTTCTGGCACATGTAGCGGAGGTATGGCTGTTTGGCGCGACCTTCTGGTGGTTTCTGCATCAGGATGGCTATGGCGAAATCAGTGGCTACCCGGTGGTAAACCTGCTGGATTGCATCTATTTTTCTGCGACAGCCTATACTACGGTAGGTTGGGGCGATCTGGCGGCAACGGGGCATATCCGGTTTCTGGCCGGCACCGAGGCCCTGGTCGGTTTCATGATGATTACCTGATCCGCCTCGTTTGGTTACCTGATCATGGCCCGCACCATGGGCGACAACAACCGGTGATCAAACCGGACTGCCCCCACTGCTGCCGATGCTCCTGTTCATGAACTGAAACAGATCTTCGCCAATACCTGTCAGGGCCACCCGGGCTCTGAACCGCCCGGTCACCGTTCGAGGACATTCAATGTTGCAAGGTCTCTGGGAACAACTGCAGCGCACTTTGAATAACACCGTTGAGGCACTGGGCATATCCGGCCTGGAGTGGGAAACCCTGATAATCACGATGGCCGGTCAGATTATGGTTTCCCTGATCGTGCTGACAGTATTGCTGGCGATTTACCTGGCTCTGAAGTTCCTGTTCGCAGCGGTGATCAAAAGCCGGAATCCCGGTGCCACCCTGTACACGTCCTTTCAGGTTTCGTTACGATATATTTTCATGCTGGCCGTGGTGGTCGCCCTGTCCGCACAGTACGGCGCTTCCGGCGAGCTACTGAAAAGCCAGGTACGGGCAGGCATTATGGGCCTTGGCTTTTATCTGGTGTGGATTGCGCTCACCAACGGTTTTTCCAAACTGTTAAGCCGGCACACGATCGATGCCTCGCTGGGCCAGTTGATCAACAACATGTTGCTGGTTGTGCTGCTTACCCTGGGCGTGATTACCTTGCTGGCCCAGTTCGGCTTTGATGTGCTGTCCATTCTGGCTGGCCTGGGCATTGTCGGCATTGCTGTGGGTTTTGCGGCCCAGTCCACGCTGTCCAATTTCATTGCGGGCATTACGTTGCTGATCGAGCGCCCTTTCAGGATCGGCGACTGGGTAAAAATCAATGACCAGGAAGGCAAGGTCATCAAAATTGCCTTCCGGACCACCTGGCTGCGGACCCGGGACAATATTTTTACCATGATTCCCAATGACAGTGTCGCTACCTCCGACATCATCAATTTTAGCGCCGAAGGACCGACTCGCATCCGGATTCCACTGGGCATTGCCTACAAGGAGTCCGCCAAAGAAGCCCGCAACGTCATCCTGCCGCTGCTTCAGGCCCATGAGAATACGCTGCAGACACCCGCTATGGCACCCAGGGTGGTCATGACCGGACTGGGAGACTCGTCGGTCGATCTGGTGGCGCTGTTCTGGATACGGCCAGAGGATATCGACATTCAGCCAAAGATTGTTTGTGAGTTGCTGGAACAGATCAAGGAAGGTCTCGACGAAGCCGGGATTGAAATACCCTTCCCGCACCTGCAGCTGTTCATCGATGAAGCCAGGGGGCTGTCACCTCTGCTTGCTCCGCTGAAAATTCAGGGTGCCGGTACTGCGGCAGAAAATGACTGAGCCCGCCACAGCCGGCCCGGTATCCGCCACAACCGCTCACCAATTGTAATATCACGTCAAACATTCCCACTGTGAGCAGTGTGTGTCGCATCGGCATTCGATTTCCGCCGACGTTTGCCTTATCCTCCCGCCCCTTCCGGACATTAATGTCCTGTCATCTTTTGTCGCCCACGATGCCTCCGGGTTTTCCTGATGGAGTACAACGAACCGTGACAACCGCGCTACTGTCTGCGATCTACCTTGCCATTTTTGTGGCTGCCGCACACGTTCATGGCAAGCTGCGACCAAACGATATAACTCCGGGCGACTATTGGCGCACCTGCATTCTGTTGCTGATCACCATCCTGTTTGTCAGCTGGAGTATCGGCGTTCTGGCACGCTATTCCGCTTCTGACCACCTGTTGCTTGTGCTGGGCTTTTTCACCCTGCCGGCGGTCTGGCTGATGGTCGAGAGTCTGGGCATAGCGTTCCGGATTTTCAGCAGGAAAGGTGAGAGCCCGTCTTTCCTGTCTGCAGGAATTGCGCTGTATGCAGCCATGGTAATGGTCGATCATTTTACGTTCGCCGCCCAGGGCGACATCGTTTACGCGTTGATACGGCTCGGCGTGTTTGTCGGCAGTCTGGTGATCGTCAGTGTCATTATTGCGCCGTTTCGCCGGTTGCTGGCGAGGTGGCTACCCAGCAAGTGGATGGACCCATGGGTGTCCTACAACTGGACGGCCTTTGCATTGGTACTGATGGCAACCACCGTGGCAATAACCCTGACCCGACCTCATGACTTTGCCTTCGGGCTTGAATACTCACTGGGCCGTTGGGCCAGCAGCATGTTCTACGTGCTCTGGGCCATGCTGGCCGACTCCAATCTGCTTTTCCAGTAACGGGCCCGGCAACACCATGAAATATCTTGTGATCGGCGCCATTGCCCTGGTTACCTTGCTGTACCTTAACCGCAAGCGCTTTCGTTTTCTGGCCAGTGATGGCATGCGAGTCCTACTGATGCTGGTGGTCGTGGGTGTTCTGGTTGCCCTGAGCTACGGCCCACCAAAATACCTTCTGGTCGAGGACAGCGTCAGGATTCTTCAGATTGACGGTCAGGACACCAAAGCCTATCAGGGCTGGGAAATCAATCGTCTGCTGCCCTTTGAGGCGTTCGCCACCGAGGTTTTCTACACCCCTGAACACGACTACGCCGAACCCCTGTCGGATATGGGAATGGCACCGCTGTCCGCCGCATTCGCAGTTCCGGGGCATCCGGTATCACGGTTTCTCTGGGGTATGCTGCTGCTGGCACTGCTTGCTACGCTGATTCTGATCCCGAAAGTCCGCAAACACATGGAAGCAAAGGAAAGCCTGCAACAGGCCAGGGCCTGGAACACCGTTCATGCCTACGACCAGTTTATCGCCCGATACCGAAAGGGATGGCTCCGTCCTAATGGCCTCGTCAAACAGGCCAGACGACAACGGGCAGCTGTTTATCAGCGCTATATACGGCGGTTGATTGTTCTGCAGGCACTGAACGAGCGCAATATCCAGTCGGCGGAGCTGGCACTGGCAACCGACACTGCCAGCGAACCCGCAAGACAACAGCAACAGGGACTGATTGCAGATCGACGAAGCTATGCCAGTTTGCTCGAAATGCTGACCACCATGCTGGAACATGGCCGCGACGGTGGACGTCCTGAAATCCCCTTCAGACTGGAAATCTTACCGGGATTCTTCTCAGCGGACTTCCAGACCAGATACGACGATACCAAAGCGTTGTTTGAAGCCACCACAGAGCTGGACAAGAAA
>NZ_CAXBDN010000184.1:0-8970 GCF_963974375.1 uncultured Marinobacter sp.
TTCACCGTAGCTGGAAAAACAATGATCCCAACTGGCAGCGCAAAGCGGTTGTTGAAGGTGTTTCTTTTGGAGCCGGCATCGGTATGGGCATGGTAATTGGTACTGTTATCGCGGTGACGCCTGTTGGGCTGGCTGTTGGAATAGTTGTAGCAGGTGCAACCGCAGTTGGAGCGGATTATTTGGTCAAGGAAGGTGTGAAGCGGATGTATGACTGGTGGTGATCATGACGGATGTTCCATTAGACATTTTTTTTGCCTTCACAATGCTCGGAGGCGTGGCAACCATGCTCCTTGGGCTTCTGGTTCTCAGGCTCACGTTAACCCGTCGCCTGAAGAAAAAGCTGAAGCCAACCGGCGATTACTGGGATAGCGGAACCATTGATTTCGGCTTTATCAATACCTCGCTGTTTGCCTGGGCCTGCGCAATACCTCGCGTCCAAAGGCTTGATAGATTCCAATCGATCTATCCTGGCCTGGAGGTCAGGTCCTTCGCGAACTGGCTTGAAAGGGCTGCCGCCTACGGGATTATCTACGGTGTGCTGGTGTTTTTTCTGAGCGCTCCTTTCTTTTTACTTTTTAAACCATAGCCATTTAATAAATGGCCGGATGGCCGGATGGCCGGATGGCCGGCAGGTAGCACTCGGTGGAGGCATAATAGACCTTTCCGCAATAATCCCTTATTCTCCCACCTTCGAAAATCACAACGCATGCTAATAAACAGCTTTCAGGGAGGATAAAGCAGTGCCTTTCTCTATTGCCAAAGGAACGGCCATTCGGCTAAACGCTACCAAACGACTTCGCGAAATGGACCACGGGGATCTGGTTAAATCCGGCTTCTGGGTCGCTCAGCTATGCGTGGTGCTGGCCACGGTCATCGGGGTTTACCTGGCCGCCAGCGCCGGTTTGCGACAGGCACTGATATTCGACAGCGTGACCAAGCAGGAAAGCAACTTCTACCTTCGCAAATCCGTCTACGACGAGCTGTCAGACAACGTTGTGGTGCTGCGGGCTTACGCGGATGACGTGCTGGCGCGCAATCCTCCCCAGTCTGAACTGCTGAACCAGCGCCCGCTGTTGTCCCGCTTTGTCTGGGAAGCGCTGCGATTTTCCCCCACTACCCTGGAAACACCAAGCGCCTTTCTTACGGGTGGTCGTCGCTTCTATCTGCAGGTGGACGACCTTATCGACAAGGCCGAATCCCGCACCTGGGCGGCCAGCCATGCGGCGAAGCGTCTGACGGACCTGCTGGATGATACCGAGCAGCGCCTGCTGCCCGAGCTGAAGGGTAGCTACGAGGCACTGGGCAAGCAACTGACGGACTATGGAGTTAACCTGGAAGTACTCAAGGAGACGTTGTAATGCCACGGAAGAAGTCATGCCCTCACTGCAGGGATGTGCGGCTGGAAGTGAATCACTATCAGGGTGAAGAGGTAGACCTGTGCAATCAATGTGGCGGGTTCTGGTTCGAAAAGGGTGATCTGAATTCGTTGATCGCGGCCCGCTGCCAGCACACGGATGAGGCGGACTATACCGCCAACCTCGGCTCGCCGCTGGAGCCTTCACACCAGAATTGCCCGGACTGCCGCCAGCCTTTGCAGACCTTCCATCTGTTGGAGGACTACCATGTGGATGTGGAGGTCTGTCAGCGCTGCGATGGTTTCTGGGTCGAGAAAGACACGGTCTCGAAGGTGGTGAAGTCAGCGGCGATCAAGCACGCTCTCACCAGTATGAATCAGGCCACCAGCTGGAAGACCTGGATTTTCCAGATGCTGTTGCAGATGCCGGTGGAGTACAACGTGAAGGCGCGCTCCACGCCCTGGGTCACCATCGGCCTGATCGTGGTGAATACCCTGATCTTTCTGGCCTACGGGCTGGATACGAATGCCACCAACTGGGTGATCGAGCACTTTGCCATAGCCCCTGCGGAAATTCAGGCCGGGGAACGCTGGTGGACCTTTGTCACCGCCACTTTCCTGCACGGCAGTTTTATTCATCTGATCGGCAATATGTATTTTCTCTGGGTCACCGGTGACAACCTGGAGTGCGCTCTGGGCCGCTGGCGTTTCCTGGGGCTGTATCTGGTGTGCGGAATACTGGCGGGGGCGGTCAGTGTGCTGGCCAATCTCGGTTCGCCGATCCCGTCGGTGGGGGCCAGCGGGGCCATTGCCGGTCTATTTGGCATGTATCTGCTGTGGTTCCCCAACGCCAGCCTGACCTTTATGTTCTTTGTCTGGCAGAAAAAGCTGGCGGTGGTCTGGTACTTCGGGATCTGGCTCGCCCTCAATCTGCTGGGCATGGTGTTGGATGGCCAGGGCGTGGATTACTGGGCCCACATCGGTGGTTTCGTGGTCGGTCTGGCCATTGGCGCTGGCCTGCGCCAGAAAGTGTGGGGCTGGAATCCTCTGCTGGCGCACCTGGCCGGGCCCGAAGTCCAGGTGCGGCGCTGAATCAGGTTGTCGCGGCATTCCTGAGGTTGACCGGGCTTGTAAGCCTCAGCCGGGGGTGACCATCATCCGCTGCTGGCTTTTGCGGGTGTACCAGCACAGGTAGATGGCGCCGCCCATCAGGCAGGCGGCGATGGCAAATACTTCCCGGAAACCGCCGGCCCATTCGATCAGCAGGCCGGCAAGGGCGGGCCCGATCAGCTGACCGATGGCAAAGAACAGGGTGATAAAGCTGACCGCCACCGGCGCCAGTCGCGGGTGGACGGTTTCTGTGCAGGCCGCCAGTACCGAGGTGAACAAACCCGAAACACACAGTCCCAGGATGACAAAATGCGCGGTGAAAGCAGGCAGGGTCGGCGACAGCACCGGCAATGCCATGGCCGTAGTTGACAGCGACATGCACACCACCAGCGCGTTGGAGCGGCCAATACGGTCAGATACCCAACCCCAGGCCGGCCCTGAAAACACCGAGAGCAGTCCCATCATCGACGCCAGCTTGCCGGCGGTGATGGCCGGAATGCCCGATGCCAGCGCATAGCTGAACATGAATATCGTCTGCACAATGTAGGTGCAGCCGATAATGCCGTAGATCAGGCCCACATTGATGACATGGGTATTGCGGTAAACCGCTGATTTGGCCGGCAGTCTGGCGCTTCCCGAGGGGCCATCGTCGGGCAGTGGCGGGTTCTTGAGAACCACCGAAACCACAATCATGACCAGAAAAGCGGCACCGGCAAACACCCACCAGACCGTGCGCCAGCCATCGTCCGGATCGGTTGTGGTGAGCCAGGGGACCAGCGTGCCCGCTATCAGCATACCCATGCCAACGCCACCGTTGGCGAAGCCGATGGCAGCGCCCCGTTTTTCCGGAAACCAGGCGCCCAGCAGCGAAATCAGCGGGGTGTATCCGAACGCAGTGCCAAAGCCCAGCAGTACCATCATGGCCATGATAACGAAGTAGTTGGAGGCCAGACTGAGGCCCACAAACCCGGTACAGGCCATGGCCAGGCCCAGAATAATGGCAAGGCGTCCGCCCCAGCGGGCGGCAAACACACCGGCAGTCATGACCAGGGCCAGGTAGCCCAGCGCGGTTACGGTGCCAAGGTTTGCGGCTTCCGGGTAGCTGAGGCCGAGCCCTTCCCGCATGCCGGGCAACACCAGGCCATAGGCAAGGCGTGCAAACACCACCAGTACAATGGTGCATAGCATGCCGGTGAGAACCATCAGGATCATCGGAGGGCGGTGAGCAGGTGTCATAGATCGTAGTCGTTTGTTGTTGGTGTGAGAAAGATAGAAGACTATCGGAAAGTAGGCGAACAACACAATCCCGAAGCGCAGGGAGTCCGCCACCGGAAAAAAGATCATGAAAAAATGCTTAGCAAAGGGTAATGATGAATATGCTATACATTGATCCGGCAGTCCGCCAATATAGAGACTGCCTGCGAGTTTCACAGGGTTTAACAAGGCCAGGCCGAAGCGCGCAGAATCGAATTGTAACAATCAGAAATACTGCAGTGGAAGGAAGCTTAGCCATGAAGTCAGTAATAGCCTTTCGTCGTCCTTTTGCCATTTTGATGATGGTACTTATGCTCTTTTCGACTGTGGGTGTCGCCCATGCCCAGGCCAGTGGTGCCGGTGCCGGAGTTCCTCCTGCCGCTGTTTCTACTGACGAAATCCTGACTGTTGAACAGGTCAAGGTAGACCGCGTCCAGCTGCTGTCGATGCTGGAAACCCAGGAAGTGCAGGATCGTCTTGCCGCCATGGGTGTTGATGCTTCCCAGATTGAAGACCGTGTAAACAACCTGACGCCCCAGGAGCTGGCAGAGTTTAACCAGCAGCTTGATGACGCTCCGGCGGCCGCAGGTGTTGGTGGTGTTGTGGGCATTATCGTGTTGTTCCTGGTGATCTTTGTCATTACCGACATGCTGTGTGCGACCAACGTCTACAGTTTTGTTAACTGTGTGAACTGACGTCAGACATGATTCTGAACGCTCGTTTCATGCGTTTGCTCACCGCCAGCCTTGTGCTGGCGGTGTTGTTTTCAGGTTGTGCCAGCCATACCCAGAAGCCTGGCGCCGCGCTCACGGCGGAGCTGGATTCTGCCTTTCGCCTTGGTGATGTGCCTTTTTATGCCCAGGATGAATACCAGTGCGGTCCTGCGGCGCTGGCAATGATGCTGGGGGCTCAGGGCCAGGCGGTATCGCCGGATGAGCTCAGGGAAAGTGTCTATATCCCCGGGCGTAAAGGCAGTCTTCAGGTTGAAATGGTCGCGACTGCCAGAGCCAAAGGCATGGTGGCCTATCCGTTACACCGGCACGTGGACGCCATCCTCACGGAAGTGGCGGCGGGACATCCGGTACTGGTGCTTCAGAACCTGCGCTTCAACTGGTGGCCCCAGTGGCACTTTGCGGTGGTGGTAGGGTATGACCTGGAGCGGAAAGAGCTGATCCTGCACTCAGGTCTTGATGAGTACAAGAGAGTTGCTCTTCCAACATTCGACAACACCTGGCGCCGGGGTGACCGCTGGGCCAGAGTGCTGTTGCCACCGGACCAGATTCCGGCAACCGCAGAACCGGTGGCCTTTGTCCGGGCGGTGCATGATCTGGAAATGACAGGTCGCCATGAACTGGCAAGGCAGGGCTACCAGAGCGCAGCGGATCAGTGGCCCGATAATCTGGCAGCAGGGTTCGCACTGGCCAATCATTCACTCAGCCAGAATCAGCCGGAACTCGCCCGCCAGGGGTTTGAACGGCTATTGACGCAACATGCCGGTGTCGCCGCTATCTGGTACAACCTGGGCCTGAGTCTCGACCGCACGGAGTGCCCGGCAGCGGCCATTCAGGCTGCCGCCTGTGCCTCGGCGCTGGCGCCTGACGACACGCGGTTTCGCACGGCGCCAGGTTCCGTACAAAATGACTCCACGCCAGCGGCCGGCGATGCCACTGATTGTCGGATCCCGGAGTGTCCGGTGAACCTCTCGCCAGAGTAGCCAATCTGGACGACTCCTTCTTCCACTCCGCTTACAGACAGTAACCCGTCCTTACAAAACCCTACCGCCGGTCTGTGGCCCGGCGAGGGGAAACCTCCGTAACTGTTTCGCGAGTCACATTGAGGTGTTCTGTTGGGAACACGTCATTCAGGTCCGGCAGTCCAGAGGTTAGTGAAGATGGGTCATTTCAACGGTTTGATGGTTTTGGCTTCCTATGGTGTCGCAGTGCTTGCGGCCTATAGTGCGTTGTATTTTGGTGCTCAGTTGACAACAGTCAGCGGGATCCGTGGTCGCCTGTGGCTGGGGCTTGGGGGGCTGACCATGGGAACGGGCGTCTGGACCATGCATTTCGTAGGTATGCAGGCCCATGGTATGTCAGCAACTCTGAGCTATGACCTTTTACTGACAGCGATTTCCTGGCTTGCCGCAGTGTTGGCATCGGCTCTTGCCCTGTTCATGATCAGCCTGCCAAAAGTGCAGGTTCGTCATATTGCACTGGCCACTGTGCTGATGGGTGGGGGCATTGTGGTCATGCACTATGTGGGCATGGCGGCGATGAAGATGGCACCGGCACCCTCCTATAACCCTTCCTTGTTGATCCTGTCGGTAGTCATTGCGTTGGCGGCATCGGCCGTGGCGATGGTGCTATGCCGGCGTCTACAGCAGGCCCCGGGCCGGCGGGCCTGGATTCTTCAGTTGGCCTCAGCTCTGGTGATGGGCGGTGCCATCGCTGGCATGCATTACACCGGTATGATGGCGGTAGTGTTGCCAGAGGATGGTGTGCCGGCGGCCGGCAATCAGCTGGCCGGGAACTGGCTGGGCTTGCCGCTGGCACTGATCATGTCGGTGATGGTAGCTCTGGCCGTTATGGCTTCTATCATGGACGTCAGGGTACGGATCGCTCAGGTTATTGCCGCAGAGCGGGAACGGATTCGCCTCGAACGACTGGCCTTTGTGGATGAAAGTACCGACCTGCCGAATCGGGCTGCAGCTGAGAAGCATATACTGGAGCTGATTGTGCAGGGGGAGGCCGTTGATCAGCGCTTTGCGGTCATTTATCTCGCGATCAGCAATTTCAGTGAAATACGGTCAGTGTTGGGCGCAGATCCGCTGGAGCGCGCTATGGCAGCAGTGACTGAGGATCTGCGACTGATTCTGAACAGCGGCTGTTTTATGGCTCGCTACGCCCAGGACGCGTTTATGGTGGTTGTCGAAGAACACGAAAACGCCCGGCATTCAGCGATGTTTCGCAGACTGCAAAAGCTTGAGGGCCAACTGAGTGTTCAGGGCATGGCTCTGGGCTGGGTCGCGGGGCAGAGTGTATTTCCTGATACCGGACGGTCCAGTCGTATGTTGGTGCGGGTGGCCATGAAAACCGGAAGCGTTGCTGAACTTGGCAAGTTTGGAACCATTCATCCTGCCTATACCCGGCCGATGTCTGCGCCACTGGCCGCTGGCGGCTGACGTTGCCGGTTGCGGCGCATTTTGCGCGGACGATCCTGCAAGTGGCTGATAATGTTCTATGATAGGTCTGTATTGCCCACAGCCGTACAGGCCATCAGAGAGCAGCATTTCATGGGTTATCTTCGCAAGAACTATCATGCTCCGGGCACGGCCCCGGGTACCCTGACCGCCACCCCCTTGCTTGCGCCGGGGGCCGGCGAGTTATCGATCCATCTCATCGATTACACTGCCGATCAGGTAGAGGAAGTTCACCTGGACTCGGCTGCGGACTGTACGCCTTATCTTGAGCGCAACTCGAAAACCTGGATGCAGGTAAACGGACCGGTGGATCCGGACACCCTGCGCAGTCTGGCAGAGCTGTTTGACCTTCATAATCTGGCTCTGGAGGACATTCTCAATACCGGTCAGCGTCCCAAGGTCGAGCAGTATGACGATCAGATGTTCATCACCCTGCAGTTGCCTGTCTACAAGGATAACCGGCTTGATCTGGTCCAGATCAGCCTGTTTGTGGGCGCCAGCTATGTCATCAGTTTCTGCCCGCTGTCGACGGATCCGTTTGAGCCGGTTCGTAAGCGCATGCGAAAGCCCAATAACCGGAATTTTACCTCCCGCGGTGTCGATTATCTGCTGTATGCGCTGATCGATCTGGTGATCGATGCCGGCTTTCCGGTGCTGGAAGATTTCGGGGACCAGCTGGAGCTGCTGGAAGACCGGCTGCTGTTGCGGCCAAGCCGGGAAACCCTTTCGGATATCCATTATCTGAAACGGGAACTGCTGATCATGAGGCGTATGTTGTGGCCCCAGCGGGAGTTAGTGGGGACCCTGTTGCGCACAGAGGCAGAACTGATTCAACCCGGCACCCATATCTATCTCAGGGATTGTCTGGACCATACCGTGCAGATCATCGAATTGCTGGAGAGCTTCCGGGAAATGGCCACGTCGATGCTGGACATCTATCTGTCCAGTGTCAGTAACCGCACCAACGAAACCATGCGGGTGCTGACCATCATCGCCACCATATTTATTCCGCTGACCTTTGTGGTAGGCATCTACGGGATGAATTTTGAGCACCCTGACAGCCCCTGGGCAATGCCGGAGCTGGGGTGGTACTACGGTTATCCCCTGGTATGGGGGATTATGATCGCAATTGTTGGAGGCCTGATCTGGTTCTTCAGGCGTCGCCACTGGATGTAGCTGCCAGAGGGCTGTCAAGCCCCCCGGCCGCGGTTGGGTATGGTCTGTGACCGGCCTTGCGGTGCCTGGCTTACTTGTTATCGACCGGGCAGGTCTTGATGCCGAGGATACTGTACAACGGGCAGTTGCCAAGGGCCGCAGTGACAAGCGGTATCACACCGATCCAGCCCCATGCGGTTTGTGGCCCGATGAAAACCAGGCTTATCAATACCAGGCCAATAACGACGCGAATGCTGCGATCGGCTGTTCCCATATTTTTGGTCATGTCCTACTCCTTGCTGAAGATGTGGTTTTGCACTGTTGTGGGGGAGCCCTCTCACGACGTATGGGCACGCTTTCATGGTATACAGACAGGGCCTGCTGCTCAGTGATAAAGTCACATTGGTTATAAGGATATAAAACTGTCCTGTTCTCTGTGTCGCTTTTTCAGGAAGGATCTGTCATGACCCATCACGCGCTGCTTGATACCCTGAGCCCCGACCTCCGTGCGAAAGCCCTGGCGGTGGCCATGCCGGTGGCTTTTGCGCCCGGGGACGTGGTATTCCGGGCCGGAGATGGCTGCCAGGGGTTGCCGATGGTGATGTCGGGATCAGTTCGCGTGCAGATGCTGGGCGCGTCCGGCCATGGCATTGTGCTGTACCGGATCTGTGCCGATGATATCTGCACCCTGTCCATCGGCTGTCTGATGGCCGGTCGCGGTTATCGGGCCGAAGCCCATGTGGAGGAGCCTACCCGGGCATTACTGATGCCAAAGCCGGAGTTTGACCAACTGATGGCCGCGTCAGCGGAATTCCGGCGGGAGGTCATGGCGTCCTATGGCCGCCGGCTGGATGATCTTATGCTGCTGGTGGAAGAGGTGGCTTTTGGCCGTCTGGATCAG
>NZ_CAXBDN010000185.1:0-8955 GCF_963974375.1 uncultured Marinobacter sp.
GTCAGCACCGACAAAGACTACTTTATCGCCAAACGCGAAGAGCAACAGCTGCGCCACCAGAAATACGGCGACACCGAGTACAACCTGGAACCCAACATCAAGGGCTCACCGGGCGGACTGCGGGACATCCAGAACATCGGCTGGATCACCAAGCGTCACTTCGGCCTCGACAGCCTTTCGGATCTCACCCGCTTCAGCATTCTGACGGAAGAAGAACACGAAGTGCTGATGAACGGCGAAACCTTCCTCTGGCAGCTGCGCTACGGCCTGCAGCTGATTGCAGACCGCAACGAAAACCGGCTGTTGTTTGATCACCAGCGGGCACTGGCAGAAATGCTGGGCTACAAGGATGAAGGCCGCCGCCTGGGCGTCGAGCTGATGATGCAGGCCTACTATCGCACCGTGCTGGCCCTGGCCGAGCTGACCGACGTGATCCTGCAGTACTACGATGAGGCCATCCTCCAGGCCGGCACCGAAGCCCGTATTCATCCGCTCAATAACCGTTTCCAGCTGCGGGACCAGTATCTGGAGGCCATCAACAACCAGGGCTTTGCCTACGCCCCCTACGCCATCATGGAAATTTTCGTGCTGATGGCCCAGAACCCGGACATCAAGGGCATCCGCGCCTCCACCATCCGCTCTCTGCGAGCCCACCGGCACCTGATTGACGACCGCTTCCGCAACAACCTGGCGGTCACCTCGCTGTTCATGGAACTGGTCAAGACCCCCCATGCCCTGGACGAAACCCTGTCCAACATGAAGAAGTACAACGTACTGGGCCGTTACCTGCCGGAATTCGGCCAGATCATCGGCCAGATGCAGCACGACCTGTTCCACATATACACCGTGGACGTGCACACCCTGCGGGTGATCCGCAACATGGTGCGCCTGAACAGCCCGGACAGCCGCACCGAATACCCGCTGGCATCGCGCCTGATTCACCAGCTACCCAAACCCGAGCTGCTTTACATCGCCGGGCTTTACCACGACGTGGCCAAGGGCCGCGGTGGTGATCATTCGGAACTGGGCGCCATCGACGCCGAAGCCTTCTGCAAACGTCATCACCTCAGCGAGCGGGACACCCAGCTGATTGCCTGGCTGGTGGAGAATCACCTGCTGATGTCCATGACCGCCCAGCGCAAGGACATTTCCGACCCGGACATCATTAATGAATTCGCCCGGGCGGTGCCCAGCCAGGTCCACCTGGACTACCTGTATGTGATGACCGCCTGCGATATCAGCGCCACCAACCCCAAGTTGTGGAACACCTGGCGGGCTTCGCTGTTGCGTCAGCTGTACGTCGAGACCACCAGGGCGCTGCGGCGGGGCACGGAGACACCGTTTAACCGGGAAGAGTGGGTCCGGGCCACACAGTCCGAGGCCCGGGAAATCCTCCACGCCCAGAACATCACTGACCAGCAGATTGACGCCATCTGGGACACCCTGGACGAGGAATACTTCCTGCAGGATTCCACAGTCGACATCGCCTGGCAGACCGCCGCCATCATCCACCACGGTGAAAGCCCCGATCCGCTGGTGCTGATCCGCGATACCCGCGGCGGACCCACCGACGGCTACTCCCATATCGTCATCTACCTGAAAGACCGGGTGGCCCTGTTTGCCGCCACCACGGCGGTGCTGGAGCAGCTGAACCTGAACATCGTCGATGCCCGCATCAGCGTGGCCAAGTCCGGCCCCTGGTCCATCAGCTCCTATGTGGTGCTGGACGAACAGGGCCAGCCCCTGGGCAAAGATCCGGCCCGCAAGGAACGTGTCCGCCAGCGCCTGGTGGACGAGCTGGACGACCCGGAAGACTACCCGAACATCATCCATCGCCGCACGCCCCGGCAGCTCAAGCACTTCTCGTTTCCCACCGAGGTGACCTTTTCCAACGACACCTTTAATCAACGTACGGTGATTGAAGTGGTGACCCCGGACCGCCCCGGCCTGCTGGCGCGGGTCGGTCAGGTCCTGCTGGAGCACCGGGTACGGCTGGCCAACGCCAAGATCGCCACCCTCGGGGAACGGGTAGAAGACGTTTTCTTTGTAACCGACGAGCACGGCTGGCCGATCCGCGACCCGGACGTTTGCCAGGCCCTGCAGGACGATCTCCGCACCATGCTGGATAACACCCAATGAACCCCAATCTGTCCCGACTGCACCCCTACCCCTTTGAAAAACTGGCACAACTCAAGGCAGGCGTGGTCCCGCCGGAACATCTGAGCGCCATTTCCCTGGGCATTGGTGAACCCAAGCATCCGTCACCGGAATTCGTGAAGCAGGTGATTGCCAACAACCTGCACCGGCTGGCCAACTACCCCACCACCGGTGGCATTCCTGAACTGCGGCAGGCCATTTCTGACTGGGCTACTCGACGCTTCCGGCTTAACCCGGGTACCCTGAGTGCCGAACACCACATCGTGCCGGTAAACGGCACCCGCGAAGGCATCTTCTCCTTCGTACAGGCCGCCGTAGATGCCAGCGGCCCGGCCAAAGTGGTCAGCCCCAACCCGTTTTATCAGATCTACGAAGGTGCCGCCTTCCTGGCCGGAGCAACGCCCCATTACCTGCCATGTGATGCCAGCAACGGCTTTATCCCGGACTTTGACGCCGTGCCGGACCATGTCTGGAAAGAGTGCCAGATCCTTTTCCTGTGCTCCCCGGGCAACCCCAGTGGCGCCGTCATCCCCCGGGACGTGCTGACCCGGGTGCTCGAACTGGCCGACCGTCACGACTTTATCGTAGCCTCAGACGAGTGCTACTCCGAACTCTACCCGGACGAAAACAACCCACCAGAAGGCCTGCTGCAAACCTGCGCCGCCCTGGGCCGGGATGATTACGCCCGCTGCGTGGTGTTCCACAGCCTGTCCAAGCGCAGCAACCTGCCAGGCCTGCGCTCCGGCTTTGTGGCCGGCGACGCCCGCATCCTCAAAGAGTTCCTGCGCTACCGCACCTACCACGGCTGCGCCATGCCGGTACACAACCAACTGGCCAGCATCGCCGCCTGGAACGACGAAGACCACGTCCGCGAAAACCGCGCCGCCTACCGCGCCAAATTCAACGCCGTGGTGCCCATGCTCAAGGAAGTGATGGACGTGGATTTCCCGGGCGCCGGCTTCTACCTATGGCCCCAGACCCCCATGAGCGACGAAACCTTCGCCCTGGAACTGTCCGCCCGCCAGAACGTCCACGTACTCCCCGGCCGCTACCTGTCCCGCACCATCGACGGCTACAACCCTGGCGAGAATCGGGTACGCATGGCCCTGGTGGCGCCGCTGGAGGAATGTGTGGAAGCTGCTGAGAGGATTGTGCGGTTTGTTAAAGACTACTGATTGGCAGAGTTTGGAGTTGCAACCTAAGCACGTTCGCCCTGAGCCTGTTGCTTGGCCCGTTCGCCCTGAGCCTGTCGAAGGGCGCTAACTCCGAAGCCCCATCCTTCGACCCTTCGTCAGGCTCAGGGTCAGGATGAACGGTAAATAAAGAAAACGGAGCACCATGAAACTCTACGGCATCAAAAACTGCGACACCGTCAAGAAAGCCCGCAAATGGCTGGATGAAAATGGCGTGGCTTACACCTTCCACGATTTCAAAAAAGACGGTCTTGACGACACCCTGCTGACATGCTGGGAACAGGCCATCGGCTGGGACACCCTGCTCAACAAACGGGGCACCACCTGGCGCAAACTGCCTGATGAAGTTCGTGATACCATTAGCGCCCAAACCGCCCACCAGATCATGCTCGACAACCCGTCCATTATTAAACGACCGGTGGTGGAGCATGGCGACGAGGTCAGCGTTGGCTTTAGTGCCAATGAGTGGGCTGCCAAATATTTGAACTGATTGAAACGGTCTTAACCAGAGGAACAGCAGATGAGCTTTGCATTCGGAATCGGTATCGGCACCCAGAACCGCAAAGGTGAGTGGCTGGAGGTGTTTTATCAGCAGCCGGTGCTCATGCCCGATAACAGCCTGGTGGAGATCGCCGGTAATACCCTGGGATACGCAGGTGGCAACCAGGCCATTGACGTCACCCCGGAGCAACTCACTGCCTTTGCCGATGCCCTGGGTTCAACCAGCCTGAGCGACCAAGCCTCCCTGGCCAGCAAGGCCGCCGGCAGTGAGCGTCCCGTGGTGGTGACCATTCTGGAGAGCGATGCTTCAGCCACCAGCACCCCGGAGGTCTACCTCAAGCTGCACCTGCTGTCTCACCGACTGGTGAAGCCTCACAACGTGAAACTGGATGGCATCTTCGGCCTGCTGCCGAACCTGGCCTGGACCAACGAAGGCGCCATCGACCTGGATGAGCTGCCAGAGCGCCGGTTGCAGGCTCGCCTGAACGGCAAACTGCTGGAAGTGAAGTCGGTCGACAAATTCCCGCAGATGACCGACTACGTGGTGCCCCGGGGCGTGCGCATTGCCGACACCGCCCGGGTCCGCCTGGGTGCCTATGTGGGTGAAGGCACCACCGTCATGCACGAAGGCTTTATCAACTTCAACGCCGGCACCGAAGGCACCAGCATGATCGAAGGCCGCGTGTCCGCCGGCGTCATCATCGGCAAGGGCTCCGACCTGGGCGGCAGCAGCTCCACCATGGGCACCCTCTCCGGCGGTGGCAACATCATCATCGCAGTAGGCGAGAACTGCCTGATCGGCGCTAACGCCGGCATCGGCATCCCCCTGGGCGACCGCTGCACCGTGGAAGCGGGCCTTTACATCACCGCCGGCTCCAAAGTCGCGCTGCTGGACGACCAGAACAAGTTGGTAGAAGTCATCAAGGCCCGCGACCTGGCCGGCAAGCCCGACCTGCTGTTCCGCCGTAACAGCCAGACCGGCGCTGTTGAGTGCAAAACCAACAAGACCGCGATTGAGCTGAATGAGCAGTTGCACGCTAATAACTGATTGGTTAGTGAGGGCTCGGAGTTCCCATCCTTCGACAAGCTCAGGATGAACGGATAAAGGCGTCACAGCGCACCAAGCCTCGTTCGCCCTGAGCCTGTCGAAGGGCGCAGACTCTGAAGTACCATCCTTCGCCCCTTCGGCTCTTCGACAGGCTCAGAGCTCAGGGTCAGAATGAACAGAATTTCGTGCACAAAAAATCATCACGCAGTAGCAAAAAAGAGGCCCACTGATGTCCCTATCCCCCACCCTTGAACTGGCGATGGACTTGATCCGGCGGCGGTCGGTCACCCCGGATGACGCCGGCTGCCAGGAGCTGATGATGAACCATCTCGGGCCGCTGGGGTTCCGGGGGGAGTTGCTGCGCTTTGGTGAGACCGACAACCTGTGGGCCCGCAGGGGCACCGAGGGTCCGCTGCTGGCGTTTGCCGGGCATACCGATGTGGTACCGACGGGGCCGGAGAAAAACTGGACCCATAATCCGTTCGAGCCGGTGATCCGTGAGGGTTATCTGTACGGACGTGGTGCCGCTGATATGAAAGGCAGCCTGGCAGCCTTTGTCACCGCCTGTGGGCGCTTTATCGCCCGCTACCCCGACCATCGGGGCTCTATCGCCCTGCTGATCACCAGCGACGAGGAAGGCCCGGCTCAGGACGGTACCGTCCGGGTGGTGGAGGCCCTGGAGGCGCGCAATGAGAAAATTGACTGGTGCCTGATCGGCGAACCTTCCAGCACCCATCAGGTGGGCGACGTCATCAAGAATGGTCGCCGAGGCTCGTTACACGGTTATCTCACCGTACACGGCGTTCAGGGCCACGTGGCCTACCCGCACCTGGCCGAAAACCCGGTGCACCTGGCGGCGCCAGCCCTGGATGCCCTGGCAAAGGAATTCTGGGACAACGGTAACGACTACTTCCCACCCACCACCTTCCAGATCACCAAGGTGGAAGCAGGAACCGGCAGCAACATCGTGCCCGGGGAGCTGCTGGTGCACTTCAACTTCCGTTACTGCACCGAAAACACCGCAGAAAGTCTGGAAGAGCGGGTAGTGGCCATCCTTGATCGTCACGAACTGAAGTACGACCTGCAATGGCACCTCAGCGGCCGCCCCTTCCTCACCGACCGGGGTTCCCTGGTAGCCGCCACCCAGAACGCCATCCGCACCGTCACCGGCCGCGAAACCGAGCTCTCAACCTCCGGCGGCACCTCAGACGGACGCTTTATCGCGCCCACAGGGGCACAGGTAGTGGAACTGGGACCACTGAATGCGACCATCCACAAAATCGATGAGTGCGTGAAAGCAGAAGATCTGGATACCCTGTCGGATATCTATGAGCAGGTGTTGGTGGAATTGCTGGGGTGAGGCTATTCAGATAATCCGTTCGCCCTGAGCCTGAACCCATTCCGTTCGCCCTGAGCCTGTCGAAGGGCGTGGACTTCGGAGTTCCATCCTTCGACAGGCTCAGGATGAACGGGATTTGGCTCAGGATGAACGGGTTTTGGACCAGGATGAACGGAGTTTGGACCAGGATGAACGGGGTTTGAATTCGGCCATCCTTGGCCGTTCTGCTGTTCTAATCCAGAGTAGAAACGTTATCCGCCTGCAAACCCTTGGAGGCCTCTACCACGTCGAAGCGGACCAGCTGGCCCTGACGGAGTACCCGGCGGCCGCGGCCGCGGATGGCGCGGAAATGCACGAACACTTCATCACCGCTGTCGCGGACGATAAAGCCAAAACCTTTCTTGACGTTGAACCACTTTACGGTGCCTTCCTCGCCACCTTCGGGGCCGTAGTCCTGATCGTCTTCCTCGTCGTCATCGTAGCCATCGTCATCCTCATAATCATTGTTACCGGCCGGTGCAGCGCGACGCTGACTTGCGGCCGGGCCGGCTTTACGTTCACTGAGGACAATGGCAATCACGCCAACGATGGTGAACACCAGCACGCTGATGACGTAGGCAGCAATACCCTGAACACTGCCCAGAACAAACTGCGGACGACCGGCCAGTTCACTGGAACCGTATTGAGACAGAATCAGAAACAGCTCCGGGGTAACCGTAACGAGTATAAAACCCAGAACGAGGGGTGCGAGAATAGCAGCCAGAACCGCTGAAACAATCGCTTTTGCGGGATTACGCATGAATAAAACACTCTCCAGACTTAACAGTAAGAAAACGCCTGGCCGGGCCATAACAGCCTGTAACGACCAAAACGCATGACGAACGCCGTGAAAGAAACGGCACAAAGACCGGGAAAACGCCCTAAACTGACACCCCGGCCAACAAAAGCGGCATAATAGCAGATTATTCGTAATGATGACCAAATCGACACAGAGACAGCGGCAGGACCATGACCCAAAGCACAGAAGCGCAACTGGCAGAACAACTGGAAAGACTGACCAGACGGCTGGATGAACTGGAAACCCGCCTGGCGTTTCAGGACGATACCATCACCACTCTCAGCGACCAACTGGCAGAACAGGAGATGGATATCCGCAAACTGTGGGAAGCAAAACAGAACATGCACAAGCAGTTAAAGGAGATGGCGCCTTCAAACCTGAAAGCGGAACACGAAGAAACGCCACCGCCGCACTATTAATTCCACACGACGAGCTGCTCGCCCCGATCATCCAGGCGCCACCATTTCTCTTCCTCTACCGGGTCGCCCTCTTTCCACTCACCCTGGCTGCAGCGGATTTCGCCTTCGACCGCGCGCCAGGCGCTGCGGGCGCAGTCGAGATCTGTTTGCCAGGGTAGTTTCTCGCCTTCCAGCAGCACAGAACTGAAGCGTTTCCCGAAGGCCTCCGGGTAAACCGTGATTCTCACGCGGTGCCCAAGGTAACGGCCCTCGGCTTTCATAAGACCGGCCTTGGCGCCGGTTTCAGTCAGGGGTTGGTCCAGGTGGTCGAAGTTGGCTTCCAGCCAGCTGGCCAGCGGGCCGGGCTTCAGGTCACGCACGTAGATTTCCAGATCGCTCACTTAAATCCTCACCAGACAACAAGGTAGACGACAACGGCAAGTCGGGATAATCGCCTTTGCCGGTCAGGGATTCAAGCTCTTCCCGCAGGTCAGTGGGTAAAACCTGGGTAAGCGTGCCGTCTGACTGCCGCTCCAGCCAGTCGATCTCGGCTGCGGTCAGCTCCAGAGAAAGCTCATCCCTGGTGCGAATCATGTCTTCCGTGGGCAGGTCCCGCTTGCGGGCAGTTTTGATGCGTTTCTCCAGAGTCTGGATTTCCGCGCGCAGGCGCCGGCACTCCCGGGGGCCCTCTTCGGCCACCACCGCTACCCTGGCAGCGGCCCGTTCCATCCATTCCACTACCTGCCCGGGCATTGCCCGGTAACGCAGACCGGCCACAGCAAACTCCATGGCCTCGTCAGTGATCTGCACCTGCCAGCGCTTCTCAATAGCGGCCTGATGAGCCACCAGTACTGCCTGATTCTGACCCATACTGCTTGCAGGCAAGTCATGACGCACCAGAGACCGGCCGGTCACTCGCTCCAGACGACGGGCCGCAATGGCATCACCGTCGGTTTCAGGACTCAGCAGCATGATTGGCCCACTGTGGTCGGGAACAAGATGACGGGCGGGATGGTCCGGCTCCGCCAGCAGGGACATCAGTTCCGCAGGGGAGAGATTATCAAGAATCAGCGCAGGCGCAGGACCATGGATCAGCTCAGAATGGCCGCCAAAGCGCTCCAGCACTTCCTGCACGTCAGCCGCTGCACGAAGGTTCAGCAGACAGAAATCCGTTCTCAGAGAGGGTAGCAACGCCTGCAGCCAGGCGGACTTGCCGGCGCCACGGGGCGCATTAAGCCAGATCAGACTACGGCGGGACGACGCCAGCGCCACCGCCATATCATCCGCCAACCGGTACCAACTGGCATCAGTGATGACCACCGGCGATAACTGATGGTGCGTAAACAGTGACCCCAACCTGGAGGGCATGCAGAACTCCTTTTCAGATAAAGGGGGCCCAAGGAAACTGAGCCCATCCTAAACGCAGAGCGAAACTGAAACGTTTGCCAGCGTCACAAAACCCCGTACTTCCTGCACCGGGG
>NZ_CAXBDN010000186.1:0-8904 GCF_963974375.1 uncultured Marinobacter sp.
CTGAGTAAACGGCGTGGTGACTTCCCGCTCGATGGTGGCGCCGTTGGGAATGCGGCCAACGCTGGGTACGTTCACGGTAATCCTTGAACCATCGGCACCGGCCGCACCAAACCCGCCGACGACCAGACTGCCCTGGGCCATCGCATACACCTGACCATCAGCACCCTTGAGGGGTGTCATCAGCAGGCTACCGCCACGCAGACTGTCGGCATTGCCAACCGAGGATACCGTGATGTCCATTTCCTGACCGGATTTGGCAAAGGGCGGCAGACTGGCATGAACCGTCACCAGCGCCACATTGGCCAGATTGGCCAGATTGGGATTCACACCCTCCGGCATGGTCACCCCAAACTGATTCATCATGTTGCGGAAGGTCTGGTTGGTGTAGGCGCCGCGATCACCGGTGCCGTCAAGCCCCACCACCAGGCCGTAGCCCACCAGCTGGTTATTGCGCACACCATTGACACGGGCCAGATCCTTGAGGCGGTCAGCCAGCACCGGACTGGTGGCCATCAGCAGCCCCAGTATCACCACAAAACTTCTCACCAGGCTCATAAGGGCCACCACTCACTGTTAAAGAACCGGGCCACCCAGCCCATCTGGTTTGCCTGGTCAAAGTCGCCGGTACCGCCATAGGCGATACGGGCATCGGCAATCCGATTGGATGAAATGGTGTTGTTGGGACTGATGTCCTGGGGCCGCACCAGACCGCTCAGACGGATGTACTCGTCGCCGTTGGTCAGCGACAGCCACTTCTCGCCACGGATGTGCAATACCCCGTTCGGCAGCACCTCGGTCACAGTGACCGTAATACTGCCCGCCAGACTGTTACTCTGGTCCGCTTCCGCCGCACCTTCAAAATCGCGTTCCGCATTGACGTTGGTGCCCAGGCGGAACACCCGACCCAGTACAGAAGGATCGCCCAGACCAATTTCGTTGTCCTTGGTGATGCTGCTCTCAGCTGTTTTGCTGGCCGTGGTGGATTCCTGCAAGGTCACCAGCAGCACATCACCCACGTTGAGAGCAACGGTATCGCCGTACAGGTTGTAATTGCGGGAGCTCTGGTAAATGGAGCCACTGTGACTGTCCCGCTGCATCATGGCCTCTGCGCGCACCGGCGCGTAGGCCGGATCATTGGGCACCGGCCGCGGCCGGCTCATGGCCTGACAGCCCTGCAGCAGAACCACAACGGCAACCACCGCCAGCGTGGCCAGGCGGCGTAAGGCGGGACGTCTTTGGGTGTCAGTGGCCATGTGATTTGCTCCTGTGCTCTGCGACCGGATCAGCCGATATTCTGGGAAATGAACTGCAACATCTGGTCGGTGGTGGACACCACCTTGGAGTTCATCTCGTAGGCGCGCTGAGTGGTGATCATGTTCACCAGCTCCTCGACCACCTCCACGTTGGAGGACTCGATGCTGCCCTGCTCGATGGTGCCGAGGCCGGCAATGCCTGGCTCACCTTCCTGGGGGTCACCACTGGCAGCGGTTTCCCGGAACAGGTTGTTACCCATGGCCTGCAGACCCTGGGGATTGATAAAGTCCACCAGATTGATGTTGCCCAGATTCACCGGGTTGGCCTGATTCTCCACCACCGCCGACACCGTGCCGTCCTTGCCAATGGTGATACTGGTGGCGTTTTCCGGCACGTTGATGTTGGGTTCCAGCGGATAGCCCTCAGGATTTACCACATCGCCGTCCGAGTTAAGCTGGAACTGACCGTCACGGGTGTAGTTGACCTGACCATCCGGCATCAGTACCTGGAAGAAACCGCGACCGTTCACCGCCATATCCAGGGGCTGCTCGGTAATCTGCAGGTTGCCCTGGGTAAACTGCTTGGCCGTACCCACCACCCGCACACCGGTACCCAGCTGAAGCCCCGAAGGCAACTCCGAGTTTTCGGTGTTGAGGCCCCCCGGCTGTCGATTGATCTGATAAAGCAGATCCTGGAACACCGCCCGGTCGCGCTTGAAGCCGGTGGTGTTCACGTTCGCCAGGTTGTTGGAGATGGTGGACATGTTGGTGTCCTGGGCGCTAAGCCCGGTCTTGCTGACCCAGAGTGCTGGATGCATGGTCTTTCTCCCTCAGGTCCGGAACGGTCGGGCGGCGATTGCTTGCCGCTCGTCGGGCCGAAACCCCTGTCTGTCAATGGTTATCAGAGGTTCTGCAACAGTCGTGCCGTTGCTTCGGAATTCTGTTCTGCGGTCTGCATGACCTTTACCTGCATTTCGAACTGACGCGACAGCTGCAGGTTCGCGATCATTTCTTCCACTGCATTCACGTTGGAGCTTTCCAGGAATCCGGAGTTGAGGCGCAAATTGACGTCCACCGGCTCGGGTTCATCAATGGCCTGGTCCGGGCTGCGGCGGATAAATCCGTCTTCACCTTTCTGGAGCGCCTCCGCCGGCGGATTCACCAGCTTGATCCGGTCCACCTGAACCAGTTCGTTGGCCTGTCCACCGATGGGCACAATCGAGACAGTGCCATCGGCACCGATCAACAGGCGCTCATAGGGAGGCAAGGCCACAGGACCGCCATTGCCCAGTACCGGTTCGCCGCTGGCCAGGCGCAGCAGACCGTTGGTATCCACCTGCAGGCTTCCGGAGCGGGTAAAGACCTCTTCGCCAAGATTGTTCTGTACCGCCATCCAGCCATCCTGCTGAACCGCCACATCAAGATCCCTGCCGGTCTGCATCAACGCGCCCGGGCTCAGATCAGTGCCGGGTCTTTCGGTCATGGCGTAGGCCCGTGTCGGAAAGTGCTCACCAAAGACCGGCATGCTGCGGGCCTGGGTAAAGTCCTTCTTGAAACCGGTGGTATTCACGTTTGCCAGGTTGTTGGCATGGGCGCGCTGGGCCAGCATGTTCTGCTTGGCACCGGACATACCGATATAAAGTGACTTGTCCATGGGAGTACTCCTGCCGGAAATCTGACGTATTCAGTCATTTCCACAGTTAAAGCAGAAGTCGTGCCAAAGAATTTATCTTGTTGATATAAAAAAGAAAGGAAATAAAGAAGGGGATTCCTAAAAACAAAAGCGGACGCAGACTGCCGCCAGTCTGCGTCCGTTGACCCGGAATCCGGGTTATCTCAGGTTGATGATGGTCTGGGTGACCGCATCGGAAGTTTCAATGGTTTTGGCGTTGGCCTGATAGTTACGCTGGGCAATGATCAGGTTCACCAGTTCCGCCGAAAGATCCACGTTGGACTCCTCAATGGAGCTGGCCTTGATGGACCCCAGTGTGCCGGTATCCGGCGCCCCGACGATGGGCTGACCAGAAGCAAAGGTTTCAACCCAGGTGGTTTCACCCACCGGCGACAGGCCATTGGTGTTATTGAAGGTGGCCAGGGACACCTGCCCCAGGGTCTGGGACTGGCCGTTGGTGTATCGGGCAAAAATCACACCGGCATCGGATACGTCAAGACCCGAAAGGCGCCCGGTGGTATAGCCGTTCTGGCGCTGATCATTGACCCCGAATTCACTGCCGTACTGGGTAGTAGCAGCCAGATTCACCACGAGATTGGATGACGTAGGCGGATCAGGTATCGGGGTCGTGGCGCCATCTGAAACCAGCAAGGGACCATCTGAGCCATTCGGCTGGCCATTGGCATCCTTGGGTGTCCAGTTGGAAATCAGTATTTCACCGTTGGTATTGCCGTCGATAGACGCCAGGCTGCCGTCCTGGTTAAATTGGATATCGAACCGTGCGCGAGTGGGGTCACCGTTGGCATTGGGCGGATCCCCGACCTCCTCACCATCAATCTGAACATACATGGCCCAGACACTGTCGCCACCGCTGACCGGCTCCTTTACGAAATACTGGGTCATGGTGTGGGGATTACCCAGACTGTCGTAGATAGTGGAAGACGTTGCATGGTTGTAGGTGCGCTGATCCGCCGGATTGAAAGTATTGGTCCGGAAGGCCTCGTCGGTTGAGCCCGCCAATACTCCGGTAGCACTGCTGGAGGTCAGGCTCAGCTCCCGCTCAAGGGTGACCGTTACCGCACCCACAACGTCATCCGCGAACACCTCGGTGCCCGTGTCATCTTCAACACTGGCTGTGACATTGTTACCACGGCTGTCAATCAGGCGAAGGTTGCCGCCGTCCTCGGTGGCATTGATTGTGTTCAGTGGCGAGTCGTTGATGGCATCCCGAATCCAACCCAACGCTGCCGCGTCATCGGCCAGGGTAGCCGGTATATTGAAAGCGGTGTTCTGGACGATAACGCTGCTGCCCGGACTGATCACGCCACCCGGTATGTCCAGGGTAGATCTGGCAGAGGCGCCTACGCCACGCTGCTCGTTGAGCAAGGCAGCTGTCTCCCGTGCGGAGCTTCCCGCCGGAATGGTCACGTTCCGGGACGTACCGTCGGGGTAGCCGACCGTCAGCACCTCGTCAGCAAGCACCGGTCCGCCGACCGTTTGTACCCGGGTACCACTGACTTCAAGCACCGGCTCACGGGAGTCCAGATTGAGCTCTGACTCAAGACCGGTGGTGCGCCGGGGTGCCAGGTTGGCAGTATCGATCTGCAGATCCCCGCGAATACCTGACAGGTTGCCATCGTTGTCTGCCTGGTAACCCTGAACCCGCATGTTCTGGTTATTGGTGACGAAGCCGTCAAGGTCTACGCCAAACTGGCCAGCCCGTGAATAACGGGTCTCACCACCATTGTTGAGAACAAAAAAGCCGTCACCGTTGATCGCAAGGTCCAGGCCACTATCAGTAAAGCTGATATTCCCCTGGGCGTAATTCTGCTTCACATCCTGAACCCGTACGCCACCACCTACCGGGTTGGTGCCCGAGCTCAGAAAACCGCTGGCGTAGAGATCGCCGAACTGCGCCTTGCTGCCCTTGAAGCCAACGGTGCTGGCGTTGGCAATGTTGTTGCCGGTGACATCGAGGTCAACGGAAGCGGCTCTGAGTCCGCTAAGCCCAATATTAAAAGCCATTGTTCACCTCACTCAGTTAATTTGCTGGACATCGGCCAGGGCAATGGAGCCCATGCCGGCCAGGTTGAGGGTGATGTTGCCCCCCTTGCCCAGCGATACGCTGTCCACATTGGAGCTGACCAGCGTGTCCAGTTGTTCGTTACCTTCCGGGTAGGAGGCCTCAGCCACCACCACGTAGCGTCCCGGCGGCAACACATTGCCGTCGGCATCCTGACCATCCCAGCGGAACGCTTTCTGGCCGGCCTCGGAAGCACCAAGATCAATCCGCCTCAGCAACTCACCGGACTCATTCTGAATGGATAGTTTCAGGCCTCCGGTGGACGCCGGTACATTGACCACGCCGGTTATTTCACCGGAATCGTCCAGCATGCCGAAGTTGGCCGGCGCCAATACTGTACGGCCTACCATGGCAGAGGCCTGCAGTGCCTGGGTGGAGCGGAATTCACCCACCACGTTGTCGACGTTCTGCGACAGCTTCTGCATTTCCTCAAGCGAGCTGAACTGAGCCAGCTGCGCGATGAAATCGCCGTTTTCCTGAGGCTCCAGCGGGTTCTGGTTTTTCAGCTGGGCAATCATCAGCTCCATGAACTCATTCTTGCCAAGCTCGCTCTTGCTGCCTGCGGCCTCTTGCTGATGGCGGAAGCTGGCCAGCACGTCCGTGGTGGAGGTGTTATTCACCGTAGTCATCATTCATTCCTCCGCGGTTATTGCTGGCCCAGGGTGAGAACCCGCTGCATCATGCTTTTGGCGGCGTTCATCACGTCCACGTTCATCTGGAAACTGCGGGACGACGACATCATGTCCGCCATTTCCTCGACCACATTCACATTGGGGTAGAACACATAGCCATCTTCGTTGGCTGCCGGGTGATGAGGCTCGTATCGCATCTGCAGATCCTGCTGGCTTTCAACAATGCCCTGCACCGCAACCCCGGCGCCGGGGGTCTCGCCAAAGGCGAAATGACCGCGCTGGTCCGGATTCAGCATTTGCTCCTGGATGGCGGCAAACACCGGCTTGCGGGCACGGTAGGTCTGGTCGACGCTGGAACTGGCCGTTTCTGCGTTGGCAATGTTCGATGCCGTGGTATTGAGCCGCAGCTGCTGGGCGGTCATTCCGGAGCCGGCGATGTCAAAAATGCTTCCAAGGGACATGAAACTCTCCTGTTACGATTCGTTGGTTCGCCGGTTACTCGCCTTTAATGGCCTTGGTCAGACCGCTGAAGCGACTGTTCAGAAACTGGAAACTGGCCTGAAAATCCATGGCGTTGCGCATGAAGCGGCTTTGCTCCTGCTGGGCGTCCACGGTATTGCCGTCAATGGAAGGCTGGTGAGGCACCCGATACAACAGGTCGTCACTGCCGGCACCGCGACTGTCATCAATATGGGCGGCATGGGTACGCTTCATGGTTGCGGCGCTCTGGCTGGAAGCTCTGTCCAGCATGGCCTTGAAATCCACGTCGCGGGCCTTGTAGCCCGGGGTGTCGGCATTGGCCAGATTGTTGGCCAGCACTTCAGCGCGCTTGCTGCGCGCGTTCAGTGCCTGCTCGTGTATGCCCAGCGCGCTGTCGAATGAGATTGCCATACTGCCTCCCGAAATCCTGCAAGAACCGGCCGCTTTGCCGCCAGCTTTTGGTGTCTGAACAGGTATAAGCAAGAGCAGTGCCAGAGTGAAGGAATTATTGCAGTCTATTGATTTTAATAGCGTAAATCAGAAATGATCAGAGCAGAGGAGGTTTGCGAGGCGACGCCCCGACCCGGACCGGCAAGGCATTTCCTGTAACGTGCATGCGGTTGGCGGAAGCCGCGACCGTCAGTCTTCTGGCTGCGGCCAGCGGGACACGAATTGCGATACTTCGGCCCGGGGCACCGCCGGCTTTTCCGCCGTCACCGTACCGGTGTAGATAAACCCGACAATGGATTCCGTCGGTTGCAGCCCCAGCCCTTCCCGGACCCGGGCCCGCTCTGCCACATCACCGGTGCGCCACATGGCGCCAAAACCGGCAGAGTGCAGTGCCAGCACCAGATAGGCGACGCCGGCGGCACAGGAGTAGTTCTGCTCCTGGACCGGCACCTTGGGGTGGCTGACCGGTGATGCAATCGCCACCACGACCATGGGTGCCCGCAACGGCATGGCTCTGAGTTTCTCCCGCTGCCGTTCGCTGTCACTGTCGGTGGCTGAAGCTTCAAACAATGACCCCAGCTGTTGCAGGCCTTCACCTTCCACCACCAGATAGCGCCAGGGCCGCAACAGGGCATGGTCCGGTGCCCGGGCCGCACAGGCAAAAGCCTGTTCCAGGACCGATGCAGGCGGCGCCGGGGTCGTCAGCTTTGGTTCGGAAGAGCGGTTCAGTAATGCCTCGATAACCGGGTTCATGGCGCTCCTGTTCTGTTCTGGCCAGATGGTGTGTGGTTTCTCGTTAACGGACAACGGATACTGCCAGGAGTTCGTAGCCGGGCCGACGTTGCCAATTGCCGTCACCACCGCTATTCTCCCTGCTGCGAACCGGGAATTGAGATACTGCGGCAATCAGGGCGACGTTATTGCCTTCACCGACCGCAGGCAGTCTGGCAACCGTTACAGCGAGCAGCATACCACCTGCTGCCAGCACTGTCCCCGACCCAGCCAGGAGGCCCTGCCCGCCCCGGTACATCATATAAAGGGATGGGCCTGCCAACAGGGATCACCAGCACAGGCAAGCCGATGCCCAGTCATTCAGACACGTTGCAGATACAAGACCAGCAATCCGCGCTTCTGGACAGCCCCGAAGCCATTCCACCCATGCCCGACTTCAACGGCCGTCTGCTGGGAACGGCTGCCATCAGCGCCATGATGACGGCCGGCGTGGTGGACAACCTGTATAGCCAGTCGTTGCTCTGGTTGTTGGCCATGGCGCTGATCTGGCCCCACACGCTTCAGTTTATCGGTCAGCGGCTGGACGTCAAAGCCAGGCCCCGGGTTCGTCAATATCTGTTGCTGGCCGAATGTACCATCGTCGGATTGTTGATCGGCGCTACCGGACTGGTGCCAATCCCCTCCATGGCCATGGTTCTGATGATGATGTTCAGTTGCCTGATCATTGGCGGTACCCGGATGTGGCTCTACGGCAGCCTGTTAATTGGCGCCGGGGCCGGACTGATGGCGGGCCTGTTTGGCGTTTCCGGGCATCAGGATACGCCACTGCTGACCAGTATTGTTGCCCTGGTTTCGACCGGCGTGTTTATCTGCGTCACGGCTTACTACACCCACCAGCAGGCGCGCTCGTTGCTGGCCGCCAAAACCCAGATACAGAAGCAGCGGGAGCAATCCATCGTGCTGTCTGACAAGCTGTCGAAGTATCTGTCGCCCCAGGTCTGGCAATCGATCTTTACCGGGGAACGGGATGTGCGGCTCGAAACCCGCCGCAAGAAACTCACGGTGTTTTTCTCCGATATCAAGGGCTTTACCGAGCTGTCTGAGGAAATGGAGCCGGAGGCCCTGACCGAAGTACTCAACACCTACTTCAATGAAATGTCGGAAGTGGCACTGCGCTACGGCGGCACCATCGACAAGTTCGTCGGCGACTCTATCATGATCTTTTTTGGCGACCCCTCTTCGAAAGGCCAGAAGGAAGATTCCCTGGCCTGTGTCTCCATGGCCATCGATATGCGCAAGCATATGAAGATCATGCGTCAGCGCTGGCGCAGCCAGGGCATCCGCACGCCACTGGAAATCCGCATGGGCATAAGCTCAGGTTACGTTACGGTGGGCAACTTCGGGGCCGAGAACCGGATGGACTACACCATCATCGGCAAGGAAGTGAACCTCGCAAGCCGCCTGGAAGCGCTGGCAGAACCGGGCGAGATCCTGGTCTCCTACGAGACCTTTTCGCTGATCAAGGAACGGATCATGTGCCGCGACAAGGGCGAGATCACAGTGAAAGGCTTCGGCAAGCCGGTGTCCATCTACGAGGTGGTG
>NZ_CAXBDN010000187.1:0-8821 GCF_963974375.1 uncultured Marinobacter sp.
TAGCTAACGGAACGTTAAGTCCGCTGAGTTCGGGCGATGGCGGCATTACCTGGACCGCGACGTTTACTCCCACGACGAGTATCACCAATAACACCAACGTAATTACGCTGAACAACACCGGTGTCGCTGATGCAGCAGGTAATGCTGGCACCGGCACCACCGATTCCAACAACTATGCGATCGATACAGCGCGCCCGACAGCCTTGATTGTGGTCGCTGATAGCGCCTTGGCGATTGGTGAAACCTCGCTGGTTACGATTACGTTCAGTGAAGTGGTGACAGGATTCACCAACGCTGATTTAACCATTGCCAACGGTACATTAAGCCCGGTGAACTCTGGCGATGGGGGCACCACCTGGACGGCGACATTGACGCCTACAGCAAGCGTTAGTGATGCAACCAACATCATTACATTAGATAACACCGGTGTAGCTGATGTTGCTGGTAATGCGGGTACAGGCACTACCGTTTCCAACAATTATGCAATCGATACGAGCGCGCCCACAGTGTCGAGCGTTGGTGTGCCGACCAACGGCACCTATAGAGCGGGCCAGAACCTGGATTTCACGGTTAACATCAGTGAAAACGTCACAGTGAATACCACCAACGGCACGCCACAACTGGCCCTGACCATCGGCGCCGGCACTCGCCATGCTGTGTACGTCAGTGGTAGCAGCGCTTCCGCCCTGATGTTCCGCTATACCGTGCAGGCGGGGGATGAAGACAGCGATGGTGTGGCTTTGGCCGCAGCCATTGATGCTAACGGTGGCAGTCTGCGGGATGCGGCAGGTAATGATCTTGCTCTGGCTCTGAATTCGATTGGCAACACCGGCGATGTTCGCGTTGACACCGTCGCGCCCAGCGGCCATTCGGTCAGTTTTGATGAAGGTACCCTGAACAGCGCACGGTCGGCTTCAACCAGCTTCACGTTCAGCGATGCCGAACCCGGTGCTGACTATAGCTACACCATTTCCAGCAGTGGCGGCGGCACACCGGTCACCGGCTCGGGCACCCTTGCCAGTGCCGGTGAGCAGATTGCCGGAATTGATGCCAGTGGCCTGGGTGATGGCACTCTCACACTGTCTGTGGTCCTGACGGACCCGGCCGGCAACAGCGCCGCAGCGGTCACTGATACCGTGACACTGGATGCCAGTGCGCCAGTGGGCCACAGTGTCCGCTTTGACGAAAGCACGCTGAACGCTGCGGCCGCAGGCTCTGCCAGCTTCCGCTTTGCAGGTGCTGAAGTGGGGGCGGACTACAGCTATACCATCACCAGCAGTGCCGGTGGCACACCGGTGACCGCAGCAGGTACTCTTGCCAGTGGCGATGAGCAGATTGCCGGGATAGATCTGAGTGCTCTGAGCGACGGCACCCTGACCCTGTCAGTGGTGCTGACGGATGCTGCCGGTAATGACGCCGCTGCCGTGACGGATACGGTGATGCTGGATACCAGTGCACCCAGTGGCCAGAGTGTCAGCTTTGTCAGTGATCTTATTAACGCAGCACAGGCCACTTCAGCAGGTTTCAGCCTGACGGATGCCGAGATCGGTGCGACTTACGATTACACCATCAGCAGCAATAACGGTGGTTCGATTGTGACCGGCTCGGGCACCGTGGCCAGCGCCAACGAACTGATAAACGGTCTGGACCTCGTAACGCTTAACGACGGCACCCTGACCCTGTCCGCAGACGTCACCGACGCTGCCGGTAACACGGCAGCGTCGGTGACTGATACTGCAATTCTGGATACCTCAGTGCCCGAGGGTCACAGTGTCAGTTTTGATGCGGAGTTTATCAGCGCGTCAGAGGCGACTGCAGTCAGCTTCACGTTCAGTGATGCCGAGCCCGGCGCAGATTATAGCTACACCATTTCCAGCAGTGGCGGTGGTACTCCGGTCGCGGGTGCTGGTGTTGTGGCGGGTGTGACGGATCAGGTCGGTGGGCTGGATGTCAGTGGGCTCGGCGACGGTATCCTGACCCTGGCTGTGGAACTTACGGATGACGCCGGCAACATTGCCTCACCGGTTACCAGTTCTGCCCTTCTGGATACAATGGCCTCACAGCCAACCCTGAACACCCCGGCAGCGTCGGTCGTCAATGGCGCCTTCGAGGTCACCGTTCAGTTTGATGAAGCGGTCATTGGCTTCGAGGTGGGAGACATCCTCGTTGGCAACGGAACTCTGGACGGGTTCGCTGGCAATGGCAACAGCTATTCCGTCACCGTAACCCCTGTTGAAGACGGTACGGTAACCGTCGACGTCAACGCCGGTGTAGCACAGGATGAGGCCGGCAACGATACGACAGCTGCATCCCAGCTCAGCCGGATCTATGACGGCACAGCGCCGCTACCGGTGCTTACCACGGATGTGACAACTGATGTAACCAATGGGGACATCGGGCTGACCGTCGATTTCGGGGAATTGGTTACCGGCTTTGTGTCAGCGGATTTGCTGGTTACCAATGGTGCCGTAACAGGCTTCACCGATGTGGCTGACGGTGTGTTCGAACTGACCGTTGTGGCCAGCGGTGATGGCGACGTCATTCTGCAGGTGCCGGCCGGTGTGGCGGAAGATCAGGGCGCCAATGGCAATGAGGCCTCTGAGGTACTGACGGTGGCTTTTGACGGCTCCGGTCCGGTTCTGCAGTCGTCCGCGCCTGCGGCCGGGGCCACGGACGTTTCCTGGCAGAGTGATCTGTCCCTGACCTTTGACGAGCCAGTGCTTGCCGGCGACGGTGAACTGGTGGTGCATGATGCCACGGCTGGTGCCGAGCACACACGCCTTGCGATCACCGGTGCCGCAGTAGTAATCGATGGCATGCAGGTGACCGTTGTTCTGGACGAGGCTCTGGTGCCAACCCATGAGTATTACGTAACCTTCGCCGCTGGCAGTCTGGTAGACGAGGCGGGCAATAGCTGGGCCGGTATTCAGGATAACACTGCGTTCCGTTTCACTGTGGGCAACCTGGCACCTGAAGCTGGCAACGACAGTGCAACCTTGCTGCAGGGTTCCTCACTGGCGCTGGATGTGCTGGCTAATGACCGGGATGAAGAGGGCCGCCTGAACTCGGCCAGTGTTCGGGTAATCGCGTTACCCGCTTACGGCCGTGTCGACATGGAGACGGCCACAGGTGCTGTTACCTACCATCCGCAAGCGGGCTACACCGGCGCAGACAGCTTCACCTATGTGGTTGAAGACGAGTTCGGTGGTGAATCTAATGTGGCAACGGTCAGCCTGACTGTAGAACCCGCTGGCCTGCCGCCAGTGACCCGGGGCGATACCGCTACAGTATTACCGGGTGGCACGATCACCCTCGCGCCTCTGGCCAACGACCGCGCCGGCGCTCCGGGGCAGAATCTTGATCCGCAAAGTGTGGAACTGGTTCTGCGTCCGCACCATGGCACGGCGCAATGGGCTGACGGCGAGCTGGTCTATACCGCTGCAGAAGGCTTCGAAGGCGTCGAAACCCTTGCCTACACGGTGGCCGATGCCAATGGCGTCCGTTCCGCCGTAACCCGCCTGTTTATCAATGTTTCTGACGGCGCCGTGGCTCCGGTTGCCCGGGATGACTCGGCGGATACCGAGAAGGCATTGTCGGTTCTGCTGGATGTTCTGGCCAACGATGAAGCCACCGGGGCTGCACTTGTTGCCGGTACTGTTGAGCTGGGCCGTTTACCAGAGCATGGTTTGGCCGAGGTTGATCCGCAAACGGGTGAGATCCTTTATACGCCTGATGCGGACTTCCGCGGTATGGACAGCTTCGACTACACCGTCCGGGATGACCGGGGCCTGGTGTCAGAGTCGGCACTGATTACCGTCAGCGTAGGTCTCGCGGGAGCGCCTGTGGTGCAGAGCAATCAGGTTCAGACGATGGACGGAGCCACGCTCGCAATCAATGTGCTGGGTAATGACCGGGGACTGGATAGCAAGCTGGATCCGGCAACCCTGACCCTGGTGGATGGTCCGGCCAAGGGGGTAGTAACGCTGGACGCCGCAGCAGGCGTCTTCCGCTACACCCCTGGAGACACCTTTGATGGCATCGACAGCTTTACCTACAGCGTGCGGGATGAGGATGGCCAGATCTCCGCACCCGCTGTGGTGACGGTAACCGATCAGCCCGGTAACAACGGGCCTTTGGCCAACGACCGTTTCCTGGCGGTGGCCGAGGACACCACCCTCACTATCTCACCACTGGCCAACGATCAGGACCTGAACGGCACTCTGATGGCTCCCTCCCTGACCATCGGGCAGCAGCCCCTGAACGGAATCCTGACGGTGGGCGGCGACGGCACGGTGAGCTACAGCCCGCAGGAGAATTTCTACGGCGAGGATCGCTTTACCTACACCGTTGCAGATGATGCTGGAATTGAGTCACGACTGGCGGTGATTCGTCTGGTGGTATCGCCGGTGGCGGACAGACCGCTGATCTCCGGCTCGCCCACCTCGACCATTTCTGCCGGGGGTGCGTACCGCTTTACGCCGGTGGCAACTGACATCGACGGTAATCCGCTTACCTTCAGCGTGGCGAATCTGCCGGCCTGGGCCACCTTCGATGACCAGAACGGACGCGTCAGTGGCACGCCGGAGCTGGATGACCTGGGCAGCTATGATGACATTGTTATCAGTGTCACCAATGGCGACGAGTCTGCGGAACTGAGTCCGTTCGGTATTCGGGTAACCGATAACTCTGGTGGATCTGATCAGGGTGAGCCCGGCGAGCCCGGCAGCCCCGTGACGCCGGGTCCTGATGAGGGCCCGGACCTCCCTGTCGTGGATCCGGAGTCGCCCGTCGTTGGGGTTAGTGATGGCCAGTGGCCTGCCTACACCGAAGATCAGCCATCGAGGGCACGTTACGAGACGACCTTTGTGGATGCTGCGGGCGAAAAACGGTGGGTTTCGGTCACACTGGATGATCCCCAGGCGCCGCTGCCCCTCGCCGAATCGCCGGACACCTCCGGGCGGCAAACCCTGACTTTCGCTCAGTCGGATGGCAGTGAGCAAACCGTGGTGGTGGCGCCTTCGGGTCAGACCAACATTAAGGTCTATCGCCAGGCTGGCGACGCAGAGGCGGTCAGTGTACTGACCAGTGACGTGGCCAGACTGGACGTTACAGCCCTTGCGGGTGGTGGCATGCGCAGTAAGGTGGAGATTGAAAACGCAGAGGCTGGCACCAGTGTCGTTACGGTGGTCCAGTCATCCACAGACGGTGTCATTGTGTCGGGTACCGTGTCTTCAGCGGACGGCACCGTGCTTACGACCACCGCGGTCCGGTTCGATCTTGCTCCGGCCTTCGTGACTGTCTCCGGCGATGGAACGGTTGCACTCAAGGGCGAAGTCACTGCCGGCAGCGGGAAAGCTGTTATTGAATACCGCATCACCGTAGCGGGGGTTGTCAGTGCCATCAGCCAGCATGAAGACGGTGTCGGCGCGCCTGTCTCGTCTGCGGTGAATGTTCGCCAGGGCGGTTCGATCGGGCTGGTGATGGCGGATGGCTACATCGCCATCGAACAGCCCTATGCGGAATCCGGCCTGCAACACCAGGCCAGTCTGAGCGGTGACGGCCGGCTCGGGTACATCAGCGGCAGCGGCAATATCACCAGCCTGCCGGCTGGCGCGATACTCACCATCGATGGTGACCAGGCATCGTCCGGAGGTCGTGACCTGGATCCCGACCGCAACGGCCTGAGCCGTGCCGCCGAGATCTCCGGTTCGTCCGGTGGCCAGCCAGCCATCAGCCGTCTGGAAGTGACAGATGTGGACAACGGCAATCAGTTTGTCGTTATCGCTCCGGCACCGGATGGTGACGGATTCACGGCATCCCGATCGCTGGCGGATGGCGAACTGGCGGCCGGGATCCGGCTCGACGGTACGTCGTCGCACCGCCTGACCGGTCGTGCCGAGAAGCAGGACAATCAGGCCCGCTCATTGATTCCGGGCAGTTTGTCGCTGTTCTTCAACGACCGCCTGGTGACGGTGGTGGATGAAGGTGATACCACCTTGCTGACCGAACTGCTGGGCATCGGCGAGGTTCGGCATGAAGTCGCCACGAACGGCGAATCCACTCGTGCTTTCAGCTATCTGCCGGGTTCGTCAACAGTGATTGACCGCGATGCCAGCGGCCGCACCAGCGTGGTTACCCGTGCCCCGGCAAACGGCCGCTCGCTTGAGGCGCGAGCGTATGCCGATGGCCGTGCTGTTCACCGCTTGATCAACCGGCTGGGTGAACGCACGGAAGCGGATATCAGGGTGCCGGGCGCCTTTACCAGCCTGAACAGCAATGGAACCCTGCAGAGTCGCGTAAGGCTTGAGGGCACCAGTGTGTGCGCCTGGGTAGAAACCTTCGGCAATGGTGAAACCGGTACCGGATTCGGTGTCTACGATCCGGAAAGCCTGACCTGTCGCACTGTTCAGCGACCGACCAGCCTGAGCAGTCTTTTCGAAGCCGGTAGCTCGGTGGCCGTGGAGAGTGAATCCGGCCAGCACACCATTACCATTGAAACCCGTGTCACTCGCCCGATTCGGTTCTGAGGAGATGAAGATGAATACGATTGCCCGCTATCCCCTCCGTCACGCCGTCCGCACCAGTGTGTTGGCGCTGATGATTCTGTTATCGGCCTGTGGTGGAGATTTCGAGGAGAAACAGAGCAGTGCCCGACTGTATTTGCAGCAGGGCGATGAGGTGGAAGTCTTCAGAGACGATGAACTGACCAGTCCGTCGGAGGATGCCAGGATTGTCGTGCGTCACGAGCAGGAGAGTGATCGCAAGTTCGTAACAGTGCTGACAGGGACGGCTGAACTGGTCAGGGGAGCCTACTATGCGCATCCGTAATTCATTAAAGGAATCGATGGTAGCCTTATGTGCAGCAGCTATCCTGGTTCCCTCTGGTGTGGCTGCAGCCAGCACGGCTGCAGCCGGGAGTAACCTGTTCCTGGGTGCCCAACTGGGAGGGTCTTCCCTGGCTGCGGACACCGAGGGCCCCGGTGCGGCCTTTTCAGAATTCGATCATGACGTTACGGTGTCCGGTGCGGTGTTGGCCGGGTATGAGAGTATCTATTCCGACCAGCACTATCGGCTAACCGGCACGCTGGGATATGGCCAGTGGAACAATGCCCGCTCGCTGGAAGCGTTGGGCGGCGTGGATCTGCTCTGGCGCCAGTCTGACGGCAGTGGCGCCGTCTATATTGGCCCGCGGCTTGGGGCAATCCGGTTCAGCGACGATATTACCGATCAGAGCAATACCCGCTTTGCCTGGGGTGTTGAAGTCGGTGCCCTGACGGAGCTGGAAACCCGCTTCAGTTCCGGTGATCAATCCATTTCAGTGGGCATGTTCCTGCGCCATACGGTCATAGACGCCCGCCAGAATGGCGAAGCAGGCAATGGTCTTGATCGTGATATAAAGCTGCGCAGCCAGACTTCGTTTGGCTTTCAGGTACTGATCTGGCGCTGATCAACATATCGGACATTGGTAGATCCCCCACCCGGTGGGGGCAGGGCGCGCAGGGGAGCTGAAGAAGGATGTACATCCTGGATATCGAAGCCAGCGGGCTGGCAGACGAAAGTTATCCCATTGAAATTGCCTGGTGCACCCTGGATGGCAGTGAATCGTATTCGGTACTCATCAACCCGGAGAGTGCGGGTGATTGGGATTACTGGGACGATTTTGTAGAAACGGCCTTTCATGGTATCTCCCGGCAGCAATGCTGCGAGGACGGCCAGAACGTCGTGGTGGTGGCCCGGCAGGTAGAAAAACTGTTGCTGGAGCAGCCCGTATTTTCCGATGCGCCTTATCAGGATCAGCGTTGGCTAAAACGGCTTTTCGATGCAGTCGGCAAGCCGTGTCCGGCGGTGCTCATGCCCATTGACCAGCTGGTCAGACCACAGCGGCAGGCGGAGCTCAACCTGCAGTTGTCACAGCTATTCCGGCCCCACAGGGCACTGGATGATTGCCTGGAGTTGGCGAAGACTATTCGGCAAATCAGAAATGAGGACGAATGAGTCCCGAGCCTGTGCGGTCTAAAGGGCGGTGTCTTACTCCCTGAGCACTGTCACCGTCGCTGGACTTTCGATCTGGCTCCTGTTCAGCATTTTATTATGACCTTCCTCACATCCTCCGTTTTCTTGTAAAGGTTAGGTTCGTAACCTACGGTGAAGGGAGGTTCCGTTTTGACCCCAGAGTCTGCCGGATCCCACACAAAATAATAATTGAAGTTTATGCCCTCTCGAGTGTTCCGTAACCCAAACAAGCACAACAACGGTAGGGGAAAGCATAATGAACAGAATAATCACCAGGTCCAGTCTGGTCTCCGGTATCGCAGCGGCGAGCCTGTGTATGGCCAGCGCGGCAGATGCCCGTGATCTCAAGTTTGCTTCCGGCGTCCATTCCGGGTCGATGGGGGCTGTCGCGGTTGAAGCCTACGCCGATGCCGTCGAAGAGCACTCCAACGGCAAATTAACGGTCACCACATACCTTCAGTCACTGCTCAGTTTTATGGAAACACCGGATGGCCTGCGGGACGGAATGGCCGATCTTGGTACCGTGCTGGTGGCCTACTTTCCCTCGGATTTTCCGACCACCACCATGTTTACGGAATTGACCATGAACCTGCCGTTGCAGGACGCTGATCCCAGGGAATCCACCTTTGCCTACTCGGCGGCGGCGGCTGATTTCGTTATCAATCACTGCGATGCCTGCATGGACGAGCATCTCGACAAGAACCAGATCTACCTTGGGATGGTGGGCACCACGCCTTATGGCCTGTTCTGCACGACGCCTATAAAGAGTGCCGAGGATCTTGCGGGCAAGCGCATCCGTATCGGCGGG
>NZ_CAXBDN010000188.1:0-8753 GCF_963974375.1 uncultured Marinobacter sp.
GGACGTGTTTCTAATCTAGTGGGCCGCGGAGCACCGGGGAGGCAGTTTTTTAGGTATTGCCTGAGATGCGGGACGGTCGCAAAGCGAACATTCAGATGGTGCGATAACGCCTTGGCTTTGCGGTGCACCGAAGCGCCAGCGTTGCTGCGTCCGACAACAGCCACTGGTTATATGGCACGTAAACGATCCCGCCGAGCTACTCTGCGTGACTCCGCGTAAAGTCGTCAACTTCATCGTATACGGTCACGGAAATCCGCTGAGCTATCTCCCGCATTCCCTTCATCTCGGACGGATTATCCGCTACCCAGAAGGTCTTCCAGTTCTCTACTGAATCCCACTTTGCCACTGTCAGAATTTCAGTCGGATCTTCTGGGCTACGAAGCACAAAGCTTCCCAACGCTCCCGCCACAGTCTCATGTATGTGATTCGTGGTGCGGCTCCACACCTCTTGGAAGTTTGCGATGTCATCTTCCTTTACTTTCCAGCGGTAAATTACCCGAATCACCTTACCCCCTTCTCAAATAAGAGCAATTAGGCAGCGAGCTTTATCATTGCAGAAATTTGACTGCGTCACTATTACTGACTTTGAACCATCAATCACGCTGTACATGAATCCATAAAACAATAGCTTAGCCGAGCACGGACGTCTCTGCCATGTAATCATTCAGTGTCTGCAACTTGCTCTGCGAATCATACTAGTGTGGTGCGTCATTCTGTTTGGAACTCAATTTTCGATTTGCTCGCACCACCTTGCTCAGTATGTCGCTCGCCTTTGCCGTCCAGATAAAGGGCTTTGGTTCGTTATTGTGGCGACGGATGTAAGCTCCGATAGCGGCGGTAAGGTCAGCCACACTTCTGAAGACTCCTCGACGCAGACGGTCCTCCGTCAGATCACGAAAAATCGTTCAACCATATTGAGCCATGAGGCTGAGGTGGGCGTGAAATGTAGGTGGAACCTCGGGTGCTTATACAGCCGTTCCCGGACTGCGGGATGCTTGTGTGTCGCATAGTTATCGCAGATCAGGTGCAGCTCCTTGTCCTTCGGTGTCTCACGATTAATCTGGCGCAGGAACTTCAGCCACTCAATGTGGCGGTGCCTTTGCTGGCATTGCCCGATCACTGTCCCGTCCAACACATTGAGTGCGGCAAACAAAGTGGTTGTGCCATGACGTTTGTAATCATGAGTCATGGTTTGTGCTCGTCCCTTCTTCAGGGGGAGACCCGGCTGAGTCCGGTCCAACGCTTGTACCTGACTCTTTTCGTCACACGAGAGTACCAACGCATGCAGCCAGCCTGGTGCTGGATCAAGGTTACACCATTCCCCAGGCCAGAATGTCATTAGGTGTGACTGAGAGCGCCATTGTCCGTTGGCTTAATCAACTCGTCCGATGAGCAACACGTAGGCACCCTGTAGCGGGTGGCCGTAGCGGTAGTATTCATGTCGGTGTGTCTCAAGGTGTGTCATGAAGTGATCATGAAGTCGTCATACAACGGTATCGGACCTGTCATGTTTGCTCGCTAGAGTTGGGCTCCTGCCAGGTTGTTGGCTTGGTTACATATTAAGGAGTAAGTTATGACAGTCTGTCGCCGCCCCATGGTCCTGTTGGTCGCCATCCTGCTCAGTACACTGGTGCAGGCCAATCCCGATGTCATTTCCCGCGAGTACAAGCTGATGCTGGATGCCAGCCAGTTCACCTACCAGAACGAAGCGGTTTCGGTGGGACAGCTTCTGGCACTGGCCGAGACTGAAATCGAGTCGGCCATTGCCCGTGACGTCTCCGGCAGTGCCTCCCTGGACAAGCAGCGGGACGTGCGCTTCTTTGACGTTCAGGGTTCCTGCCAGCTCCGCCAAATGGGCTATTCCTTCCGCGATCGCGTGGAAAGTGGCCAGTCGGAAGTCACTCTCAAGTTCCGCAGTCGCGACCGCTATATTTCAGACTTTGAAGACGTATCGTCGTCTACCTCCGGTGCCGAGACCAAGCTGGAATCCGATATCGGAGCCACTTCCACCGAGCCGTTCAAGGTAGTGTACGGCCATTCCACCAAGGCCCCAAATTCACGGAACCTGAACGAAATAAAGGACATCAATCATCATTTTCCCGGCTTTGAGGATGATTACGGTCTACCGGATGACCAGCCCCTGTCACTGGTAGGCAACCTGGTGATCCGTGAACATGTCTACCGCGGAGTGGAGATCGACCTGGGCCAGCACGACGCCGAGATCAGCGTGACCCTCTGGTACCAAGGGGTGCCGTTGGGCGCCCAGTCGCCGCTGGTCGCCGAACTGTCATTCCGCTATGAGGACGGATCCGCCGATTACACACGCAAGGTGGTCAATCGGGCGGCCAAGTCTTTTGAGGCGCTCAAATCCCTGTCCCCGTGGGTTGCCCCCGATTCCCAGACCAAGACGGCCTTCGTCTACGGTTTTAATCCCGCATTCTGCAAGTGATACCTGGCCCGGGGGCCTGAGCGCCCTTTTGTAATCTTTACGCGATGAAGGAAATAGAGAATGAAGTCGATGAACAAACATAAACTGCTCCTGGCATCCCTGGTGGCGTCTTCCCTGCTGGTGGGTTGCAGCGACAGCGACGATAACACCAACAACGCTTCCGTATTTGACAGCTATCCGGCGGAAGGTGTGTTCCTGCCCTATAACGTGCTGAGGGATGACCTGATTGACGGCAAATCCCAGCAGCCGTTTGAAATTCGTAACGGCGGTTTCGGTTCGGCGATGACGGCCCACCCCTCGGATGCAAACCGTTTTTACGCCCTGACCGACCGGGGGCCCAATGCCACGTTCACGGGCGACCAGGGTAAAGGCAAGATATTCCCGACACCGGACTATACCCCCCGTATTGCGCTGTTCGAAGTCCAGGCGGACGGTATGATCGAGCAAGTTGATACGATCCTGCTGAAGCGCCCCGATGGGTCCCCGATTACCGGCCTGCCCAACAGTTCCGCCCTGGGTGGAACCGGTGAAACGCCGTACCACGCCGACGGCCAGCCCATACTTGAGGATGACGGCCAGCCCTACGATGAGACCACCAATCCGTTTGCGCTTGATGACTATGGCTTGGACGGGGAAGGTCTGGTGGCCCTGTCGGACGGCACCTTCTGGGTCAGCGATGAGTATGGCCCCCATATCGTTCATTTCGATGCCGAGGGCCGGGAGATCGGCCGTATTAACGCCTTCACCAACGATGACCGGGTTGACCTGACTCTGCCGGCCGAATTCGGCAACCGTCGCGCCAACCGGGGGATGGAAGGTCTGGCCGTTACGCCGGATGAGAAAACCCTGGTGGGCATCATGCAGTCCACCATGTATAACCCCGGCAGTGCCGTGAAGGACTTGGACATTACCCGCATCGTGACCGTCAACCTGGAGTCCGGCGACATCGGGCAGTACCTCTACCGCCAGGAAAAGACCCAGAATTCGAACTCCGAGATTGTCGCCCTGAGCGCCACTCAGTTTCTGGTGATCGAGCGCGATGGCAGCTTTCTCTATGGCGGCCCCAATGGTGCTGAAGCAGCAGCGCCGGATGCGCAAAAGCAGGTCTACCGCATTGATCTTGCCTCCGGAACCAATCTGGAAACCATTGCAGCCAGTGGCGACGTTGAACAGGATGCGGAGCTCGGCCTGACATTGTCTGGGAAAACCCTGGAGGAGGTCGTTCTGGAGCAGGGTTGGAGTGCCCTGGCCAGCACCGGGATCGCGCCGGTCAGCAAGTCCCTTGTGGTAGATATGGTCGCCGAAGTAGACTACCCGCACGATAAGATTGAAGGCTTGTGGGTGATTGACGACCAGCACCTGGGGGTGCTGAATGACGATGACTTCGCCACCTGGGCCACCAGTGGTGAACTGGAGCAGAAGATGCTGGACCCCAATACCGTAGATGGTAATCGACTGTTCATTGTCGAGGCCGACCTGAGCACCGACTGACCCGCACCGATGTATCCGTCGCCCGGAAGCCGGGCGGCGCCCCTATCCAAGAAGCCTGAACGGCCAGGACCTGGTCACTGCACAGGTCCCTCTGTTGGCATGTTGCAAGGGAGCTGTAGGATAATAATAAAGTTGGTAACAAATCATCTTTTGAAGCGTTACTTTTTGGTACCACGCAATCGTTAGAAATAAATAAAGTTGGTAACTTTTGAGGCGATCGCCGAGAATAAAGCCCACATCCATCACAATATAGTTGGTAACTTATTGTGGCAAGCTCGCAGTAAAAGATTCAGGCTTCCCAAAATGAGGTTCGAAAAGGGTACAAAGGTCGCAAAGCGAACATTTGGGCGGATAGACCAACACCAACCTCTGGAGAAGTTCAGCCTTTTTGTAGAAATGTTCGCAGTAACCGGGTTGCCCCCCAAGAACCCGGCCGTTCGTTAGATTCCATGGATGCCGGGTTTATAAAGAGGTAAGAAGCCACTCCCGAAATTTATATGCGGACGGCTTTAAGGGCAAAGGGGTGTTGTGAACAAGGTAGTCTTTTTTGCCAGATTCGAAAACAAATGATCCCACAGGTTTCAGCGTGTTAGATCGAAGATCCTCTTTGACCATGAAGTCCCAGCCCAAGGCAACCCCAAGGCCCCGACGAGCGGCCTCGTATGCAAGGGTGACCTGGTTGAAGGTCAGAGAATTTTCGGCCGGCTAATAGTCCACGTCAAAGCTACGGAACCAATCATACCAACCGATACAATCCCATTCGGTGGAATCCAGCTCTATAAGCGGCATGTGTGTCAGATCCTCAGGTTGCCTAGGCTCTCTGAAGTTCAGCTCTGGGTGGCATACAGGATATACGGACTCGGTGAATAACGGATGCGTGTCGAGGAGAGGCCAGCCCCCCTCACCATAGAGGATACCGAAATCGAATTCCGCCACCTTAGACGCATCAATGGCGTTGTCCGATCGGATGCTTACAGTAATTTCCGGATGTATGCGGTTGAACGCTATTACGCGAGGGAAAAGCCAGTAATGGGCGACAGCGTGAGTCGCGATAACGGTGACAGTATGCGCATCGTGACGCTGGCGAACTTGCTCGATACCCGCTGATAGTTGATGCAGTGCCGGCTGAACTGAGCTGAGTAATTCTTTCCCTGCGTTTGTCAGCTCTACGCCACGAGCACGCCGCATGAAAAGTGGCGTTTTGGTTTGTTCTTCAAGGGTTTTAATCTGCTTGCTGATCGCGCTTTGGCCCAAATCGAGTTCACCAGCGGCGGCCGTAAAACTTCCCAGCCTGGCAACTGACTCGAAGGCAGAAATCGCATGAATAGGTGGAAGCCGTTTCAGTTTATTCATAGATCCAGACGTCTGACTCAAGGGCGGTGTTGAGGGTCATTTTGCGTAAACCTGACGAAGAATAATAGCCATGCCCCACAGGCATGGCTCAAGTCGGATATGTCTCTACTGGAACAATCGTGATTGCCCTAGAGTGCGCACATCAGAGTTGGTGTGCCAAAGGAGAACGTTATGATTCGCTCAGGGGTATTACTAGGCGCTGCAGCAGGCGCGTGCTGGGGATTGGTTTTTCTCAGCCCACTAGTGTTGAAGTCGTTCTCGGCGCTGGAGATCGCCACCGGTCGGTTTCTGGTGTACGGAGGGGTCTCACTATTCCTGCTAGCGCCATCGTTTTTGAGGATCTGGAAACAGCTGTCGCTTTCCGATGTCGGCATTCTCATGGTGCTCGGCGCTTTAGGAAACGTTCTTTTTTTCGCCTTGCTGGCCGGATCAATTCAAGATGTGGGCATTGGCCCCGCATCATTGGTAGTGGGTATGGCCCCGGTTGTTGTCACGCTTTTGGGGCGGTCCGACAAAGACACGCTGCCATTCTCGAACCTTGCCGGGCCACTGCTGTTCATTGTATGCGGGATATTTTTTATCAATGCTGATGCATTGCAGATGTGTGGGGAGCGTTCTCAGCCCATCGGCCAGTCCGTGAGAGGATTGTTGATGGCGTTCGGCGCACTCGCCAGCTGGAGCCTGTTTACAGTTGTGAATGCGCGGGCGTTGAAACGCCGAACTGACGTATCGAGTGGATTATGGGCTTATCTGACGGGGGTAAGCGCAGGTGTATGGGCTATTGGACTTGCAGTACTACTGTGGGTGTGGGGCTCGTCCTCTACCTCCACCAATGCAGTGCCAGATGAAAAAGACTGGCTTTTGTTCTGGGTGGTCAGTTTGGGAATCGGTGTAGGTGGCTCGCTGATTGCCAACATGTTCTGGAACGGTGCATCGCGACGTTTACCCCTTTCATTGACAGGGCAAGTTTTCGTGTTCGAACCGGTGTTTGCGTTGCTATACGGTTTTGTCTACAGCAGTCGTTTGCCACGTCCAATGGAGGCTATTGCCATTACCATGCTGGTGACGGGCGTGTTGTGGGCCATGAGAGGGTACGGTCGTAAAGCTTGATATTTTTGAGTTAACGGCAAGTGTTTGTAAGCCTCCGGTCTTACCAGTGTAATCGTCACGTGTTGATCTTGGGCGATGAGGGGCTGACGACGCTGAGCACCCTCAATCGGCGAGACTCGCTGGAGGTGCTGGCAGACCGGCACGGCCGGCGGCGGCCAGCCCCTCAAGCAATCCTGCGATGCGAAGGTCGCGAGGCATCGTCATCTCCCGTTGTAGTTCACTGTCAGTACGGTACTGGGCTCGCTGTAGACGTCGCCTATAAACTGACCAGTCATCTTACAGTCAAGGAGATTGCCCCAGGCTGCCCAGATCAAGGATAGGGCTATGCCATGTGAGTCGTAGATTGCGAAGCAAAAGATCAAGTGGCGGCCTCATTGACTTCTAAGACGACTGGTCATATTATCGAGATATGCCACGACCGAACGTACGAGAACAACTGTTGCACGCTGGACTGAAAACCCTGAATACTCAGGGCTTTTACGGCTGTACAGTGCAGGACATTACGCAGGCAGCCCAGGTTCCGAAGGGGTCGTTTTATAACCACTTTGAGAGTAAAGAAGCGCTTGCGATGGAAGCGCTGGAGCTGTTCTGGACGGGGGGAGACTCGCGCCGCGCAATCCTGAGCGACAAGTCCATTGATCCCGTGGAGAGGCTGCGACTGCATTTCCAGAAGTTGACGAAGTTGCTTGCAAGCAACAACTACGAAATTGGCTGTCTGATTGGAAACTTCAGCTCCGAGATGGCCCGTCATCCTGAGTTTCAGGAACGGTTAGCAAGAATATACAGGGATTGGAGCCTCGTCATCGAACGCTGTATCGATGAAATAAGCACAGCTGGGAGACTGAGAATCCAGGCAAAACCCGGGATTCTGGCAGGCTTCCTTGTGAGCGCTTGGGAGGGAGCTGTTTTGCGAGCAAAGGTTGAACGCAACGGCGCAGCGTTTGAGGAGTTTGAGCAAGTAACGCTTGTAGGATTTTTTTCGTGAGGGGGTAGTTCTCCTTTATTTTTTACTCAAAAACAAGACGACTGGTCATCTTATGAAGCTAAATACATCGTTCCAACTGGGGCCGTGGCCTCTTTCTCACCGAGTCGTAATGCCTCCGCTGACGCGTATGCGTGCGGGCGCTAATGGTGTTCCGTCACCTTTAGCCGCGGTTTATTACGGGCAGCGAGCCACCCCTGGGGGGCTTCTTATCGCTGAAGCAACCCAGATTTCGCGTCAAGGACAGGGTTACCCGCAAACACCAGGCATTTATACCGAGGAACATGTCAGGGGCTGGGCTGATGTGGTTAAAGCGGTAAAGGAAAAGGGGGGGAAGTTTGTTTTGCAGCTCTGGCATGTTGGCCGTATTTCGCACTCCTCCTTTCAAGAAGGCGGGAAAGCACCGGTAGCTCCCTCTGCTATCAAGCCAACAGGCAACGCTTTTACCAGTACTTTCAGCCGGGTTCCTTATGAGGTGCCGCACGAACTTGCCTTGGCTGAGATTCAGGACATCGTTGCTGACTACAGAGCCGCAGCTGAAAAGGCCCTCCATGCGGGATTTGACGGCGTTGAAATCCATGCAGCAAACGGATATTTGCTGCAGCAGTTTCTTGAGGACAACGCAAACCAGCGCCAGGACCGATATGGTGGCTCAATCGAGAACCGGTCGCGCTTGTTGTTTGAGGTGTTAGAAGCCGTATCGGAGGTTTGGCCGATGGATCGTATTGGCGTCAGGCTGTCGCCATTTAGTGATGTCGGCGACATGGCGGATAGTAATCCTCAAGCACTGTATGAATACGTCATTCCTCACCTTTCGAAAAAGGGAATCGGCTATCTCCACCTGATTGAGCCGCAGGTGCGGGCTGGCCTGACAGGTGAGATCAACACGAATGCACCGGACTCAGTCTGCTCTCTTTTTCGTCCATTTTTCAGTGGGCCTCTTATTGCCTCTGGAGGCTTCACCGCAGAGTCCGCCGAGGAGGCGTTGAACCATGGTGCAGCTGACCTGGTTGCCTTTGGCAGGCTGTTTATTGCCAACCCCGATCTACCCGCACGTCTCATATCAGGTGCAGAACTGAATGCACCGAACCCAAAGACGTTCTATGGCGGAGGGGAAGCTGGATACACGGATTATCCGACGCTTTAGTGATCAGGATCCGATAGAGAGACTCAATAGAAATATTTCTGAATAACCTAATAGAAACCCAGGAGAAACGGTATGAGCGAGCACGTAAAAATCAGCACGCAGGGCGGTGTACTCGAAATTATTTTTGCGCGGCCAGAAAAGAAAAACGCATTAACGAATGACATGTTGCGTATTCCAGACCAAGGTTGCCACTGATTCCAGACAAAGTCTGCCACCCATTC
>NZ_CAXBDN010000189.1:0-8717 GCF_963974375.1 uncultured Marinobacter sp.
GGATGAAGCCTATCTCCAGCGTCTCGATGAAGTACGTCGCGACGACGCCAGGGCCGAGGGTACGCCCACCGAGAATGGCATAATCGATCTTCATAACGACGAAGAAGACTACTGAAACACGAGCGAAATCCGAACATGACCTATCGCCGCGAAGAACACAGCTTTATACCGGAATCCGACCTGGAAGGCGTCTCGGTGGATACTCTGGCCGTGAGGGCAGGGCAGCACCGGACCGCAGAGCTGGAACACAGCGATGCGATTTTTCCGACCTCCAGCTTCGTCTATGGCAGCGCCGCTCAGGCGGCAGCCCGTTTTGGTGGAGATGAACCGGGAAATATCTACTCCCGGTTTACCAACCCCACTGTGCAGGCCTTCGAACAACGCATTGCCGCCATGGAGGGTGGCGAGCAGGCGGTTGCCACGGCGTCGGGCATGGCGGCGATACTCGCCACCTGCATGGCCCTGCTGAAATCCGGTGACCACGTGATCTGCTCCAGGGGTGTTTTTGGCACCACCAACGTCCTGTTTCAGAAGTACATGGCGCGGTTCGGGGTCGAGACCACCTTTGTTGCGCTGACAGATCTGGACCAATGGCGGGGTGCGGTACGCCCGGAAACCCGTCTGCTGTTCATCGAGACACCGTCCAACCCGCTCTGTGAAGTAGCGGATATGACCGCGCTGGCGGCTGTCGCCCGGGATGCCGATGCACTGTTTGTGGTTGATAACTGTTTTTGTACGCCAGTGTTGCAGAGGCCCTTCGAGTTCGGGGCAGACATTGTTATTCACTCGGCCACCAAGTATCTGGACGGGCAGGGGCGTTGTGTGGGTGGCGTGGTGGTCGGGTCGTCAAAGCTGATGGCAGAGGTTGTCGGCTTCCTTCGCTCAGCCGGGCCCACCATGAGTCCCTTCAATGCCTGGATTTTTCATAAGGGATTGGAAACCTTACCAATCCGTATGCGTGCTCACTGTGAGAATGCGCTAGAGTTGGCTCGTTGGCTGGATCAGCAGGAGGCTGTGGAGCGGGTTTTTTACGCGGGACTGGAATCCCACCCACAGCACGAACTGGCCAAAAAGCAGCAAAGCGGATTCGGTGGTGTGTTGTCGTTTACCGTGCGTGGCGGTCAGGCCCAGGCCTGGGCCTTCATTGATGCTACCCGCATGATTTCGATTACTGCCAATCTGGGGGACGTAAAATCCACCATCACCCATCCCGGTACCACCACCCACGGCCGCCTTTCTCCGGAAGACAAGGCCACCGCCGGAATTACGGACAACCTGATCCGGATCTCGGTGGGCATCGAGGCAGTTGAGGACCTGAAAAGGGATCTTCAGCGGGGCCTGGACGCGGTCGCAGGATAACGTCTCCGGGAACCCGGGTTCCCGGAGTTCCGGCTCACAACCTTCAAAGGATCGAATCTGGTATCCATGGCCAAGAGCGGAAAAGCACAAAGCGCGGCAATTGCCCCTCCCACTGAAAAGCAGCTGCGGTTTCGCAGGCTGATGGCTCAGGGCGCGCGGGAAGGCGCTGTTATCGCCCTGATCGCGCTGGCAATTTTTCTTGCCATGGCACTGGTCAGTTTCAGTCCGTCGGATCCCGGCTGGGCCAGTATCGGCCATCAGACCAGCGTCAGTAACTCGGCGGGGCGCTCCGGCGCCTGGCTGGCCAGTCTGCTGATGGATCTGTTTGGTCAGATGGCCTTCCTGTTTCCGGTAATGGTGGCGGGTTATGCCCTGATGCTGGTACGTCGCCGCCATGATCCGATGGAAATGCACTGGCCCTTGCTGCTGGTGCGTAGTGGCGGGTTCCTGCTGATTCTTCTTTCCGCCTGCAGTCTGTTGGCTCTGTATTCCCTGTTTGGACTGGGCTACACCTCAGGCGGGGTTCTCGGTCAATCGGTTTCCGGCGCCATGGTCCGCTTCTTCAATCTTCCGGCCACAACGTTGATTCTGGTGGCCATCTTTCTGTTCGCCCTGACAGTAACCACCGGGCTGTCCTGGTTCCGGATCATGGACCGACTGGGCGGTATGGCGCTATCCCTCTACTACGGATTCCTCGGCCTGTTCCGCTCGTCACCGGACAAACCACAGAAGGAACCGGCAAAAACGGAATCTCCGAAACCGGGTAAAGCTGCCAACCCGGTGGCCGATCCGCCGGTGGTGCGGGACCGGATAGACGTTTCCACATCAGGCCCAAAGCGCCCGTGGTGGCGATGGCTGTGGCCGTTTGGCGGGCGATCAGCCGCCAGGGCTGAGGACAGCGCAACGCCATTGGCCAGGCCGGCCCGGAAAAGGGCGGATGATGACGAACCGGCGCTGCTGGAAAGCTTCAGTTCCCGGGATGACGGTCCCGAGGTCAGGCCGGAGTCGGAATCCCTCAACGCCAGTCGTAGCGGACCGGATGCCGGTGATCCGGAGGAAGTTATTCCGGTAGCGCGTCAGGTCAAGATTTCGCCGTTCAAACGGGATGCCGAAACAGAATCCCAGAAGGAGAAAGTCCGCAAGCAGGCATCACTGTTTGAAGACCTTGAAAGCCCGATTCCCCCCATCAGTTTGCTGGACCCGCCAGAAGAGCATAGTGGTAAGGGTTACTCTGAGGAGGCGCTGGAGCATATGTCGCGCCTGCTCGAAGAGAAACTGGCGGACTTCGGTGTCACCGTTGAAGTGGTTGAGGTGAACCCCGGGCCGGTCATAACCCGCTTTGAGATAAAGCCGGCCGCCGGCGTGAAAGTCAGCAAGATCTCGAATCTGGCCAAGGATCTGGCCCGCTCACTGGCGGTACTCAGTGTGCGGGTGGTTGAGGTTATTCCCGGAAAATCCGTGGTGGGAATTGAAATCCCGAACGAATCCCGGGAGATTGTCCGTCTCAGTGAAGTGCTCAGCGCCCGGGTGTTTACCGAGGCCACATCACCGCTGACACTGGCGCTGGGGAACGACATCGGCGGCAACCCGATGGTGGCCAACCTGTCGAAGATGCCCCATTTGCTGGTAGCCGGGACCACCGGTTCCGGTAAGTCGGTGGGCGTCAATGCCATGCTGCTGAGCATGCTGCTCAAGGCCACTCCGGAGGAAGTCCGCTTCATCATGGTGGATCCGAAGATGCTGGAGCTCAGTATCTACGAGGGCATTCCGCACTTGCTGTCACCAGTGGTGACCGACATGAAAGAGGCCGCCAATGCGTTGCGCTGGTGTGTGGCCGAAATGGAGCGCCGTTACCGCCTGATGGCCAATCTCGGTGTGCGTAACATCGCCGGCTACAACCTCAAGGTCAGGGAAGCCAGAAACGCCGGCGAGCCGCTGCTGGATCCATTGTGGAAGCCCGACGAATGGCTGGATAACGACGAGCAGTCACGGCCGGAACTGGATACCCTGCCGTTCATCGTGGTGGTTATCGACGAATTCGCCGACATGATGATGATCGTCGGCAAGAAAGTGGAAGAACTGATTGCCCGTATTGCCCAGAAGGCCCGTGCTGCCGGTATCCACCTGATACTGGCGACCCAGCGGCCTTCCGTGGATGTGATTACCGGTCTGATCAAGGCCAATATTCCGACCCGGATGTCGTTCCAGGTATCGTCCAAAATTGACTCCCGGACCGTGCTCGATCAGGGCGGTGCCGAACAATTGCTGGGCCACGGCGACATGCTGTACCTGCCCCCGGGGTCAGGTTTGCCGGTGCGGGTCCACGGTGCCTTTGTGGATGACGACGAAGTGCACCGGGTGGTCAATGCCTGGAAGGCCCGGGGTGAACCCAAGTACATCGACGACGTTCTCAACGGCGCGGAAGGCGAGAACTTACCGGGTGTACCCTCGCTTTCTGATGGTGACAGCGATGCCGAGGGCGATGCCCTGTTTGATGAGGCGGTTGCGTTTGTCACCGAGGGTCGGCGGGTGTCCATTTCATCAGTCCAGCGCAAGTTCAAGATCGGATACAACCGTGCCGCCAACCTCGTGGAGGCCATGGAGGCCGCCGGGGTTGTCAGTTCCGCAGGCCATAATGGCTCGCGAGAGGTCCTGGCACCGCCACCACCCAAACACTGATCCCGGATTCCGGGGAGGTTATGTATGATGCTGAACTCAGTCAAACAACTGCTGGCACTGTCGGTGCTGCTGCCCTGGGCCCTGACGGCCGCAGCGGCGGGTACCCACAGTGAGGGCGCGGCGGAACGACTGTCCGACCTGCTGAGAGATTACGGTACCTTTCAGGCCAGCTTTACCCAGGAAGTGGCGGACGACCGTGGCCTGGTGGTGCAGGAAACCGAAGGAAAACTCCGGGCCAAGCGCCCTGGTCTGTTTTACTGGGAAACCCGGCCACCGGCCAACCAGTTTATTGTCAGCGATGGCAAAACCGTGGAAGTGTACGATCCGGACCTTGAGCAGGTGACGGTTCAGGAACTGGATGAACAGGTCTCGGTGACACCGGCCTTGCTGCTCAGTGGCGAGGTGGAAGGTCTGTCAGACGTCTACCGGGTTGATGAGCGGGTGCTGGGTGAGTTTACCCGGGTGTATATTCTGGAGCCGAAATCCGAGGACTCGCTGTTCATTTCCCTGACCCTGGTCTTCTTTGACGGCGAGCTTCAGGAAATGGAGCTGGAAGATTCCCTGGCCCAGCGTACCCTGATCAGCTTCGGTGGAATCGTACTGAACGAGGATCTTCCGGACAGCGCTTTCCGGCTGGATTATCCGGAGGGTGTTGACGTCATCAAGGGCCTGCAGTAATGACGCAGAGTCTGTTTGATGAACCCAGGGGCTTCGAGCCCCTGGCCGCCAGGATGCGGCCTCGCAGCCTGGATGACTATGTCGGACAGACGCATCTGGTGGGCCCCGGCAAGCCGCTCCGATTGGCGGTAGAGCACGGCCAGTTGCATTCCATGATTCTCTGGGGCCCTCCCGGTGTAGGCAAAACCACCTTTGCACGGCTGCTGGCCAGTGTCGGAGATCTGGGCTATGAAACACTGTCAGCGGTGCTGGCAGGGGTCAAGGACATTCGGGCGGCAGTAGACCGGGCCCGCCATCGCAAGCAGGCGGAGGGCCGCGACACACTGCTGTTCGTTGATGAGGTTCACCGCTTCAACAAAAGCCAGCAGGATGCCTTCCTGCCGCACATCGAAGACGGTACCTTCATCTTTGTCGGCGCCACCACTGAAAATCCATCCTTTGAGCTGAATAGTGCGTTGCTGTCCCGTACCCGTGTCTATGTGCTGAAGGATCTCGAAGAATCGGATCTACTGGCGCTGCTGGAGCGGGCGGTGATGGCGGAGCAGGGACTTGCCGGCAAGTTCCGGGTGGAACCTTCGGTACTTGCGCTGATTGCGTCGGCCGGTGGTGGCGATGCCCGGCGGGCCCTGAACGTGCTGGAAGTGGCGTCGGATCTTGCTGAAGCCGATGCCGATGGCCATCCGGTGATTACCGAAGCGGTGCTTGAGCAGGTGTTGCAAAGCAGTCTGCGTCGTTTCGACAAGGGTGGCGACGTTTTTTACGATCAGATTTCCGCCTTGCACAAGTCCGTGCGGGGGTCTGATCCGGATGGCGCGCTCTATTGGTTATGCCGGATGCTGGACGGCGGTGCGGATCCTGTCTACATCGCCAGGCGCCTGCTGCGCATGGCCTCTGAAGACATAGGCAATGCCGATCCCCGGACCCTGCGGTTGTGCCTGGATGCCTGGGATGTGCAGGAGCGCCTGGGTTCGCCGGAGGGTGAGCTGGCACTTGCCCAGGCGGCTACCTTTCTGGCGCTGGCGCCCAAGAGCAATGCCATCTACAAGGCCTATAACCAGTGCCGCGCGGATATTCGCAAGGACCCGGATTATCAGGTACCGGTGCACCTGCGTAACGCCCCCACCGCGTTGATGAAAAGCCTGGGGCATGGCGATGACTACCGCTACGCCCATGACGAGCCTGAAGCCTTTGCGGCCGGTGAAAGTTACCTTCCGGAAGCGGTGGCGGACCGTCGTTACTACCAGCCGGTACCCCGGGGCCTGGAGATCAAACTGGCCGAAAAGCGGGCGCGGCTGGACGAACTCAATCGCCGTAGTCCTCAGCAGCGCTATCCGCAACCTTAACGTCACCTTGCAGTAACAGGTATAATGCCTGCCAGATTCTGACAACTTCCAACTGACCACAGGGATACCCATGCTCGACCCCAAACGCGTTCGTGCCGAAACCGACGAGATCGTCCGCCGTCTGGCGGTCAAGCACTTTACGTTTGAGCGCAAGCTTTTTGACGAACTCGAGGAAAAGCGCCGTGCCATTCAGGTTCAGACCGAGAACCTGCAGAGCGAGCAGAACAAGCGGTCAAAATCCATCGGCAAAGCCAAGGCCGCCGGGGAGGACATCGCGCCCCTGTTGCAGGAAGTGGAAAGCCTGAAGCAGCAGAAGGCCGAGGCCGAAGACAATCTGCGTGCGGTTCAGGAATCGCTGAATGCCTTTCTGGCAGGTATTCCGAATCTGCCTGATGAAGACGTTCCCGAAGGTGAGAGTGAGGAAGACAACGTCGAGGTCCGTCGCTGGGGCACTCCGCGCACCTACGATTTTGAGGTGAAAGACCATGTCAGTCTGGGTGAAAGCCTGAAGGGCATCGACTTTGAACGGGGCAGCCTGCTGGCCCATTCCCGTTTTGTCGCCATGACTGGCCCTATTGCCCGGCTGCACCGGGCGCTGGCCCAGTTCATGATGGATCAGCACACCGCAGAGCACGGCTACACGGAAACCTATGTACCGTATCTGGTGAATGCCAATACTCTGTTTGGCACCGGTCAGCTGCCCAAGTTCGAGGAAGACCTTTTCCGCACCGCCGGTGATCAGCCGCTCTACCTGATTCCTACTGCGGAAGTGCCGGTGACCAATCTGGTGGCCGATACCATCATTGATGCCAGCGAACTGCCCCTCAAATTTGTGGCCCACACACCCAGTTTTCGCAGTGAGGCCGGGTCTCACGGTCGCGATACCCGCGGCATGATCCGACAGCACCAATTCGACAAGGTCGAGCTGATTCATATCGTCCGGCCGCAGGATTCCGACGCCGCGCTCGATGAGCTGACCGGCCATGCCGAGAAGATCCTGCAGTTACTGGACCTGCCTTACCGGGTTGTCGCCCTGTGTGGCGGTGATATCGGCTTTGCTGCCGCGCGTACCTACGATCTTGAGGTGTGGCTGCCGGGCCAGGACAAGTACCGTGAAATTTCCTCCTGCTCCAATACCCGTGACTTCCAGGCTCGCCGCATGCAGGCCCGCTGGCGCAACCCGGACACCGGCAAGCCCGAGCCGGTGCATACCCTGAACGGCTCCGGCCTGGCGGTCGGTCGCACCCTGATTGCGGTGATGGAGAACTATCAACAGGCAGACGGCAGCATTGTGATTCCTGAGGTATTGCGCCCCTACATGCGAGGTCAGGAAAGGATCCAATGAACGAAAAGACGCAGGATGCGCAGACGCCCGGAATGCCTCCCCGTTATCGGGAAAACCCGGTTACCCGGAACCCCAACACTTCACCTGGTGAGGTGTTCCTTGTGGGTGCCGGCCCCGGTGATCCGGAACTGCTGACGCTGAAGGCCTGGCGGATATTGCAGTCAGCCCAGATCGTGCTGTATGACCGCCTGGTCTCGAAGGAAATCCTGAATCTGATCCCGGAGTCAGCGGAACTTCAGCACGTCGGCAAACAGCGCGCCAATCATTCGGTGCCGCAGGAGCAGATCAACCAACGGCTGGTGGACCTTGCCCAGCAAGGCTTGCGGGTGGTTCGCCTGAAGGGCGGGGATCCGTTTATCTTCGGCCGGGGCGGGGAGGAGATAGAAACCCTGGCCAGTTCCGGAGTGAGGTTTCAGGTGGTGCCGGGTATTACCGCCGCATCGGGCTGTGCAGCCTATGCGGGTATTCCGCTGACCCACCGGGATTACGCCCAGTCGGTGCGCTTTGTGACCGGCCATCTGAAGAACGATACCTGTGATCTGCCCTGGCGGGACTTTGTCCAGACCAACCAGACCCTGGTTTTCTACATGGGTCTGGTGGGACTGCCCATTATTGTGCGGGAGCTGATTGACCACGGCATGGCGAAATCCATGCCGGTGGCGCTGGTGTCCCGTGGCACCACGCCGGATCAGAAGGTTGTCACCGGCACCCTGAGCACCATAGTTGAACGGGTGGAAAACAGTGGGGTTGCTGCGCCAACGCTGATTATTATTGGTGAGGTGGTGCAGCTTCGTGATCGCCTGGACTGGATGGGTGCTGTGGAAGGGGTGAATGCTCCAGCCGGTGGCGCATTCTGACATCCGGCCCCGTGCTTGCGTGCCAGCTCAAAAACAAAAGGCCTGCCGGGTGAATCCGGGCAGGCCTTTTCATTGCAGGCGTAAAACGGACCTGTTTCAGCGGATCCGTTTGGGCAGCACGTCCTTGAGTTTGTCGCGCATGTCCCGCAATGCTTTCTCGGTGGCTGGCCAGTCAATGCAGGCATCGGTCACCGATACGCCGTATTTGAGGTCCGCCAGATTCTGGGGAATAGACTGGTTGCCCCAGTTCAGGTTGCTCTCCACCATCAGGCTCTGGATGGACTGGTTACCTTCCAGAATCTGATGGGTAACGTCCTGCAGCACCAGCGGCTGGATCGCGGGATCCTTATTGGAGTTGGCGTGGCTGCAGTCGATCATGATGGACTTGCGCAGGCCGGCCTTGTCCAGCGCCTGTTCACACAATGCCACACTGACCGAATCGTAGTTTGGCTTGCC
>NZ_CAXBDN010000190.1:0-8708 GCF_963974375.1 uncultured Marinobacter sp.
CAGTGGCGCGCGTTCGTCAATATAATTCAGGCGAAGCGGATTGATGTCGTGCAGTGGGCGGAATTCACTGGATGGATCCCACCAGCGGCTGGCCAGAGCCTCAAACTTGGCAATTTCGCTACGGTCTACGTTCTGTTCGGTCATGGCTGCTGTCTGCCTGTTCTGCAAAGGTTTATCGCGTATTGGAAATTCGTTGCCGCCATTCATCGACTTTCAGCATCAGGTCTGGAACGTCGATGCGGGTCAGGCGGCCGTCCTGTAATTGGGGTACGCCGGCAATCCAGCTGTGGCTCACCTGGCGGCCGTGGTTGCTGTAAACCAGGTGAGAGGCCGGGTCGTAAACCGGCTGGAGGTAGGGGTCGCTGAGATCCACTGCAATCAGGTCCGCCAGTTTGCCCGGTACCAGTGACCCCAGTTCGTTATCACGACCAAGCGCACGGGCACCGTTGATTGTAGCCATGGCCAGCGCCTGATGGGCGCTGACAGAGGCCGCGTCACCGGACACGGCTTTGGCAACCATGGCTGCCGTCGACAGCTCGGCGAACATGTCGAGGCTGTTATTGCTGGCGGCACCGTCAGTACCAATGGCGACGTTGATTCCGGCCGCCATCAGCCTTGTCACAGGGCAGAAGCCGCTGGCCAGTTTCAGATTGGACTGCGGGCAGTGAATGACGTGGGCGCCGCTGCGGCGGACGGTATCTATATCGTCTTCACTGAGCGCTGTCATATGAACGCACTGGGTGTTGCCGGACATCAGCCCCAGTTCCGCAAGCCGCTGTATTGGCCGCTTCCCGGACTGCTTCAATGCTTCATCCACCTCAAACGCGGTTTCGTGGAGGTGAATCTGGATTCTGCTACCCTGCGCTTCCGCCAGCGCCAGCGCTTGCTGCAGCGGGCCGTCGGAAACCGTGTAGGGCGCGTGGGGGCCGATGGCAATCTGGATGAAGGGGTCGCTCTGCCACTGCTGAATCAGATCGGTACCCTTTGCCAGGTAGTCTTCAGGGCCACTGCCCCAGGGAGTGGGCATGTCTATCAGGGGAAAACAGATCTGGGCACGCATACCGCTGTCCCGCGCCATCTGGGCCGCCACTTCCGGGAAGAAATACATATCGGAAAACAGGGTAGTACCCGTGCGCAGCATCTCAGCCATCGCCAGCCGGGTACCATCGGCGATGAACTTCTCGCTGACATAACGGCCTTCGGCCGGCCAGATATGTTCGTTGAGCCAGGTCATCAGCGGCAGGTCGTCTGCCATGCCGCGGAACAGCGACATCGCTGCGTGGCCGTGAAGGTTGATAAGCCCTGGCATCACCACGTGCTGGTTAAGATCAACAGTTTCCCTTGCCCGGCACTGCCGGTCCGCTTCCGCCTGCGGTATGACTGCGGCAATACGATCGCCCTGAATCAGGACCGCATGGTGGTCAAGAACAACTCCGGCGGGCTCCACCGGAAGTATCCAGCGGGCGTTGATCCGCAGATCGGCAGCAATAATGGTTTCGGCAGTCATGAAAAACCTGATGTTGCGGATGGATTTGGCCGGCAGGGAACAACCAGGGCCCGGCAGGCTCAAAGTATACCGGCGGCGGAGAGGAGCGACTACCCTGAACCGGTTATACTGGACACGGTTTGGTGGCCCGCATCCGTTGCAAGTCCTTGTGCCCGGGTTCATCGTCACGTATTTTCAGGAGGTAAAAATGTCAGAGTCCGGTACCGGTCCAACAACCATTGCCAGCCGCAGTGGCCAACATGCTGGCCAGCACGGATCCCGACGCCTCGGCACCGTGGCCATGCGTTGGCAGGAGCACAGCCTGGAATTGCTGGATCAGCGGCTGTTACCGGCGGAGGAACACTGGCTGACCATTGAAGGTGCGTCGGGGGTGGCCCAGTGCATCCGTGACATGGTGGTCCGGGGTGCGCCGGCCATCGGCATCAGTGCCGCTTACGGTGTCGCCCTTGCTGCCCGGGGTGCGGATGATCGCCGCTGGAGGGAAGAGGTGCATGATGCCATAGACGAACTGGCAGCCTCCCGCCCGACTGCGGTGAATCTGTTCTGGGCATTGGAGAAAATGAAGCAGGTTCTGGAAACCTGCAACAGTCGGGACGAGGCCATCCAGCAGCTGGCTGATAAAGCTGTCGCCATCCATCAGGAAGATCTGGCGGCGAATCTGACCATGGCGGATCTGGCCCTGGATTTCATGGCGGATACAGCCGCCGGGCAGCCTTTTTCAGTACTGACTCACTGCAATACCGGTGCCCTGGCAACAGGAGGATACGGTACGGCATTGGGTGTGGTGCGCCGGCTCCATGAGGCCGGACTCCTGAAGCGGGTTTTCGCGGACGAAACCCGGCCGTGGTTGCAGGGATCCCGACTGACCGCCTGGGAACTGTCGCAGGATGATATCCCGGTAACCCTGAATGCTGACGGCGCTGCGGCCGCCATTATGGCGGCCGGGGAGGTTCGCTGGGTGATTGTCGGAGCCGACCGGATTACCGCAAACGGTGATGTCGCCAACAAAATCGGCACCTATGGTCTGGCGGTTCTGGCCCGGCACCACAATGTACGGTTCATGGTCGTGGCGCCGTCCAGTACCGTGGATATGTCCCTTGAAAGCGGCGGAAGTATTCCAATCGAAGAAAGAGAGGGCACTGAGGTTCGGGAAATTCGCGGTATACAGCTGGCGCCGTCAGGCGTTGCGGTCTTTAACCCGGTGTTTGATGTTACCCCCGCCAGCCTGCTAGATGTCATTGTTACTGAAAAAGGCCTGGTTGAGAGCCCGGATCTGGCCGGCATGCGTTCACTGTTCCGGTAACATACCGGCCCGCAGGCTTTGCGCCGGAACAAAAAAACCGCCGTTCTTGAGGAACGGCGGTTTTTTTCCGGAATACCGGTAAGGCTTGCGTCCGGATCTAATCCGCTTTAGCCGTTGCCACCTGCTCGTCGGTGATGATGCTGGCCATCCGGCGATCGAGTTCCAGCATATCCGCCATGATATAACCGCCTTCTTTTACAATGAAGTCGAGCTCATCGTCATCGTTGCCGTGGGCGGATGCGGCTTCCTGTTCCTGCCATTTCTCCATATCCTGGAATGTCTTGAAGGCTTCTTCATTCCGCAGTTGGCGGCGGGCATTGGCGATAACCAACTGCCGACGCTCCAGCTCGCTCTGATAGGCGCGACGTTTATCTTCGTTGAGGCTGACCATATTGACAGTCCGTTGCTCCTTGAGGAAGTCGATTTCCTTCTGCAGCAGCCTGAAGTCCGGGCTTTCCGAAAAGCGTTGGTTGTGGCGGTCACGAAGGCTGTCAATCACCCCGCTGAAATCGAAATAACGTTGATGCGGTACGGCATCGATCTGATCCCAGGGCAGGGCACGGGTCAGGGCGTCCTCCCCGATGCGAGTGGCGTCCACTCGTGATGGAATTTCAATGTCAGGAATGACCCCCCGGTGCTGGGTGGAGCCTGGGTAATCTTGAGCTGGCCATGATTGAGGGACCGTACCGCCTGCACCGTGCCTTTGCCGAAAGTCTGGGAGCCAACCACAAGGCCCCGGCCGTAGTCCTGGATGGCACCGGCAAATATTTCAGAGGCGGACGCACTCATGCGATTGACCAGAACCACCATGGGGCCGTCGTAGGCAACGGAGGGATCCTGATCCGTCAGCACCTGCACTTCATTGTTGGCGTTTCTGATCTGTACCGTGGGCCCCTGGTCAATAAACAGACCGACCAGGTCGTTGGCTTCATGGAGAGCGCCACCCCCGTTATTTCTGAGATCCACTACCAGGCCGTCCACCTCCTGCTCCTGCAGTTCACCGAGCAGGCGTCGCACGTCACGGGTGGTGCTGGTGTAATTGGGGTCGCCCCGCTGCATCGCCTGAAAATCAGCATAGAACGTCGGGATATCGATAACACCGATGCGGTAGCTCTGGTCATCCCGCTGCAACTCGATAACGTCACTGCTGGCACTCTGCTCTTCCAGTTTTACCTGATCCCGGGTAATGGCGATAGAACGGGTTACGGTCTCGTCACTGGCAGTGGATGGAATGACTTCAAGGGTGACCACCGAACCGCGGGGACCACGAATCAGGTCCACTACTTCATCTAGACGCCAGCCGATGACGTTAACCGGTTGCTCGTCATCTTCCTGGGTTACCGAGATGATCCGGTCGGCAGGACTGAGTTGTCCCTGGCGGGACGCCGGGCCGCCGGGAACAAGTCGTACCACTTTCGTGTATTCATTGTCGGCCTGCAATACAGCGCCAATGCCCTCAAGGGACAAGCTCATATTTATGTTGAAGTTTTCCGAGTTTCTGGGAGAAAAGTACGTTGTGTGCGGGTCCCAGATACTGGTAAAGGCGTTCATGTAGGCCTGGAAGGCATCTTCGCTGCGCATCTGTGAAATGCGTTTGCGCTGGCCCTCGTAACGGCGGGTCAGCACTTCCAGTATTTCCTCGTCGCTACTGCCGTTCAGGCGTTGCGCGAGAACCGCATTGCGAACACGCTTCTCCCACAACCGGTTCAGGGCCTCGGAATCAGGCTCCCAGTCGGCTTCCGAGCGATCCAGCATGACGCTTTCATCGCCGGTAAAGCTGAGCGTCTCCAGGCCGTCGTCCAGCATGTTCAAGGCAAAATCAAGCCGCTCGATAATGCGTTTCTGAACAGTATTGTAAATATCGAAACCCGGCTGCAGCTGGCCGGTTTTCAGCGAATTGCCTAGCCGCTGTTTTATCGAATCGAAACGCGCGATGTCCTCACCGGTCAGATAAATTCTCTGGCCATCCAGATAGTCCAGATACGCTTCGAAGACCTCGGCTGAGAGTTCGTCGTTGATGGGCTGGTCGCGAAAGTGAGTAAACTGAAGCTGGCGCGCAATCAGTATATTGGCCCGGGCCTGATCAATGGTCGGGGCGACCGGCTCAAAGACCGCGTTACGGTCGGCACTGGCCTGCAAGGTCATGGAACCAAACACCAGTAACGGTGCAACCACCAGCGCGCCTGTGGCAAACGTTCTGGCCCGCTTCCATAAGGAACTGCTCACTACCGAACTGCCTGAATTCGTCATATCACTGGATACCTGAGTCTGATGGCCGGGATTCCGCAAGAGGCGACAGCGCCACATCTCTGGACCTGTATTGTTATATCACATACGAGCCAGGCCGGGCTGTGGACTGAGTTCGGTTCCACAGCGTTACAAGATTCATTGTAGGCAACGGCCATAGCGGTTGCCACAGGGTTCGTGTCGGCGCAGGTGACAATATGTCCACAAATGATGCGGCGCCGGACCGCCCGCGCAGTTAACCCGCCGCTGCTCAGCGGGTATGAAGTTTAGCCCGAACTCAGTCTGAAAGAACTGCCAGCAACCGTTGCTCCAGAGCTTCTGACAGCTCGGTGTCTGGCAGTATCAGACACCATTGGGCAATCAGGGTCTCAAGACTTGTCTCGGCGTGACTCTGGGCACCGCTGCCGAGTCCCTGGGCCAGGCGCCTGACCTGTAGTTCCATTCGCAGTGCCTGCTGGTCTTCCGGGGATTCCTTGCCGGACAGGATCTCCGCCATGACCACCAGTTCTTCACCACCCACGCCGGGAACACTGTCTGCCAGGCCAGGCCAGTTCGGTGGCAGTGAGCTGGTATCCAGTTGCCCCAGGCGTCGCTGCTGAATGGCTGTTGCCCAGAGACCTGTCTGCTGTCGTTGCGCCTGGGAAGCCACCACCTCACTGATGGCCGCGAGGCTATCGCTGATCTCCCGCCTGACGGTTTGGGATATCTCTGTCGACAGCGCGCTGGTCAGTGTCTTGCGAATTTCACTGAGCTGTTCGGGATCGGTTTCTGTTGGTGCGCTTTCCAGCATTGCCTGTACCCGGGCCAGAACTTCCCGTGCCGTATTGTCAGCGGCAATGGACTGATCCTTTTGCTGTTTCCGCTCCTCGTCACGGCGCGCGAAGACCTGGTCGCAGGCGGCCCGGAACGCTTTCCAGAGCTTTCGATCCTCTCGGTGGCGGGTGATACCAACCTGCTGCCACTCTTGCTGGAGATTTTTGGCGTGGCTCATGGCTTCTGCGACCGGAAGGTGTTCTATCAACGCTTCTGCGCGCTCGACGATTTCCGCCTTGAGGGCTTCGTTCCGCAGACGTTCCTGATCCAGCCTTTCGCTCAGGGCGTTGAGTTCCTGATCGAACCGCTTTTGCACAGACCGGTTGTCCCGGAACTCCACAGGCCATGCCGCGCGCCATTCCTCACGGGCGGTACGCTCTATTTTCTCGGCCAGTTTCCAGTCCACCGAGGCCCAGTCGCTCATTTGCAGGAACTCTGCGAGCTGATCACAAATGGCCTGGCGCCTGGCCAGGTTGACTTTCTTGAGGTCTGATTTGGCCTCAAAGTAGGCTTTGCAGGGCTCAAAGGCCTGGTCTGAGGCCTCCTTGAAGCGTTGCCACAGGGTTCGGTCAGAAGACCCGCCCAGGGCCCGCCATTCTTTCTGTAGCTCCTGGATCTTCCCCGCCTTGGCTTCCGGCTCCATGTGTTGCGCCGCCAGGTACTCCATCTGCTCGCACAGTGCCGTCTGTTTCGGCGTGGTGGCAAAGCCCTGCCAGTCGCCAAGATCGTGAACCTGGCCGGATAACCGTTGCAGGCGAGCCCTGAAAGGATCGCTGTTGCGGCCACCCAGCTGCTTTACAAGTGCCTGGGCCTGCTTCAGATGCTGCCGTGATTCTTTCAGCAGGTTCGCGTCCAGGCTTTCTTCCAACTGGCTGATCACACGCTCCAGCTGTTCCTTCTGACCACTGGTATCGACTGTTTCCTTCGCCGCGACGATTTTCTGTTGGGCTGCTTTCGCTGATGCCTGCAGCGCATCCAGCGCAACGGGCGCAGGAAAACTGGATGGCCAGTCAATGGCAGCCAGAATGTCGGCGGCTGCGGAGGCCTCTGACGTCTCTGCCTCACTGGTTTCTGTGGGGGCGATCAGACCTTCGATCTGTGGTTCGTGCTGAACATAGCGCTGCAGGGCTGCAATGTAGTATTTGACGGCATGCATGCTGGCTTCGTACTGCTTTTGCTGGTCCTTGCTGACATCGGTGTCCCGGGTTGCTTCGAGCCACCGGTTCTCCTGAGTCCGTGTCAGTGCATCCAGCGACGGCAAGGCGTTGGTACTGGGCAACTGCTGGCGAAGCTCGTCCAGAGTAGTACCAAGCAACTCGAGAGTCTGCTGTCGCTGCTGGTTTTGCTGGATCCGGTAGCTTTCGAGGGCCTTTTCCCGGGTAATGGCTTCAACGCGCTCTCTGCATCGGTGCAGTGCATCCAGATAGCGAGTGAGCTGTTCGTTGGATGCGTTGGCGGCGTTGGCGGTCCAGTGGCGCTCGAGGTTTATCAGGCGGGCTTCGTAGAGTGATACATCGGCGGTTTCGGCAAGGTCTTCGACCTGACCGATGGTTTGTTCGATCGCCTGACGGGTGGCTGCCTGCCTGTCCTCTTCCTCCCGAATAGCCTGCAGACGTTGGCGGGTCAGTTGGTAGACACCCTTGTCGCGGTTTTTTGCACGTTTCTGCACATCCATCAGCAACGCTTTGTCAGTCAGGCCGTCAGCGGCTTTCAGACGGATATCCGCCGCCAGACCCTCAAGGGCAAGTTCTGCCAGGGTGTGCTGATCCACTTCCAGAGCCAGTGCGGCCCGTTGCTGGTCAATTTGTGACTGTCCTGTAGGCTCCGCGAGCTCCGCTGACTTGCGGGGCTCGGGTTTCTGGCTGCCGGGCTGAGGGCTCTTTTTGTTCGAACCCTTGGCCGGGGCGGAAGCAGCAGGAGCGCGTTTTCTGAAGAGCTTCTGGATAAATGCAGCCATGTCGGTATCCTTCATGAAGTCCATTCCCCGGGGTTTGACAATCACAGGGAAAAATACAACTCCGCACAGAGAGAACTCCGGTGGAGCTGAGCAGGGCGCCTAGTCTATCGTTTGATCGCGGCTTTCGAAAGCACGGGGGAAGGCCGGCGGGATTATGTTAATGAGTGTGTGAACGGGTATGTATGGCAAGCTTCGGTAACAGGACAGGTAAACGGAAATCGGCAACTGTTTATGCAACGCCTGAAGACGAGGTCAGAGCAGTGGCGCTGCGCCTGCTTGCCCGCCGTGAGCACAGCCGTCATGAACTGGTCATCAAGTTGCGGCAGCGAGGCTTTGAAGCCTCGGTTATTGCTCCTGTGCTGGATGATTATGAAGACAGGGACTGGCTGAGCGATCTGCGATTTGCCGAGATGCTGGTCCGGCAACGCAAGGAAGCAGGCTACGGGCCTTTGAAAATCCGCGCGGACCTGCAGCACAAAGGCATCATGGCAACGCCTCAGGCGTTGTCGGAGATAACTGAGGCCAGTTGGCAGGCATGCGCTGTACAAGCCCGGCGAAAACGATTCGGTCTGGGGGATATCCGTAACGACTGGCCTGAAATGGCACGCCAGGCCGGCTTTCTGAACCGAAGGGGGTTTACCTCGGAACAGGTGGAACATGCTGTGACGGCGGTCGAATCCGACCCGATATGAGGTTTCTTCAGAGGGTGGGTGGTGGCATTCCCAGTTCCCGCGGCAGGACCAGGGTCATCTCGGTCAGCGGAAGGTTTGTGTTTTCGGCGCCGTTGGTGTCATCGGCAGGTTGCTGGTCTGTCAATGACACGACAGTGGGCTGGTCCGGCATGGGTTCGTACATTCGGGTCAGTACATCGTAATAACGCC
>NZ_CAXBDN010000191.1:0-8696 GCF_963974375.1 uncultured Marinobacter sp.
ACCACCAGTACCCGGGCCTGTTTCAGCTTCAGTTGCCCGGCCACATCAAAGCGGGGAATCAGAATCTGGCGACTGTAACGAAGCAGTTCGTCATCGCTGAGCATGGTAACTCCTGTGTGGTAGTTTTCGGTCTGACACGCTTATCCCTCAAAACGACCGAGGGTCAACCGATCCCGGTGGCCGTAGTCCTGCCTGGTCGCAACGTCCTCAAAACCGGCATCGGCCATAATCCCGCGCACCGCTTCGCCCTGATCGTAGCCGTGCTCCAGCACCAGCCAGCCATGCCGGGCCAGCCAGTCCGGACTCCCGGCAATGATATGGCGGATATCATCCAGACCATCAGGGCCCGACACCAGCGCGCTGTGGGGCTCAAAACGGACATCGCCCCGGGCCAGATGATGATCGTTTTCGGCGATATAGGGCGGGTTGGATATGATCAGATCAAAGCGGATATCCGGCAGGCCACCGAACCAGCTGCCCTGATAGATCGCTACCGGCAGACTGAGTGCCTCGGCGTTGGCCCTGGCCAGCGCAACTGCACCGGCTACCCGGTCACAGGCGCTGACTTGCCACAACGGACGCTCACTGGCCAGGGCCAGGGCGATGGCCCCGGTACCCGTGCCCAGATCCACCACCAGAGCCGACTCAGGCAACGGCAATTCCAGTGCGGCTTCCACCAGACATTCGGTGTCCGCTCGTGGAATCAGGGTTGTCGGATTCACCTTCAACGGCAGCGACCAGAACTCCTGCAGACCCAGCAGGTGGGCAACCGGGTGCCCCTCGGCGCGCTGGTTGACCAGCATCCGGAACCTGGACTCATGCTCGACAGGGACGTCGCGCTCTGGCCAGGCCCGAAAGCTGGTGCGGCTCCAGCCGGTGACTTCCGCCAGCAGCAACTCGGCATCCAGCCGCGGTGAGTCGCCGCGAATGGCGTCTATCGCCCATTGGATGAGATGGTTGCAGCTGTGGGGCTCAGTGCTCATCGGACAAGGTGGCCAGCAATTCCGCCTGATGTTCCTGCTGTAACGGCACCAGTACCGAGTCCAGATCGCCCGCCATGACTTCATCCAGACGGTACAGGGTCAGGTTGATGCGGTGATCGGTCACCCGGCCCTGGGGGAAATTGTAGGTCCGGATACGTTCGGAACGGTCACCACTGCCCACCAGGCTTTTGCGGGTAGCCGCCTGGCTCATCTCCTGCTTTTCCCGCTCGACGTTCTGCAGGCGGGACAGCAACAGGCTCATGGCCCGGGCCCGGTTCTTGTGCTGCGAGCGCTCGTCCTGACACTCCACCACCATGCCCGTAGGTATATGGGTAATGCGGATCGCTGAGTCGGTCTTGTTGACGTGCTGGCCACCGGCACCAGAGGCCCGGAAAGTATCGACCCGCAGGTCCGCCTTGTTGATCTCCACCGCTTCGGCTTCGTCGGCTTCAGGCATTACCGCCACGGTACAGGCAGAGGCATGAATACGGCCCTGGGATTCCGTTTCCGGAACCCGCTGCACCCGGTGGGCGCCGGACTCGAACTTGAGCGAGCCATAAACCCCGTCACCACTGACCCGGCTGATGATTTCCCGGAAGCCACCGTGCTCGCCGTCACTTTGACTCAATACCTCCACCTGCCAGCGCTGACGTTCGGCGTAGCGGGAATACATGCGGAACAGATCGCCGGCAAAAATGGCCGCCTCATCACCGCCCGTGCCAGCACGGATTTCCAGAAACACGTTACTGGTATCGTTAGGGTCTCGCGGCAGCATCAGCCGCTGCAGCTCTGCGTCGAGTTCTTCGTTGCGACGGCGGGCATCCTGAAGCTCTTCCTGGCCCATTTGCCGCATTTCGGGATCACTGTCGCCGGCCAGATCCTCGGCGGTCCGGATATCTTCAACGGTTTGCTGCCAGCTGCGGAAACACCGGACCACGGCCTCAATTTCCGAGAACTCCCGGGACAGTTCCCGGAACTGGTTCTGGTCTGCAATCACGCCCTGATCGCTCAGCAACGCGCTGACCTCCTCGTAGCGTTCAACCAGCTGCTCGAGGCGGGCCTGAATGGATGGCTTCATAGTTTTTCCAGAGTGTGCGGCGCGTCCTGGGGATCCAGGGATTCGAGTTGATGCAGCTCCCGCAACCATTCAGTGACTTCGGGACGCCCGTCAGCGGTAGCCTTGCGCACCTGTACTGAAGGCTGATGGATCAGCTTGTTGGTCAGGCCCCTGGCCAGGCTGCGAAGGATTGTTTCAGGATCGCCACCATTGCCCAGGGCCTTGATGGCCTTGCTGACCTCCACGTCCCGCAGCAACTCGGCCCGCTCGCGGTATTGCTTGAGGGTGGACACCGCATCCAGCGCACGAATCTGGCTGAGGAAATCCTGAGTACCTGCCATGATCAGGTGCTCGGCTTCCCGCGCTGCACCCTCACGGGAACGCAGGTTTTCCTCAATGACCTGGCGCAGGTCATCGACGGTATACAGGTACACGTCGTCCAGACGGGCCACCTCCGGCTCGATGTCCCGGGGCACCGCAATGTCCACCATGAAGTAGGGGCGATGCTTGCGTTTCTTCAGGGCCCGCTCGACAGCACCCTTGCCCAGTATCGGCAACGGGCTGGCGGTGGACGAAATGACAATGTCCACGTCCCGCAGATATTGCGGAATTTCAGAAAGCACAATACCCCGGCCGCCGTATTGATCTGCCAGCGCCTGGGCTTTCTCCAGGGTGCGGTTGGCCACCACAAACTCACTGACCCCGGCATCTGACAGGTGACGGGCGACCAGTTCGATGGTCTTGCCGGCGCCAATCAGCAGCGCACGGTTATTGGCCATGTCGGAAAAGATGTGATTTGCCATACTGACAGCGGCATAGGCCACCGACACCGGATTCTCACCGATAGCCGTTTCGGTACGAACCCGCTTCGCCACGGAAAAGGTGTGCTCGAACAACCGGGTCAGGAAGGTGCCGCTGGCGCCGTGTTCCCGGGCCAGGGCATAGGCATCCTTGAGCTGTCCCAGAATCTGGGGCTCCCCCAGCACCATGGAATCCAGCCCTGCCGCCACCCGCATCATATGACGAACGGCTTCGCCATCACGGTGCAGGTAAATAGCGGATTCAAGGTCAGCAACCGGCATCTGATGAAAACCGGCCAGCCAGCGTAATATAGCGGGTGCGCAATCATCGTCACCGGCCAGATAGAGTTCCGTGCGATTGCAGGTAGAAAGGATCGCGGCCTCAGTGGTACCTGTGGCCAGCCGCAACTCCTTGAAGGCCTCAGCCATGCGTTCCGGCGTAAAGGCCACCCGCTCACGGATTTCCACCGGCGCTGTGCGATGGTTTATACCAAGTGTTATCAGTGCCATAGCGAAACAGCGAACCCCGATGCCCAACCAGAAAGGCGGACTTTAAATAGGTAAGGCTGCTATTTTAGCGGTGTGGGGCCGTCGCTGCCACCCGCATACGGTCGGCCGGTATCCGAAATTACCGAGTATTCATCTTTAATGGGCGCTGACAGGCCGCCGCGCGGGTTGGGAACCGACCATCCTTGTGCCATCATAGAAGCACCTCCGGCTCTGAATAACTGTTTCGTCTGGCCGGTATAGCTGTAATAACATCAGGATGCCCCATGCGAAGAACCGCCCTGATTTTTGCCACCAGCCTGCTAATGCTCAGCGGCTGTGCAAGCCTTGATAACCCCGGCGACTCCGGCGAACAGCCCCGGCCTCAACCTGACAGGGCCACGTCAGTTCCGCAGACAGCGACTGGCACCTCAGTCACCGATGAAGCGTCGTTTACGCCAGAGGTTCTTTACCTTTTGCTGACTGCCGAAATTGCGGCTCAGCGCCAGCAATATGAAGTCACGCTGGCCAACTACGTGGAGGCCGCCCAGCAATCTCGTGATACCGGCGTCATTCGCCGGGCTGATTGCCGAATCCCTGAACAGTCAGCGCTGCCAGGAGGTGCTGGCCAACACCTGGCTGGAGGTCGACCCCGTCAGCCATGACGCCCACCGGGCCCAGGCCGTTGTTTTTCTGCGCCAGGGCAATCTGGAACGCGCGCTGTTTCATCTGGAAGAGATTCTCAAGCTGGGCGGTGATGCCGACTTCGACAGTCTGGCAGCCATGGGTGCCAGGCTGCCGCCCGACCAGCAGCAGGAGTTGCTGATCCTTTACCGGCAACTTGGCGAACGGCATCCGGCTGATCCGGAACTCCGCTACAGCCAGGCGCTGCTGGAGAACCTCAGTGGTGAGCCGGAACTGGCCATGGCCACCCTCGCACCGCTGATGGCCGAAGAGCAGGATTTCCAGCCGGCACTGGTACTCTGGGCGGACCTGCTTTTCCAAACCGGGCAACAGGATGAAGCCCTGCTGTACCTGCAGAAGAATCCCCGCCGGTATCCGGCAAACCTGCAACTGGGCACCCTGCATGCCCGCATGCTGGTCAATGCCGGCGAACTGCAGGCTGCCCAGGACGAATTTGGCCGACTGCTGGACCGCAACCCGGATGCCCACAGCCTGAGACTGTCCCGCGCCCTGGTGGCGATCGAGAACAAGGAAACCGATGTCGCCCGCGAGGACCTTCGCCATCTGATGGCCCAGGGACAGCATGTCTCGGAGGCGCTCTTTTACATGGGCCGGATCGCCGAAACCGAAGGCGACCCGGACAAGGCCATCACCTTTTACGAACAGGTCACCGAGGGCAACCACTTTTATCCCGCGCTGAGCCGGGCCTCAGAACTGAGGGCCGAGTCCGGAGACCCCATGTCGGCTGTCGAGAGAATCGTCAGTCTGCGGGAATCCAGCCCGCAGCAGGCTGAAAGCCTCTGGCTCATCGAGGTCAATCTGCTGCTGACCGAAAACCTCGACGAACTGGCCCTGGAATCCGCCGACACCGCCCTGCGTGATTTCCCTGACAATCAGCAACTGCGGTACGCACGCTCGATGATGCACGAGCGAGCCGGCGATATTGACAGCGCAGAAGCTGATCTCAGGAAGATGCTGGAATTACAGCCCGACAACCCCACAGCGCTCAACGCGCTGGGCTATATACTGACCGTGCATACCGATCGCCTGGATGAAGCCCTGGCCCTGATCGAGCAGGCCCTTGCCCTGGAACCGGAGAACCCCGCCATTCTCGACAGCATGGGCTGGGCCCTGTTCCGGCTGGGCGAAGTGGATGCGGCTATCAGCTATCTGCGCCAGGCCTTCGAAAAGGAGCCGGATGCGGAGATTGCGGCCCATTATGGTGAGGCGCTATGGGTCAGTGGCGACAAAAATCAGGCCAGGGTTATCTGGAAGCTGGGCATGGAGGCGGATCCCGGGCACCCGGTACTTAACGAAACCCTGGAACGCCTCGGCGCCAAGGATCTTTGATGCTTTTATCCGCATTTCCCCCGGGGCGCACCTGGCACCTGCTGCGATGCAGCCTGATGTTCGGCCTTGCCATGCTGGTCAGTGCCTGCGCCTCAATCAGCCAGGACCCGCTGCCGGCAGGTCTCACCGAGCAGCCCCCGGCGGACTGGGCGCAACGCCAGAACATGCTGAGTAACCTGGATCAATGGCAGCTGAACGGCAAGCTGGCGGTGCGGCAGCCCGGCGAGAACGCCTCAGCGGTCATCAATCGCTGGACCCAGGACCGGGAGCAATATGATCTGCATCTGTCTTCCTCGTTCCTGGGCATGGGGCGCACCGAGCTCTCCGGCAGCCCCGGCTTTATCGAAATCCGCATGGCCAATGGCGATGAGTACCGCTCCAGCGACCCGGAAAATCTGATTTCCGCCGCCACCGGCTGGCAACTGCCCATCGACAGTCTGGTGTGGTGGGTCCGCGGCCTGCCGGATCCGGGCAGGGATTACCGGCTGTTGTTTGACGAGCAGGGTGCCCTCGCCGAAATTCGCCAGCAGGGCTGGAATATCCGTTATGAACGCTGGCAGGCCTTTATCGCAGACACCCCCGCCCTGCCTGCCCGGCTGACCGCTCGCAAGGGCGACCGGCTGGTGCGCCTGGTAATCACCAACTGGCAGCCCCTGTAACAACCCATGACTGCGATTTCCCTGCCCTCCCCGGCCAAACTCAACCTGTTCCTGCACATTACCGGGCGCAGGCCGGACGGCTACCATGAGCTGCAGACGCTGTTTCAGTTCCTGGACCATGGTGACACCCTCACCTTCACCAACCGCCATGACGGTCAGCTGACGCTCTCTGAGGCAATGCCTGGCGTCAGCAATGACGACAACCTGATTCTCAGGGCCGCCAGGCTGTTGCAGGCCGCCGTGAACCAGCCCCGGGCTGGCGCCACCATCACGGTGGACAAACGGCTACCCATGGGCGGCGGCCTTGGTGGCGGCAGCTCCAACGCTGCCACCACCCTGCTGGCGCTCAACCATCTGTGGCAAACCGGGCTTACGCTGCCCCAGCTTGCCAGGCTGGGGCTTCAGCTTGGTGCTGACGTACCGGTATTTGTTCACGGCCATGCGGCGTTCGGTGAAGGTGTCGGTGAACAGCTGACCAATGCCTGCCCTCCCGAAGCCTGGTTTGTGGTACTCAAACCCGACTGTCATATCAGTACCGCTGAAATATTTTCGAGCCGGGGGTTGACAAGGAATACCCCTAGAATCACAATAGCGCCCGCTTTTGAGGGAGACATCACAGGGTTCCGAAACGATTGCGAGGATGTGGTTAAACAACTGTATCCAAAGGTAAAATCCACCATGGATTGGCTGAGCAAATTCGGACCTGCAAGATTGACCGGAACCGGTGCTTGCATCTTCGGACGTTTTGCAACTGAAGTCGAAGCCCGAAAGATCTGGGCAGGAAAACCCTCCGGCATCGACGGGTTTGTAGCTAAAGGGGTGAACATTTCACCTCTACACAAAAAGCTGACAGAGCTGTAATGATGCCAAAAGAGCACGATGATATTGGGGTGTCGCCAAGTGGTAAGGCAACGGGTTTTGATCCCGTCATGCGCAGGTTCGAGTCCTGCCACCCCAGCCACCTTTCTCCTGTTTCCTCCGAATCCAATACCGAATTTCAGAAGGATTCCGTCGTGTCCAAACTGATGATTTTCGCCGGCAATGCCAATCCTGAGCTCGCCAAGAGTATTGCCCAGAAACTTCACATCCCCATGGGACAGGCAACTGTCGGTCGATTCAGCGATGGCGAAACCACCGTCGAGATCAACGAAAACGTTCGTGGCCACGATGTATTTATTATTCAGCCTACCTGCTACCCCACCAACGATAACCTGATGGAACTGATCGTGATGGCAGACGCCCTGCGTCGCGCCTCCGCTACCCGTATCACGGCGGTCATTCCCTATTACGGCTACGCCCGTCAGGATCGCAGGGTACGCTCTACCCGGGTTGCCATCAGCGCCAAAGTTGTTGCGGACATGATTTCCAGCATTGGTGTCGACCGCGTACTGACGGTTGATCTGCACGCCGACCAGATCCAGGGCTTCTTCGATATTCCGGTAGACAACATCTACGCTACCCCGGTCCTGCTGGCCGATATCGAGAAACAGCGTTTTGAGAATTTCATCGTTGTTTCCCCGGACGTTGGCGGTGTCGTTCGCGCCCGGGCCATTGCCAAACGCCTTGACGATGCCGACCTGGCCATTATCGACAAACGTCGCCCGAAGGCGAACGTTTCCCAGGTCATGCACATCATCGGTGATGTCAAAGACAAGACCTGCATCATGGTGGACGACATCGTCGACACCGCTGGCACCCTGTGCAAGGCGGCCGATGCCCTGAAAGAACACGGTGCTGCGCGCGTCATCGCTTACATCACCCACCCGGTTCTGTCTGGCCCGGCCATTGAAAACATCAATTCGTCACAGCTTGATGAACTGGTGGTCTGCGACACCATTCCGCTGGGTGACAAAGCCCTCAAGTGTGATAGAATCCGCCCCCTCGGAATGGCTGGACTGCTGGCAGAATCGATTCGTCGGGTCAGCAACGAAGAGTCCATCAGTGCCATGTTCGAGAATGTCTGAACCGGGTTAACCCTCGTTCAGCACCAGAGTCCTGTAAAACGCTCTCTGACATATCCGGAACTGGAGCCCTGTGCAAACGGCGCTCCAGTTCTGCTTTAAGTGCCGGTCACTGACCGGCTATTTGCAAATTCGTCGCCGCAAAGCCTGGTCGCGGGCCCGGCAGATGAACTAACGAGGTACAGACCATGTCCCAGGAATTTGTAATTGAAGCATTTCCTCGTGGCGATCAGGGGAAGGGTGCGAGCCGCCGCCTGCGTCGTGAAGAAAAGAAAATGCCTGCCATCATTTATGGCGGCAACAAGGAAGCGACTCCTATCGCTATCTGGCACAACGAGCTGAAGAAAGCGCTGGAACACGAAGCCTTCTTCTCTCACATCGTGACCATCGAACTGGATGGCAAGAAAGAAAGCGTGATCCTGAAGGATCTGCAGCGTCACCCCTACAAGCCGCTGCTGACTCACGCCGACTTCCTGCGGGTTGACAAGGATCACGAGATCCACGTGAACGTGCCGCTGCACTTCCTGAACGAAGACAAGGCTCCGGCCGTCAAGCTTCAGGGTGGCATGATCACTCACCAGATCAACGAGCTGGAAATCATCTGTCTGCCCCAGGATCTGCCCGAGTTCATCGAGATCGATCTGATCGACATCGAAATGGACCAGGTTGTTCACCTGAGCGACATCAAACTGCCGAAGGGCGTGCGTAACGCCGCA
>NZ_CAXBDN010000192.1:0-8678 GCF_963974375.1 uncultured Marinobacter sp.
ATTCCTCCCCGGCAATGGTACGGGTAGAGAAACCGGGTTGTGCTTCCGCTAACGAGGCCCCGCGCGGACCGGCGGTCTGCAGCAGGATCTCACCACTGGCTGAGCGAATCTGACAGGCGACGCCTTCACTTAACGGCGACAGCAGTAATGGTTCTTGCGACGGCTGGGTGAAGGACTCGGGTTGTTGCGCAATGAGGCCGGCCACCATGTTTGCCGAAGCCGCCAGGCGATGGTCCAGTGTCTCCGATACCTTGGTATCCAGATGCAGGTACATCACCATGGCCACCGCCAGCCAGAGTCCGATCAGGGACAGGCTGAGCATGACCAGGAGGCGGCTGCGGAGACTCATGTTATGGCGCCCGGGCAGCGAACCGGTGGACCCAGCCGGAAGCCGACGCCACGTTCCGTGATGATCAGCTGTTTCCCGAGTTTCTGTCGAAGATGGTAGATATGAACGTTCAGGGCGTTGCTCTCGACCTCGGTGTCCATGCCGTAAAGGCCATCTTTCAGGCGCTCTTCACTCAAGACCGCGCCCCGTGAGTTAAGAAGTTTTTCCAGTAACGCCAGTTCGCGGCGGGACAGGGATACCGGTTCCTCCCCAAGCAGAACTTCACCGGTCGACGGGCGCACGGTCAGGTCGCCATGACAGATTTCCGCCACGACTCTGCCTGCGGAGCGACGTACCAGGGCGCGCAACCGTGCGGCGAGTTCGTCCAGATCGAAGGGTTTGAGGACGTAATCGTCCGCCCCGGCTTCGAGCCCTTCGATCCGGCGTTGCACGGCATCCCTTGCGGTCAGAATGAGGACCGGGGTGCGTACACCTGCCGCTCGCCATCGCGCCAGAACTTCAAGCCCTTCCACATCGGGCAGCCCCAGATCCAGCACCACCACATCAGGGTTGAACTGTTCCTGCGCCTGCTGCGCCTCCCGCCCCGTGCGTACATGGTCGACCACACAGTGATGAAGTTCCAGTCCGGCCTTTATGCCGGAAGCTACAAGTTCATCATCTTCCACTATCAGAACATGCACTTTGATTCCTTCAACTGGATCGCTCTGAGCCACTGTATGGCGTCCATGGGTATTGGGCAATACGTAGAGTCTGAGCGCCACAGGGCGAACGAGATCCTGCCATCCATGGAGGCGTGCCGCTGCATCGTGCTTCGGTCAGCTCTTAATGTTGACTTAATACAGCTCAATGACACTCCCGTTCCGGATAGACAGTCGGTGACACCATTCATCCAGTCAGAGGACTCGTACGTGGGAATGTTCAGAGCACTGCTTTTATTAAGCGCCCTGTTGGGAGCGGTGGGTACGACAGTGACCCAGGCCCAGTCATTGGGCGGAGGGGGCAATGAGTTCCTGCCTGTGGATGAGGCGTTTCAGTATGACGTTCAGGCGCTCAGTGAGGACACGATCAGGCTGTCCTGGCAGATTGCACCCGGATATTACCTTTACCGCAAGCGCCTTGAGATCCAGGGGCAGAACGGAGCTCTGGAAGAGGTCATCTATCCCGAGGGTGAGACCATCTCCGATGAGTTTTTCGGAGAGTCAGAGGTCTACTTCAACAGTGCTGAACTGGTAATCAGAACCGGCAGTGCTGAAACCATCCAGCTGGGTTGGCAGGGCTGCGCTGAGGCGGGCCTGTGCTATCCGCCACAGCAGGCGGTGATTGACCGCACCGGCGCTCCGGCGAAGGCTGCTGGCGCGGGGACCGACGAATCCGGCACCGGGAACGGCAGTGCTCTTCCTGTGACAGACAGTTCATCCGGCGCCGCTTCCGGTGAACTGGCAGTGGATCAGTCTTTCGCCCGTCAGCTGACTGACAGTGGCTTGCTCTGGAATCTCCTTGTCTTTTTTGGTTTGGGTTTATTGCTGGTCTTCACCCCCTGTGTATTGCCAATGATCCCTATTCTGTCGTCGGTAATCGTGGGCAGTGGAGCCGGGCGTAGCCGGGCATTCTGGCTATCGCTGATGTTCGTGCTGGCCATGGCGGTGACTTATGCAGCGCTGGGAGTTGTTGCGGCACTGGCCGGAGCCAACCTGCAGGGAATGCTCCAGCAACCACTCTTTATTGGTCCCCTGGCGGTCATCTTCGTGGTACTTGCCCTGTCCATGTTTGGCCTCTATGAGTTGCAATTGCCCGCGCCAATCCGCGATCGGCTGCAGCGCGCCAACAGCCGTCAAAGCGGAGGCAGTCTCGCCGGTGCCGCAGTGATGGGGTTCTTCTCAGCCCTGCTTGCGAGTCCGTGTATGACTGCCCCCCTTGCCGGCGCGTTGCTTTATATCGCTGACAGCGGTGATGCAGCCCTGGGTGGCATGGCTCTGCTGGCTCTGGGTTTGGGTATGGGCGCCCCTTTGCTGGTACTGGCAACGTTTGGATCCAGTCTGTTGCCGAAACCCGGTGCCTGGATGGAAGCGGTCAGAGCAGTTTTCGGATTCATCCTGCTGGGCACTGCCATCTGGTTCCTCGACCGGGTCCTCGACAGCTCCCTGGTACTGGCGTTGTGGGGAGCACTGCTGTTGGGCTCGGGTCTGATCCTGTGGAGGACCGCCGCCGCCATTAGCAGGAAAGGGCTTCGCAATGTGCTGTCCAGCAGTGGAGCGGTAATAGGCCTTTGGGGTGCGCTGATGGTTATTGGCGCAGCGGCCGGAGGCCATCAAATGCTCTACCCCCTGGAGAAGCTGACGCGAAGTGGTGTGGTGATCACGAACAGCATGGCAGCCAGTGAACAAAGTTTTGAAGACTTCAAATCCTGGTCGGATCTTGAGCGGAATCTGGTCGCTGCGGGGGAGCGCGGGCAATGGACTCTGGTGGATTTTTATGCCGACTGGTGTGTCTCCTGCAAAGTCATTGAGGAGGAGGTTTTTGGCGACCCGAGGGTTCAGCAAGCCTTCGAAAACATGACCTTGTTGAGGGCTGACGTGACGAAAAATGACGAAGTGGATCAGGAGTTGATGCAGCGGTTGCAGGTATTGGGGCCGCCCACGGTGATGATTTTCGGTCCCGACGGGCGGGAGTACCGGGCCCAGCGAACCATAGGTGAAATTTCAGCAGAGGCGTTTCTGGAACGGCTCTCCACGGCCAGGACAGGAGTGACGGAGTAATCCATGCACTCTGCCAGCTTACCCACTTGAATGAGCTGTCCAACGCCAGTCTGGCCCGGAAGCTGGAATCCTTCGAACACAACTAGTTCAACCTCTGAGGAGATTTTTCGATGCTACGGATATCTGATTTAGCGATCAAACCAACGCTACTTGCTGTCAGCTTGCTGGCGGCAGCTGCTGCAGGGCAGGGCGTGAGTGCTGAGACCGCTCACCCGGACGCAATTCAGGTGCTGGTCGAGCGCGGCGTGGAAATTGTCGATCAGTTTGATGCGCCTGGCGGCATGACCGGTTATGTAGGGACCATGAGGGGCAAGCCGGTCTCTTTTTACCTGACCAATGACAAAAAGCACGTGGTGATCGGGCCGATGCTATCTGACACAGGTGAAAATATTACGGAAACCAACATCCGGCAGGCGATTACCGGACCGCAAAATGCAGAAGCCTGGTCAAAGCTGGAAGACAGTGCATGGGTTCGGGACGGTGATGAAAGCGCCCCGGTGGTGATCTACACCTTCACCGACCCGAACTGCCCGTTCTGCCATCGCTTTCGCGAGGCTGCCGAGCCCTGGATAAAGGCCGGCCGGGTTCAGTTACGGCATGTCATGGTGGGAATTCTGAAGCAGGACAGTCTGCCAAAAGCCGCCACTATTCTGGGCGCCGACGACCCGGAGTCCGCTCTGAAGGTTAATCAAAGCAGTTATGGAAATGGCGGCATTGAGGTAGACCGGGAGATCGTAAGCGCAAACCACAAACGGGTGACCGCCAACAACAGCCTGATGAACAACCTGGGCTTGAGCGCTACGCCCAGTACTTTTTATAAAGTGGATGACGGGACCATTGCGGTCAAGCAGGGCGTTCCCCGGCCGGAGGAACTGGCCGGCATGATGGGCAGCAGCCGACCCTGAAAACGGGCCGGGCTGGCTGAAAGCTGATTTTGCCAACTGAGACAGCCAGGCCCACGCCATATTTCAGGTTATTGTCAGCTGTATGAAGTATTGGAACCTTAACAGCCTGATTCGGTTGGTTCCTTTTAAAAGAGCACCCAGTTCTGCATTTTGAGGTGAAATTCGCCAGCCTGACGTCCGGATACAAAAAGGCTCACTGATGCCAGGTGTCCGGTATTCAGTGGCTCTGCATCCGTCACTGTCTGGCCACGCCAGGTGGGGATGAAGTCATTGAAGGGCAGTCGGATGCGGCTCCACCCTTCCGTATCCGGCGTAAAACTGTGCTGGTAGACAATGCTGCGGCGATCGGTGCTGGTTCGGAGCCCAATCTTGTAGGTTTTGCCGTCGCCCCGGGCCAGCAGTTCGATACCCGTAAAGCCGGAGGCGTCCAGGGCCTCCGGCAGGTCGCCTTTGGCGGAAGCAAAGCCGCCGCCGTTGTCCAGCCTGACGGTGCCCGAGAAGTAGCCATACCGTTCGTCAGATTGTACCACTGCACCGTCAGACTGCCCGCCCATCACACGGTCACCCAGCGATTGCCAGTTCAGCGCGTCGCGTTGCCGGTCAAACACAACGAGAGTACGGGTCTGTTCCTGGACGCAACCATCGGTCGTGCTGTTCTCTTTCATGGCTTGACCTTCCTGAGCTTTCGATAGACTGACACCGCTGTGCAATGAACGTTGCGGCGACTGTTGCCCCATGCCGTCCGCACAGGCCCATGCGCTGCCAGCGCACAGGGCCAGCAGGGTTGTTGCGATCTCTTTCATAAAACGGCGCGCCGGTCAGGGTCTCTGGGTTGTTGAATTTTGCAGAGACAGAAGTCTAGCAGAACCTGCTCAGGTTTCGCTTACTGCGGTCTTCTGCTCCGTTTCCGGCTGTTCATTGAGGAAGGCTTCCAGGGAGTCGTCCATCGCATCCATCCAGGGGGTGTGGTGGGCTGGTGCCAGGGTTCCGGTCAGGGTTGAACGATAGCTCTTGTTGCGGTAGCCAAGAATATCCGCCTCTTTATGGTGTTCCCATTCCTTGAAAATGTCCGCCACGCCCTCGACGTCGAAGGTGGGGTAATCGGTGGGCTGCAACAGATCACGGATATAGGCAGCCTGAAAGTCGATGGCCTGGAAGGGGTTTTCGACCTCCTGCTCCCGGCTGACCCAGTGCGCACTGTCAGCGGCCATGGCGGACTCATCCGGCAGTGTAATCCTGTCGAGGATAACGTCCCGGGCATACCAGGCCTGGGCATCGAACATATTAAAGGTGTAGTACTGGTCCTGCATGCCGAGGAAGATCAGCTTCGGGTTCTGTTCCAGGAAAATGCCCTTGTACAGGCCCTCCGGATAGAGCCGGTTGTGGGTGTTCAGGGTCAGCTCATCCGGCAGGAACGGGAAGTGGTGTTGGTAGCCGGTGCAGAGAATGATGGCATCCACGTCCTGACTGCTGCCATCCTTGAAACAGGCGGTTTTGCCGACCACTTTGGTGAGCAGAGGCTTTTCCGTAAAGGATTCCGGCCAGTCGAAACCCATAGGTTGGCTGCGATAACTGAAGGTCACTGATTTCGCGCCGTATTTATGGCACTGGGTGCCGATGTCTTCGGCAGAGTAGCTGCTGCCGATCAGTAGCAGGTCCTTGCCGGCGAACTCGCAGGCGTCACGAAAGTCATGGGCATGGAGGACACGACCGGGAAACTGGTTGAGACCTTCGAAATAGGGCGCATTGGGTGTCGAGAAGTGCCCGGTGGCCACCACCACATAATCGAACTCTTCGGTGGACAGGGAGTCTTCTTTGAGATCCCTTACAGTGACCGCGAACTTGCCGGTCTGCTCTGAATAGTCCACCCAGTGAACCGCCGTATTGAAGCGGATGTACTGCCGCGCACCGCTCTTTTCCACTCGTCCCATGATGTAGTCGCGGAGTACCGCCCGGGGCGGGTAGGAGGGAATGGGTCGGCCGAAATGCTCCTCGAAGCTGTAGTCTGCAAACTCCAGGCATTCCTTGGGGCCATTCGACCAGAGGTAGCGGTACATGCTGCCATGTACGGGCTCGCCATAGGCGTCCAGGCCGGTGCGCCAGGTGTAGTTCCACAGTCCGCCCAGGTCGCTCTGTTTTTCATAGCAGACGATCTCGGGAATGTCGGTGCCGGCGAGGCGTGCCGCTTCAAAGGCACGGATTTGGGCAAGGCCGCTTGGGCCGGCCCCAAGGATGGCTATTCGAAAACTCATAGTATTTTCCTGTTGTCAGGATGTGCGTCGGTCGAAAGAGCGAGAGCTTGCTCATTCGCCGAAAAAAGTCACGGCCGGACCTGGCACTGTCCGAACGACAAACTCGTAACCCGCTGCATACGGTTCGCACAGGCACGCGCCGGATGCAGGATTAACTGCGGGCGTAAAACCGGAGGCTCCGTTTGCCAGGCGATACTGGCAATACGCTTCAGGGCGGAAAATTATCGCTCAGGCCGTGTCGGCCGAACTGCAAGGTGCTCGAGTATCGCCTGTGGGCAGACGCTCGAGACGCTCGGGAAGTAAAGCAGCTTACTGATCTGATTCCGTGGATAAGCGGGATAACTCTACCACAAAACGGGCGTTCCTGTTGGCGGACGCTTGACCTTCCCGCCGCTGCTGGTCAGAATAACTGTTCATGCATACAGTATTCGGCCAGGCTATGTCTCTGTGTTTATCTCGTGACCGCGCGTGGTTTTATTGCCACAGAACCTTTGCCTGCCTGTCTTTCCGTCGTGATCTGATGGTGAATATTCTTCGAATGTTTGCGAACGTGGTTCGGTCCGCCGAAAAAGGGGCAGTGATATGACAGAACACTCTGCAGTTTCCTTTGTCACCGTCCGACGCCGTTTCGAATTTCGCAACATCGAAGTCGGGCGCTGGGTAACAGCACCGGAGCGGGACCGTGCGGCGGGCCGGTTTCATCAGGCTCTGTGCGATCTGATGACGGTCCTCAACGGTCCTGAAACCCTGATTTCCCTGCGTGGCACCCTCGGCTTGCAATTCGGAATTGGCGGCCGGCCCGGTGTGGCGGCGCACTATATTCCCGCCACCCGACAGCTGGCGCTGGCAAAAAATGCCGGTACGGGCGCCCTGGCTCACGAATGGTTTCATGCGTTTGATCACTACATGGGTACCCGGGCTTTCCGGGATCCTGGCAAATTCGGTTTTGCTTCCAGTGCCTGGTTAAGTAGCGCTTCCCGAAAGGTTCACCCGTTGAACGATCGTCTGAACCATTGCTTCCAAGCCATCCTGCTGAATGAGGATGGCACTGAGCCAAGTCAGCTATTCCGAACCTCGCAGCAGGCCGACGCCGACTTGAAAGTACTCTATTACGCCAGACCGGAGGAGCTCTGCGCCCGGGCTTTTGAGGCGTTTGTCGAAGACAGCCAGCCTCGCAACGATTTTCTGGTAAGGGGTACGGTGTATTCCGACGAAGCCAAGGCTGGGCTGTACCCGGAGGGTGAACAACGACAGCACATCAACGGCGCTTTCCAGAAATACTTCCACGCTCTGGGTGCAGCGTTGTATCGGGAGCAGGCGAAAGCAGGGTGAAATCGGGGTGAAAACGAGGTGCCAGTCCGATACATTGGGAGGCGTGTCCGCCAAAACCAATAACAAAGGATCGGTAAATGACTGAGAAAACCAGAACGATCGACATCCCCCATCTGGGTGGTTCCAGAGTCGGCTATAGATTCGGCAAACCCTACGACCCCTCGTTACCCACGTTGATCATGAACAACTCGTTCACCACCTCTGTGGAATTGTTCCGGCCGCAGTTTGCCGACTCTGAGCTGATGAGCGTGGCCAACCTTCTTGCGATTGAACCCTACGGCCACGGTGAGACCTGGCCGAGCTATCGCCAATTTACCTACTGGGACAGCGCGATCGCGAACCTCCAGGTACTCGACGCTCTCGGTATTGCCGACGCCTTTGCTCTGGGAACGTCCCAGGGCGGCTGGATTGTTACCCAGACAGCGATGCTGGCACCGGACCGGATCAGGGGGATCATTCCACTGGGCACATCCATGGACAATGAGAGTCAGCACAGCCGCGATCTGGGCTGCTGGAATGGCACTGAATTCTGCACCCCGGCCATCGATGCCCTGGCCGGGCCCGTGCCTGATGACTGGACGGTACCGAATGGCTTCGTCCATGGCGTTCTTGAATCCGGGCTGGGCGATACCGTAACGCCGGAGGATCGGGCCTTCTGGCTTGAGGTGTACCGCCGCAATTACAGGGGGGATGCGGGCCGTGAACGCTTGCGAACCTGCGCCATCAATCTTCGTGATCGCGACAGCCTGAAAGCACGGATAGGATCGGTCACCTGTCCCGTACTCTGGATCCACGGAACCGACGATTCGGTGTATTCGGTGGCCAACGCTGAGAACGGGATAGCCCTGTTTACCCAGTCAGCAGATGCGCAGCTGAAAATCGTTGAGGGCGGCCAGCACTTCCTCAGCGCGTCCCATCCGCAGCAGGTTAATCCTGCCGCCGTGGCGTTTATTAACCGGTGGCGGTAATAAGTCGATGTAGCATGAATGCAGATCATCCAGCTTATAGAAGCTACCTTAATCAGCGGATTTCAGTATAACGTCGTTGTCAAAAAAAAGGCCGGCCACTTTCGTGGCCGGCCTTT
>NZ_CAXBDN010000193.1:0-8655 GCF_963974375.1 uncultured Marinobacter sp.
CGGTCTGTCTCACTCTCATGCAAAGGTAAGATCAACCATTTAATCCGCTTACCCGAAATTTGCATCCCTGCTGCACAAGGGGGTCGCCCGGGATCCCGGGATACTGCCTGCACCCCGGATTCTGGATATGGCTACACGAAATGGCGCCCATGCACTTGGGATGCCCGGGCTTGGAGTTATCGAAGTCGGCATGCCTGCCGATCTGATCACGGTACGGTGTGACGAGTTCCACTTACAGCCGGCCACTCCTGAAACCATTGTTACCAATCTGGTTCATGCGGCCCGAGGCTCGGATGTGTCACTGGTTATGGTTGACGGCCAGGTCATCGTAAGGGAAGGCCAACTGTTGGCGGACCGTGGCGGCGACATGCGCACTCAGGCCAGAGACGTGGGCCTGAGTTTGCTCAAGCGCCACCTGTCCTCGTAAGCAAACTGGCATAATCTAGCGGATCTCGTTCACCTCTTGCAGAATCCGGGCAATGTGGTTAGCCAGTCCGGGGAATGGCATGGTTCGGCGCACCAATAACGACAACCGCTGAACAGCCAACGTGGGCTCACGAACTTTCACAAAAGCCAGCTCTCCTCTGGCGATTTCATCTGCCAGCCCAAGTCTCGTTTTCAGGGCTACACCAGAACTGCAGGCGGTCAGCTGGCTCATGGCGCCAATGGAGTTTGTGACCAGCTGCACGTTCAAAGGCCAGTGCTTTTCCAGCTCGGTGATGGCACTGTGCAGCATCAGCGACGCATCCGGTAGAAAAATTGGGTAGCCGACCAGATCGGGAATCCGCAGCGTGCCTGACGCCGCCAGCGGGTGATCGGCGGCCATAACCGCGCCCAGATGCAGGTTGGCTACCTCGTAGACAAAACGCTCGGTTTCCCGGGACGCATCGAATGCCAAGGCTAGGTCAGCCTCTCCCCGTTCCAGTAATCGCACCACGTCCGCCGAACCAGCGACAGTGACCGATACCTTTACATGGGGGTTTTCCTGCCAGAAGCTGCGCATCACTTCCGCCAGGATGCCTCTGGATGCGGTCTCTACCAGCGCAATGCGCAGTTTGGTCACCGAAACCCCGGCCATTTCCCGAATAGCCCTTTGGGCGAACTCCAGTTCACGGACGCTTTGTTTGAAGTGGAATAGGAGAAGTTCACCGGCTGAGGTTAACCTCAGTCCCCGGGGACAGCGCTCGAACAGAGGGATACCCAGGCGATCTTCCAGAATGGCAATCTGCCGGCTGACCGAAGACGCTGATATGTTCAGGGCCTGCGCTGCATGGCGCACAGACTGGTGCTCGGCGGCCGCCTCAAAATATCGCAAGGCGGTTGAATCAAACTGGGAGCTTCTTGGAGTCATAAGTCTTACCCGGAAAACGACCGGCCGCCCACAATCGGACCATCTGTGGATGGCTGACGCAATTAAGAAAACCTTTATCAAGCACATAACGGGCCGGACTGCAGGCAACCACTCCGTGCGCGCAGGTAGGGAACAGCGAAGCACTGGTATAGGGCGGATGATTAATTTAACGACTATTAACGAACCATTAGATGGCATGGCCGCAGTTTTCGTTACCAGAGTGTGGCAGAGCAGGTGGAAGGCCCGGTAGTGCCTTGGTGGCCCATCTTGCAATGGGTTCATTTTTCCAACAGTTCATGGTTCTAGAGCCTGTGCTCTGCAGTGGCGTAGTGAAACTGGCCCAATTAAGCACTAACGCATGGCTATGCTAGCATTGACAGTCCAGAATGAATTTTGAAGAAGTTGCTGACATTCTTTGATATAAATTTCACGATGGGAATGAAAAAGAGAATTTTTCGATGAAAAAAATAGTTGCTTGCCTATTATTTTGGTTGGGTGTTTTGTCTTCGCTTCCTGTCCTGGCTACAAACACCGATGAAGGCAACGCGTCGGAAGCATTCCTGCGTGTTGATTATGCTGAGGTACTGCTAGAGATGGAGCCAATAGCCGCGCAGGGTAACGAAGATGCGCAGTTTGTGATGGGCACCCTATACGAAAACGGATACGGAGTATCAAAGGACTATCAGATAGCAGCTAATTGGTATCGAAAAGCTGCTGAACAGGGGCATGTATCTGCTCAATTTCAGTTAGCGGTATTATACCGGTATGGAGAAGGGGTCCCGCAAGATGATCAGCAAGCAGGCGCCTGGTATTTAAGAGCGGCTGAGCAGGGGCACGCTGATTCACAGAATAACTTAGGATGGTTGTATCGAAATGGATATGGCTTCGCTCAGAGTTATGAGGATGCCTTAATATGGTACAAGAAAGCAGCTGAGCAAGGTCATGCTGTCGCCCAATTCAATCTGGGGTTGCTTTATGACGTAGGAAATGGAATTTCGGAGGATAAGCTGCTCGCAGCTTACTGGTATGAAAAATCTGCTACGCAAGGGTATGCAGATGCACAATTCAACTTGGGTTTACTCTATGAGGATGGGAGCGGGGTACCGCAAAGTTTCCAGGAGGCCGCCTTTTGGTATGAGAGAGCAGCAATCCAGGGTGATTCAGGAGCTCAAAATAATCTGGGAGTACTTTATCGAAATGGACTTGGTGTACTTCAAGACTATAATAAAGCAGCAAGTTTGTATCAGAGCGCGGCTCTTCAGGGTTACTCGACAGCTCAAAACAATCTCGGAGCACTCTATGCTGAAGGCTCCGGGGTGCCAAAAGACGATATAAGAGCTCATATGTGGTTCAATCTTGCGAGTTTCAATGGTAATACAGAAGCAACAAAAAATAGGGATGCGATTGCTAAACGTATGACGCCACACCAGGTAGCTCAGGCGCAGTCACTTGCAAGACAGTGGCTCGAACGATACGGCGAATAACGACGCGTGAAGGAGATCCGAACTTGCCCGACTGCTTGCGTGCCGCTGACTTTACGGTTCGCGACTAAAGAGACGGTCAATGTCGGTGGGGCTCGTTGTTTGGTGGCTGTCCTTTCGCCATATGATGTCCTCAAAGGTGAGTTCAAAAAAGTCCTTGATCTTTCAGGATTTTTTTGCCGTCTTCAGGGTTCGGTCCATACGAGATGCTCGTGCTGATTTTCGCATGGTGAGTTTTATTTGTTAATTTCTTTAATCAATAGTGCTCTTGCGAATTCTGGGGTTAGCTCCGTGTTCCATTGCAAATATATTTTTCGTTCGTTGCTGTCTATTTTGAATCTATTGATTAGTGAGAGCAAAAGCCACTGATGGCTATTTTTGTCTTGTATCTCAATAATTTGGCTCATTAAAAATGCTGAAATTTCTCGGCAGAACGGTACTGTTTCATTAATTGAAATTCTTTGCTCATGCAGGATGTGATCGAGTGGTATATATCCGAGCTTTTCATCAAGATCAATTAAAAGGTGAGCTGTTTTTAGCATATCAAATTTTTTATGATCAGAGTGCTTTATTTTAATATTTGGCATTGTGGCCCTTATGTGTATAGTGCGGATGGAGTATGAGCCAGAGTCTGGCTCGGGCTTGATAGGTCATCCGCTCGATCAATGAGCTCTCGAGTTTCCTCATAGATTCGTGCAACTAACCTGGTGCCACCATAAACTGTTTTCGCCATAGCTGTCACCACTATTGTGTCTTTATGATCAAGCGTGATCCCCTTTCTCCAGATGGCTCAGGTAGACACCGACATCATCGCTCCGGCCTTTGGCAAATAATTCCCACGGCGTCAGTTTACCCAGTGACGGAATGCTCGTTGACCGGCACCACGCCAAGGCAGCCGCTTCCGAGCCAGCCCAGCCGCACGCGACTGAGAAATGCTGAAGCTTCCCGCAAGCGTGGCACTATAGGGAAGCGAACACGTTCTGATCTGGTTGTCGCCTCAACTCCAAGGCCTACTGCAGAGGCTAGTTCCCGCGTGGTAATCCGGAACGCCTTAGACCTTACATCTGCGGAAACCTATCCAGTTTTAATTTCGACATGGTGGACCGGACCTGGGTTGGGCTGATCTCAGCCTGCTGCATTGTTTGTGCAACTCCAGATTGTAACGCCATCCCGTTCGATGTTCTCGAGCAGCGGCGGATTGGAGTAGCTATCCAGTGCGGCCCATTCGCTGACCCAGACGGGGTGTGCCTGAATACGCGCACCTGTCTCAAGCAATACATCATAGGCTAAGCCGGCCAGTTTCAGTCGGGTGCCTACGTAATCCCCGGGTTCTCCACGGAGTATCACTGCGACATCTACATCGCTGTCTGCTTTGTGATCGCCCCGGGCCCGGCTGCCAAACAGAATGAGTCTCTCGATGTCACAGTCATGTCGAATTTTTTCAGCGAACAGCAGGACCGACTCACGAATATCCACCTGGCTATCCATAACCCGTTGTTCAAGGCCGATCATCGGCGCATCCTCCCAGTCACGGACATCCTGCGGTACCGGCGCATTCGCATCACATTGACCAACCAGGTGGTTGAGGTGATATTGCCTTTTCCGTGTCATGCAGTGCCTATCTGAGATGCCCGCGCCGGCCTCGTATCATCACCGCCGGAAACGATGCTTGGTTACGTGGCCGCACATGGCCGTCGGTTTGGTACTGGCCGTCCCAATCCTGTGCTCTCGGATAGCGGAATACCTCCAGTGGCTGCAACTCCACGATCTCGTCGCAGCCGGTTTCATAACCCTCAACGAGAACGGGCGTCTCAGGGGGCAGGGTCTGCAGTTGTCGGATCAGCTCTTCCGCGGTCATCACAACCTCCGTACCTCAGATGTCCAAAACGATGGGCGGGTTGGTCGGTTCGTAGCGTGCCGTGCAGGTGCTCGCGTTGATGAACCGGGTATCACCCATCGGGTATTCGCCATAGCCCTCATGGATGTGCCCGAAAATGTGGGCTTTCAGGCCCGTCATTTGGGCAATCCGGTGCTTGAGATCCACGCAACCCACGTTCTGGCACCGGAATCCCAAGGCGACCTCGTCACCAATGTCCTTCGGCGGTCCGTGAGTGATCAGTACGTCCGTGTCATCGGGAATCCGTTTCCAGCGTTCATGCAGGGGCTGCCCACGCTCCAGCATGAATGCCCAATCCATAAAGGTGGGCGTCCAGGGCGAACCCCAGAACCGGATGCCGTCGATCTCAACACCACTGTCCTCAAGATAAATAGCCTGGGTCAGTGCGCCCCGCGCGAGTTCCGGCGCTTCCTGAAAAACCCAGTCGTGATTGCCGGCAATCACGATCTTGTATCGGTGTGGCAGGGAGCCAAGCCATTCATTCAGATCTTCCACATTGGCCAGCGTCCCGGCACCCAGGCAGTCACCTGCATGGATCAGCACATCGCCATCCGGGATCTCCGGGATGCGTCGGTGCAGGCTGTGGGTATCGGAAATACAGACCAGCCTCATCCGTGATCTCCAGTGGTGGACTGGGCACGATCGGGATGGGTCAACAGTGCGGATTCCTGTGTCCAGTCCATAAACGGCAGCAGTCGAATCATGTTGCGCGCATCGTCCACACCCCGGTGGTGATGCCCCTCAAACGACAGATCATGATACGCCAGCGCATGGGCAAGGCCATTTTTGCGCTTTTGGCCGGTGGTCCGACGCCAGATCCGCTTGAGGTTCAGGTGCGGGTAACTCATAAAGGCTGGCCAGCACCGATGTTTGGCACCGTCCGCCAGGATATGCAGGCGGTCGTAATTGCCCCAGCTGCACCAGATGAACGAGTCTGTGGTTTCACCCAGCCATTGATCCAGTAATGGCACAACGTCCCCAAAGCCCGGGGCTTCATCGACCATCGCCTGAGTGATGCTGGTCAGCGCTGTGCAGAAATCACTGAGAATCGGCGACTGGGTGGGTCTTACCAGAAACGAGCGGCTGTCCAGTAGCTCGCCCTGCCGGGTGGCCAGGGCGCAGCCGAACTCGATGATCTCCATGTTCTCCACACTCTGAGGCTCGCCTGTGGGCGAATGTCGGCTCTCCCAGCAGGTGGCTTCCAGGTCCACCAGCAACAGCGGGCTGTCATTGGTCCGTGGGCTTTCAGTCATTACTCAGGCCCTCCTGCATCCAGGCCAGCAGGTTGTCCGCTGTTATAAGCGTCGGCCGCCCGGACGCTTCCAGGGTGTCGATCCAGATCTGGTTGGCCCGGGTGACGACGTCGTGGGTTCCGATATGACCGGACACTACAACTGACACCCCAGTGATGGGCTTATTTGCGCCTTTTACCCGGCTCCAGGGCCAGGTGCACTGGATGGCGAGCGGGTCGGAATACTCGGCACGGCTCAGCTGCTGCCAGTCATCAAACGGACTCTGGGCGTGAACAAGGCCCAGCGTGCCGTGCTCGCACTCCAGGGTCATGGTCAACGGAAACTGGTTGGCGCAGCCGGTGGTCAGGCGCCGATACAGGCTGAAATCGATGTCATCCGCCCAGCCGCCGCCAAGGGCCCGGTGCTTGTCCCGGTAACCAGGGTGGGTGGCGCCCTGCATAAACAGCAGTTCATGATTGCCGAGGGTGCTGTGGACATGGTTGGTTTCCAGTGCCCAGAGGAGCATCTCCAGTGACTGCGGTCCGCGATCAATCAGGTCTCCAAGCAGGAACAGCCGATCGGCTGAGGGGTTGAACCCGGACTCTTCCAGCTCGGCACGAAAGTCAGCATAACGACCGTGCAGGTCACCGCAGACCCAGTCCCGCCCCGACGAGTTGCGTTCGATACGCTGATGGACAATCAGGTCACGTCTCATGTCATGGGATTCGATCGTTGCTTTCATCGCTGAAAGTCACTTCGCTAAACTCGCTTAAAAGGGCCAGGACGTCTTCCGTGGGCTCACTAAGCATGCGTGTGCCTGCCTGGCCAATGGCGCGCAGTTCGTCACCAGTGAGTCGAAGGCGCCCCGTCACGGTACGTTGCTTCTCATAGGCCACGGCCATCGCCATCACCGCCTCGAAACCTTCAGGATCGATCAGGTAACCGAGTGTTTGTCCCCCGTCACGAACCGCCAGGGGCGCTTTCTGAAAACACGCACGAGGATCGCTGACCAGGTTCTCCAGCTCCACAAAGTCCCCGAACCACGGGTTGGTGTCATGGGTATCAGCCATTTGAATCGTTGTACCTCTGCGGTTTCACCGCCTGACTAAACAAACTACCGAAGGTATTTTCTCACAAACTGTATGCGAATTAAAACCAGTAGGTAATGATACAATCTGTATTCGTATCGAGAGGTGTTTGCACCCCGCCTACCCATCGAATGATGGATAACATTATTTAAAAACAGATACCTGACGGCTTTTATGGCTTTACTCAAGGTCATGGACGATCCGGTCGCGTCTTATGTATGAGGTGCCTGCTTACATCGCCCAAGAGGCGTCATTTCAGCCGCCTGTGTCGGTCGAGACCTGCCTCAGCCCCCATCCCGGTTTTATTTCATGCTTCTGTGATTGCCTCTGTCATGTTCCTACCTTGGCAGGCCAAAAATCCCAGCGTATGCTATAAATAACTGTATGTAAAACCTCAACATGAGCAAGCAATACAATCTGTATTACTTTCTGCGTGCAAAAGCCCCCCAAGAGGTTCCCGGATGATTGAGAAACCCACGGAAAACCAACTGCTCAGTGGTCTGGACGCCTATGGCGCTCACGCCGATGAACTCGCGTCCGGACCGCTGAATGTCATTTTTGCCTACCGGGCGCTGGACCTCCGGGACCGGTTCCCCGAGCCTTTCGTTGATTTCCGCAGCGCCCTGGAGGCCTTGCAGAGTGATACGGCCTACCTGCCGGAGATGTCCGGTGAGATCGTGGCCTACGCCCGCGATGGCCGCTGGTTCGAGATCCCTACGCGATTCTTTATTCGTCAGTCACCGCGGTTTGCTGACCGGGAGGCGGCCGGGCAATGGGTGCGGGAACGTCAGCGGGCCATCGAGCAGGGTAAGCCTGGGGCGAGATCGATGGGGATCGTTGTGGCGAATCCGGACGATCCTCTCAAAAAGCAGATCGACGATGCGCTGGCCTTTCTCGACTGCCGCCTGGCCGGACCCGAGGAGAACGATGACATCTGTGAGCGGGTTGCTCGCTGGCTTGCCGAGCAGGTGAATGGACAATGGTGAGCATCGTCCGTGTTGAACCGGCCCCTTTCCATGAGCTGTCTCATCGCACCAGTGGCCCGTCAGGAAAGCCGCTGCGCAATCGTCTGCCGTTTCATCGGGCCTGGGCCACGGGGTTGCCCGATGACGTAGACGGGCTGATTTTCACTTCCGACCTGCAGGGCCGTGAAGACGGAGGCGCCAACCGGCTGATGGGGGTGCCTGTGGCCGATGCGCTGAAGACATTAGTGGCACAAGGAACGATTCCGCAGCCGCAAGCGGCGTTTCTGTGTGGCGATCTGTACGATTACCCGGACTGCCACAAGCGCGGTGGCACGGGCCCGGTGGATGAGGTCTACCAGGCGTTCGCAGGCCTGGTGCCGCAGGTGCTCGCTGTGCATGGCAATCACGACGAACTGGCGGACCCGAAGGCGTTACCGCACTCGGTGGCGCTGCTCGATGGGCAGGTTGGCACAGCCGCCGGCCTCCGTGTTGGCGGTGTCAGTGGCATCATCGGCAACCCGAGGCGTCACCAGCGACGTGATGAAGCTGACTTCGTGGCTCTGGTCGATCAGGTCACAGCTCAGAGCCCCGACTTGTTGCTGTTGCATCAGGGCCCGGAGGACCTGCAGCGTCAGCGGCGG
>NZ_CAXBDN010000194.1:0-8651 GCF_963974375.1 uncultured Marinobacter sp.
CCAGCACTGGCCGCGGCCAGCGCCTGGCCGGCATGGGCTGCGCTGCTCCAGAGCACCTCACCGGCCTGATCATCCCGGTTATGGGGCGCCCGTACCGGTGTCACGTCACCGTCTGTGAGCCGCTTGCCATCAATGACGGGCCCTGTCTGCCAGCGCTTGCTCGACCAGCGATCCATGGCCGTCAGCAAAGGTGTTCGTTCTGCTTCTACGTGAATATTCATGCCTCTGGAGTTGGCGCGTTCGGCTCCGAAAATACGCCGTGGCAGAGCAATGCGATCGTTGACCAGAGAATCGTGCTTTTCCAGTTCATCCACCGGGTTTCTGACCAGGTCATCGATGGGCGTGCGGGCGTCCACCAGACGATGGACAAACGAGGAATTGGCGCCGTTTTCCAGCAATCTTCGAACCAGATAGGGCAGCAGATCCTTGTGGGCTCCGACCGGAGCGTAAATGCGGACGGGGATTTGCTCGTTCTCGAGAATGGTGTTGTAAAGCGCATCACCCATGCCGTGGAGTCGCTGGAACTCGAACTTGCGACCCTTGCGTTTGGCCATGGCCAGCACTGACGCGACCGTGTGAGCATTATGGCTGGCCAGCTGCGGGTACAGGGCACCCTTGGTGTAGTCGCTCAGCAAAAACCGGAGACAGGCCAGATAGGAGGTATCGGTGGCTTCCTTGCGGGTGAATACCGGGTAGCCCTCGGTACCCATTTGCTGGCTCAGCTTGATTTCCGTATCCCAGTAAGCCCCTTTGACCAGCCGTACGGGTATCTCGTCACCCTGCTCCTTGGCCAGCTTGTTAAGCCAGCACAGCACCGGCAATGCCCGTTTCGAATAGGCCTGCACCACCACACCAAACCCGCTCCAGCCTTTGACTACGCTGCTGGTAAACACTTTTTCAAACAGCTTCAGTGACAGCTCCAGGCGGTCCATCTCTTCGGCGTCGATGGTAATGGAGACGTCCTGTTCGCGGGCAAAGCGCAGCAGGTCGGTCACCGTCTCGCACAGCTCGGTCAGCACCCGGTGTTCCTGGGCTTCATCGTATCGGGGGTGCAATGCGGACAGCTTGATGGATACGGAAGGGTGTGGCTGGTCCTGACGGACAGGCTCACTGCCAACCCGGGCGATGGCATCGCGATAGGATTTCAGGTAGCGTGCTGCATCGTCCCGGGTCATGGCGGCTTCGCCGAGCATATCAAACGAGTAGGTATAACCCTGATCACGATATTCCCGGGCGTTTTTCAGAGCCTCGCCAATATCCCGGCCCAGTACAAACTGTTTGCCCATGATAGCCATGGCCTGGTACATGGCGCTGCGGATGACCGGTTCGCCACTACGCTTGACCAGTCGCTTCCAGATGCTGGACGGAGCGCCATCCAGCCGCTTGTCCATTTTCACCACCCGCCCGGTCAGCAACAGCCCCCAGGTCGACGCATTCACCAGGGTCGACTCACTGCGACCGACGTGGGTTTTCCAGTCCGCGTCTGAAATCTTGTCGTGAATCAGTGCGTCAGCCGTGTGCTTGTCAGGTATCCGCATCAGCGCCTCGGCCAGACACATCAGCAGGATGCCTTCCTGGGTATCGAGACTGTATTCCTGCAGCAGCGCATCGATCATGTGAACCGAATCGTCCTGCTTGCGCACTTTCTCGATCAGTCGGGTTGCAGTGTCGGTGACCGCCTTTTTTTCGGCGGCATCACTGCGGGCAAGCTTCATCAGGTCACTGACGTAGTCGGCCTCATCGACCGAATAATTGGCGGTGATAGCCTGCCAGAACCAGGAACGGGGCTGTTCCTGGACGACCGGTCCGAGCACATTGGATGCAGAAAACATATCAGCCCTCTTCGAATACAGTTTTTTACATTCCTGTAATCTAGACCCGGAACCGGGTTAAAGCTGTCAACTTTCTACGGGATGATGTCAAATTCCTATGATAATTGCGGGCAATACCTACCGGGCAATCCGTGACTCCACCCTATCGGGCTCACAGATCAATTACGCTGGCGAAGTCCGGAGGGTGTAACCCCCCGATGCTTGCGCAGGGCACTGGTGAGCGCGGACTGGCTTGAAAAACCGGTACGGGAACTCACCTCTGCCACTGACATACGCGTGGTGCGTATCAGCTGGCTGGCCTGATCGAGCCGGGTATTAAGCAGGAACTGATAAGGACTGGTTGCCATGACCTGACGGAACACTTCATGGAAGCGGCTGGGGCTCAGGCAGGCCATCTCGGCAAGCTGCTCCACGGTGATGCGCTGGTTCAGATGTTCCAGGACAAAGCGTCGAAGGGTTTCCGGATCAAAGGCTGTCCGTCGCGGCGAGGATTCAGCCACCTTCCGGTTCAGCCGGTCTGCCAGTGCCAGCAATATCGCGGTGGCAAGATGGTTGCGAATACCGGGATCGGAATCCGAGCGGCGGATTTCACCGGCGGAAAGCTGCACCAGTTGCTGCAGGTGATCATCAAGCTCCACCACCGCCGGTCTCAGAAACAGACGGCTGATAGCGACGAAGTCGTTGTAGTAGTGCTCCGCCACCGGGGGGTGCCAGGCGTCCACGTTGATGACCAGCACCTGATTTTCCTGACCGCCCGAGAATTCATGGCGAATTCCCGCTGGCACCAGACAGGCCCGCCAGGTATCCAGCCGGCCATCACTGCCGGCCACACTCACCTCGGCGCCCCCGTATATACCGACAACGGCCTGGTGGTGCTCATGGCTGTGCAGATGGGTAAAGCCTGGAAGGGTCTGAAGCCTTGCTGTCAACATGACAACCAGCACCTGTAAGGTTGCGATCTTTTATCCGGTTAAGTTACGGACCACATCGCCTACCAGATCAGCAATCTGCTGACTGACCTCATCAAGACTCCGGGAGGCATCCACCACATGGTAGCGCAGCGGGTCGTTCTGCGCCCGCTGCAGATAACAGTCGCGGATGCGCTGGAAGAAGGCCAGTTGCTCCTGCTCGAAACGGTCCGGAACACTGCGGGCCCGGGCCCGGGCCATGCCGGTTGCCACCGGAGCATCCAGAAGAATCACGTGGTCGGGGCGCATATCGCCCTGAACCAGCTGTTCCAGCAATTCAATACGCTGCCGGGGCACACCCCGGCCACCCCCCTGATAGGCATAGGTGGCATCGGTAAAGCGGTCACACAACACCCATTGACCCGCCTCAAGGGCAGGGATGATCTTGCCATGAACGTGCTGAGCCCGGGCGGCAAACATCAGCAGCAATTCGGTCAGCTGGTGCACCGGCTCATCTCTCGGGGCCAGCAACAATTCCCGGATAGCCTCCGCCATGGGTGTACCGCCGGGTTCGCGGGTAACGACCACCTCGATACCGGCCCGCTCAAGGGTGTCACGGGCAATCTGTATCTGGGTCGTCTTGCCGACGCCCTCACCCCCCTCAAACGTAATAAACCTGCCGCGACCCATCAATTACTGGCCTCCGTTCTGAGAGGCCGGTGCGGGGGAAGACCGATACCCCTCACGACGATTGAGCTGGAACTCGCGAACGGCCCGCTGGTGATCTTCCAGGGTGCGGGAGAATTTATGGGTGCCATCGCCCCGGGCTACAAAATAGAGGGTCTCGCCATCGGCCGGATGCAGGGCCGCATTGATGGCCTCGCGGCCGGGCAAGGCAATGGGCGTAGGCGGCAGGCCGTGAATCCGATAGGTGTTGTAGGGCGTGTGGGTTCGCAGGTCCCGGCGGGTAATCCGACCCTGGTAGCTATCCCCCATGCCATAGATCACGGTGGGATCAGTCTGCAGGCGCATGCCGATTTCCAGCCGACGGACAAACACCCCCGCGACGTCACGCCGCTCATGGGGCGCACCGGTTTCACGCTCGACAATGGAGGCCATGACCAGTGCCTCATAGGGATTGTCGTAGGGAAGATCGTCCATCCGTCCGGCCCACTCTTCTGCCAGCACCAGGTTCATCCGCTCAAAGGAACGGCGCAGCAGGTCAAGATCCGATTCACCACGGGTGTAGGAATAGGTGTCGGGAAAGAACCGCCCTTCAGGGTGATCGCCCTCGGCACCGAGCGCCGCCATGACCTCTTCATCTGTCCACCCGGTTGTCAGCTGCTCCAGGTGTTCGGTACCAGCCAGCACCGCCCGCACATCCTGAAAGCGGGTGCCCTCGATAAACTGAACGAACCGGCTTTTGGTACGGCCGCTGACCATCAGACCGATCATCTCCAGCGGACTCATGCCCGGCATGAATTCATACTCACCGGAGCGGATGGCGGTCACGTCCGGGTGGGCTCGGCCATAGAGCTGGAGCCAGAACGCATCCGCCACCAGACCTTGCTCCGCCATGTCCCGGGCTACCGTCACAAACGCCCGCCCCCTGGGCACATCGAACAACAGCGGCTCCTCCATAGCAACCGGCTGTTCCAGTGCCTGAAAGCCCTGGGAGACCCAGAGTCCGGCCCCTGCCACAACCAGAACGAGCAGCGCCATGGCGCTGAGAGCGAGAGTCTTGATCAAATGTCCTCCAATGGCGGATCGGTAAGGTGATGAATTGTCGCAAGCTCCTCCGGCAGTGGCAACCGAAGGCTGTCCAGGGTGTGTACAGGTATTACACCCATCACACTATTGGTCAGCAGTAGCCCCTCAAAGTCAGGGCTCGCCAGCATTGCCGGGGTCAACGGACGCTCTTCAACGCCGATGCCCGCTGTCGCCAGGCGCTGGCGAACATATCCAAGCATCACCCCGGCCACGGCAACTGAAGCCAGGGCCGGGGTATACCAGTGACCGCGCCAACGGAACAGCAGATTGCAGCGGGTGCCCTCCACCAGTTCGCCCTGTAGATTCAGCATCAGGGCTTCGTAACAGTCATCCGGCATGCTCTGGCTGGCCATTACCTGCTCCAGCCGGTTGAGAGTCTTGAGGCCGGCCAGGACCGGGTTCACGACCAGGGGGATGGCCGAGACACAGGCTTTGACACCCACCGCCGGGTCCGGCAGTGGTGGCAGACCGTGAACCGACACAATCATCCGCGGCGAGGCAGCCTCAGGTGGCCGGTAACCCCGACCGCCACTACCCCGGGTCAGAATCAACTTGATCACAGCTTGCGGGTGCTGGCAGTGCTCAAGGGCCTGCGACAACCCGCGCTGATAATCTTCCGGGGTCAGCGGGATACCCAGGCGACGGGCGCCTGCCAGCATCCGCTGCTGATGGGCAAGTGCCAGCTCCGGACGACCATGGCAAACCCGAACGGTCTCGAACAGGCCATCGCCATAGGCGAGACCACGATCATCCAGCGCTAACCCCTGATCCGTCGCCGTCAGTATCTGCACTAGCTGGCACCTTCTGGCTCGCGAGCACTGTGTCGCACAAAATCCAACCGAAAAAAAAGCCGTCCTGTCACGACAACAGGACGGCTCCAGCCTGGCTTATGAAACCGTCAGGCGATCAGCTGTGGGCGTTGATGTAATCAATCGCGTCCTGAACGCTGGCAAGCTTCTCAGCTTCCTCGTCCGGAATTTCAGTCTCGAATTCTTCTTCGAGCGCCATGACCAGCTCAACGGTGTCCAGTGAGTCAGCGCCAAGGTCCTCTACAAAAGAAGATGAATTCTGAACTTCGGACTCTTTAACGCCCAGCTGTTCACAAACGATCTTCTTAACGCGCTCTTCAACTGTACTCATAATTTCCTCACTTTCATTGTCAACCAGGCAAACATTTGAATGCCAGTTTATGGTAAACCCTACCTGCAAACAAGCAGGGACGATTCTAATGGTTTTGATAATTCGTTGGAATAAAAGGGAACAACCCTTTTACCCCATATACATGCCACCGTTGACGTGGATAGTATCACCGGTCACATAGGCGGCTGCATCGGACGCCAGAAACGCAACAACAGCGGCTACTTCCTCGGGTTTACCGAAGCGGCCCGAAGGTATGACATCCATCATAGCCTGACGCTGACTTTCGTCCAGTTTACGGGTCATATCCGTGTCGATAAAGCCCGGAGCAACACAGTTGGCCGTAATACCGCGATTGGACATTTCCTTGGCCAGGCTGCGGGTAAAGCCTTCCACACCGGCTTTGGCGGCACAATAATTGGCCTGACCCGCATTACCCATACCGGCCACCACGGAACTGACATTGATAATACGTCCCCAGCGGGCTTTGGCCATACCCCGGAGCACGGCTTTACTCATCCGGTACACACTGGCCAGATTGGTTTCAATCACAGCGGCCCAGTCATCGTCTTTCAGACGCATGAGCAGATTATCACGGGTGATGCCGGCATTATTGACCAGGATCAGAGGTGCGCCCGCTTCATCCGCAACTTTCTTGAGGCCGGCCTCAATACTTGCCGGATCTGCCACATCCATCACAATTCCGAAACCGTCAATACCGGCCTCTGCAAACGCCCGGGTGATGGTCTCGGCGCCTTCTGCAGAAGTGGCGGTACCCACTACCTTTGCACCCTGTTTGCCCAGTGCTGCGGCAATGGCTTTGCCAATACCACGGGTTGCACCGGTAACCAGCGCAGTTTTACCTTCAAGAGACATGGAATGCTCCCTTCCGATGAGTTCTGAATCTCCGGCAGGCGATGTCCGCCGGCAGGAGTCCCGGTGAGTCGATCATCAGCCCTGACTGAAAGCGCTCAATGCAGCTTCGAGGCCTTCCGGGGTTTCAATACTGCCCACATACATGTTGCGATCGATACGCTTGGCGAGGCCCGCGAGAACCTTGCCAGAACCACATTCGACCGCCACAGTGACGCCCTCCTCCGACAACAGCGTCATTGAATCTGTCCAGCGCACCGGTGAATATAACTGCTGAACCAGATTCTGCTTAAGGGCTTCTGCGTCCTGTACTACTTCTGCGGTCACGTTCTGCACAACCGGTGTCAGAGCGTTACCAAAATTCACGTCATCCAGTGCCTTCGCCAACTCTTCGGAAGCACCCTTCATAAGCGCACAATGGGAAGGGACGCTGACCGGCAACAGCATGGCCTTGCGGGCACCGCGGGCCTTGCAGGCCTCGATTGCGCGTTCAACAGCGGTCTTGCCACCGGCAATCACCACCTGACCAGGCGCATTGAAATTGACCGCCGACACTACGTCACCATTGGCGGCCTCTTCACAGGCGGCAATGACATCCGCATCTTCCAGACCAAGGATAGCTGCCATACTGCCTTCGCCGGCAGGAACCGCTGTCTGCATCAGCTCACCGCGCAAACGTACCAGCCGCACCGCATCTGAAAAATCCATGCTCTCGGCAGCCACCAGCGCACAGTATTCCCCGAGGCTGTGGCCCGCCAGATAATCAGGCGCCCGGCCACCGGCAATAAACCACTGGCGCCAGAGCGCAATGCTGGCAGTCAGCAACGCCGGCTGGGTGACCATGGTCTGGTTGAGGTCCTCCGCCGGACCTTTCTGACACAGCTCCCAGAGATCATAGCCCAACACGTTGGAGGCTTCTGCAAAGGTCTGTTCGATGACAGGCCAGGCTTCCGCTGCCGCGCTAAGCATACCGACAGCTTGGGAACCTTGTCCCGGAAATATAAAGGCTGTTTTCATGACGAAAATTTTACCGTGGTTGCTGGGTGACTGAGATTAGCCAATAGTACAAGTTATCCGCTTTTCAGACCATGCCGTGTCAGAGGCGGCGGCACCGTAACAGAATGCCGGACCAAAATGACAGCAGGATCACAGCATCAGATCGTCCAGCCGGTCGTTGATACGTCGCGGAACCTCCAGTTCTACCTCTTTCAAAGCCAATGAAATAGCGGCTTTCATGGCCATTTCGTTGGCGTTGCCATGGCTTTTGATGACCACGCCCTGCAGCCCCAGCAGACTGGCTCCGTTGTGACGCGACGGATCCATCTCGCTCATCAGGCGACCTATGATCGGTCGCGCCAACAAACCTACCAGGCGGCTGTAAAAGGTGCTGCTGAACGCCTTCTCGATGAGCTCGATCAGCATTGCTGCGACACCCTCACCGGTTTTCAGCGCCACATTACCGACAAAACCGTCACACACCACGACATCGGCCACGTCACGGAACAGATCACTGCCTTCAACGTAACCGATATAGTTCAGGGTTTCGCACTGGGCCAACATATGGGAGGCAAGCCGCACCTGCTCATTACCCTTGATTTCCTCTTCACCAACGTTCAGCAGCGCCACCCGGGGTTCCGGAATACCGGACACAGCGGAAGCCATCAGCGAGCCCATCAGGGCGAACTGATAAAGGTTCTCGGCACTGGCGTCGACATTGGCGCCAAGGTCCAGCACATGGCACTGGCCCCGCAACGAGGGAATCAGTTTGGTAATAGCCGGCCGCTCGATACCAGGGTACATCTTGAGGATGGAGCGACCAAAAGCCATCAGCGCACCGGTGTTGCCAGCGCTGACACAGCCCTGAGCCTCGCCGTCACGGACCAACCGCAGGGCAACAGCCATAGGATTTGATCACCAGCCTGCCGGGGCCTGGGACGGCCGCTCGTTCATCCTGACCACGTCGGTGGCAGGAACGACCTGAATTCGCGGATGGCCAGAAGCCAACAAGGCCTTGAGCTGGCTCTGGTTACCTACCAGAATCAGCGTCAAGGCCTCATTTTCGGACACGGCATCAAGGGCTGCGGCGACAGCTACTTCTGCACCCCGATCACCACTCATGGCATCGATGGCG
>NZ_CAXBDN010000195.1:0-8624 GCF_963974375.1 uncultured Marinobacter sp.
GTGTTCACCGACTGCTGGGCACTGGCAATGGTCTGCCCGCCTTCCTGAGCCATGCGATCGGCGTCGGACGCGGCGCTTTCCACTTCACTGGCGTTGCTCGAGATCTGCTGGATAGTGGCGGCCATCTGGTTAATGGCAGACGCAATCTGATCTGTCTCCGAGCCCTGGATGTCTACCGATTCGCGGGTTTCTTTGGCAACCCGGCTCAGCTCTTCCGCCGCCGAGGCCACCTGCTCGGTGGTGGCGCTCACTTCCTGAATCGTCTTCTGAATGCGCGCAACAAAGGCATTGAAGCTGCGCCCGACCTCCGCCAGCTCGTCGGTACCGTCTGCCGGCAGACGATGCGTCAGGTCCCCTTCACCCTTTGAAATGTCCAGCATAAGGTTACTGACCCGCTTGATGGGCCGGGTTACCGTCTGCCCCACCAGCATGCCGCAGACCAGCGCCACCAGGGTCACAACCAACGCGGCAATGGCGATGAACGTCAGCGCCGCCCGGACCGATTCGTCCACCTTCTCCTGCGCCCGGTCTATGGCTACCTGAATATCGCCCACATAGACGCCGGCGCCGATCACCCAGTTCCACTGGCGGATGTTCGCGATGTAGGAGACTTTCAGTTCCATCTCGTCCGAGTCGGTGCTCGGGTTCAGCCACTCATACTGAATGAAGCCATCGCCATCAGCCGCAGCAAAAAGGGCAGCCATCAGCTGGCGCTGGGACTCATCCTCAACAATGGCTTCTTCTATGCTGGGGTCCGGACGAAAGGCCAGGTTGCTATAGTCGCGGCCAAACAAAAACACATAGTTGTTGGCACCAAAATCGATGGCACGGACCCGGTTGCGGGCCTCGGTTTTGGCTTCCTGTTCACTCAGATCCGGATCATTCATTACCGCGACTGCGACCGACCTGGCCGTATGCACCAGCTCCACAAGACCCTCTTTGCGTGACGACATCAGCTCCTGTTCGAGCATGGCGATCTCACGGGCGCCCTGCTCCTGCAGCGTATTCATGGTAATCCAGCCGATGACTACCGCCGTGGTCAGAACAGGAACCAGAACGGCAATCAGCAGTCTCGTCCGGATGCGCAATCTTTCAATGAATAGCATAATCATCTCTGCGAAGGGGGTCAGGGGATGTGCAAAATTTGATCGGCCATTTTGCAACTAGTCATCCCGGAAATCAGTTCCATTATGTAACGTAAAGAAGGTTATGAGCTCTTTGGATACACATTTGTGAGCGAATCTGCAGAGATTGCCAGCGGCTGCCAGTCTTGAGGAACAATCAGACCAATGCTCTGACCATGGCACTCAGGGCAAACACATGGTCATCGTCTGCCTGCAAGTTCCGCAGGCCGTCGCACAGTTGCAGCAGATAATCGGCGTTGGCGCCGCTGGGGCCGTGGGAGCAGGCAATCTGACGGGCCATGTCGGCCAGTGGTGCCGGGCCCAGAAAGGCGGCGTTGTCCGGGCCGGCAACGTACACCAGACCCTCGGCCTGCTCTCCATTCGCAAAATGCAGGGCCGTAAAGAAACGCAGATAGCCGTTCTTTTCCCGGTGGTCCAGATGCCCGAAGGTGTCCGGGGAGACCCGGTAGGCCATGCCGGCACAGATCGCACCGGGTTGTTCAATCAGGGTGGCCACCCGGCCCGGGGCCTCCGGTGTGCCGCGATGATCGTGGGAACCCTGCCAGAACCGTCGGACCCAGCCTTCAATGCTGGCCGGACGCCGCTCCAGAAACGGAAAATCCACCTTATAGATCAGCGAGCCATAGCCGAACAGCCAAACATCCTCGAGGTGATCAAGGGGCTGGCGCTGACGGTTCAGTTCAATGGTATTGAGGGCCATGGTGGTGATCGCATCAGGGGCTTTGCAGATAATGATTCATCGGAGCGTATCTTGATGGCTCGACGGAAAAACTGCAATTGGGCAACCCTGAGTCACCGGCCAGAATTTTCGGTTTACTGCCTGAAAATGACCAGACGGCGACGCCGGTTGGCGCTAAGCTTGTACCATGAACCTGAACAGCAGTCTGGATTATCAGCCACCGCTGGCCTGGGAAGCACTGACCGGATTTCTGGTATCCAGAAGCGATGGCATGAGCCAGGGCCTGATTGGCCAACGCTATGTCCGCACCCTGAGAATGGGTGCCATATCAGGGTGGATTGCCGCCCGGCCTGTCGCCGGAAGCACGCTGGAGATAGAAGTCTCATCCAGCCTGCGGCCATCTCTGGCGGAACTGCGACCGTTACTGTGCCAGCTGTTTGATCTGGACGCCAACCCACCGGTCATCGACCGGCACCTGGCCACTGACCCGGCGCTGGCGCCTCTGGTTCAGCGCCAGCCGGGCTTACGCCTGCCAGGATCGGTGGATGGCTTTGAGCTGGCGCTGCGAGCCATTCTGGGGCAACAGATCTCGGTAAAGGCGGCGACAACGCTGTTCCGGCGCATGGTGGAGGCCTTCGGAGACGAGGTGGTCACGCCCTTTCCCGATATTAACCGGCTACCACCAAAAGCAGAGGTGGTTGCCGGTTTACCATCGCAGGCGCTGCTGGATCTTGGCATTACCCGGCGCCGGGCGGACACGATTATCGGACTGGCGCGGGTCATGGCGGCGGGTGACCTGGTGCTGTCGCCGGCCGCAAACCCGGAGCTGTGCCGCCAGCAACTGCTGGCGCTGCCTGGCATCGGCCCCTGGACCGCGAACTATGTATCCATGCGGGCGCTGGCGGATCCCGATGCCTTCCCCCAGGCAGACCTGGGACTGCTGCGAGGGATGAAGGCGGACAACCCGGCGCACCTGGAAGCCTTGTCCCAGCGCTGGCGACCCTGGCGGGCCTACGCAGCGTTTCATATCTGGCATGCCCTCGGCCAGGGCGGCTGATGGCTGAACCAGAGACCAAACAAAGAAGGAAACTGGCTCATGACGACGCACAACACACACTATTACAGTCTGATGGCATCCCCCATGGGACAGCTGTTGCTGGTGGGCAATGGCGAAGCTCTGACTGGACTGAAACTGGACACGCAGCTGTTGCCAGACGTCGCCGGCGACGATCGCTTTCAACAGGACGACAGCCTGTTCCGGGAGGCAAAAGCGCAGCTGGAGGCCTATTTCGCCGGCGAGCTGTTCAGCTTTAATCTGCCGCTGGCAGGCGAAGGCACGCCGTTTCAGAAAACCGTCTGGCAGGCTTTGCAGGACATACCCTACGGCCTTACCGAAACCTACGGTGGCCTGGCCAGACGCATCGGAAACAACAAGGCCTCACGGGCAGTGGGGCTGGCCAACGGCAAAAACCCCATAGCGATTATCGTGCCCTGTCATCGGGTGATCGGCGCCAACGGCGCCCTCACCGGTTACAGCGGCGGCATTGAACGCAAGCAGTGGTTACTGGCCCAGGAGCAAAAGTACCTGGGTCATTCGACATTGTAGGCGGAAGGATCAAACTGCCGGGTACGCTGGCGGAAGCGCCAGGTATAACCGGGCCAGAGCGTGGTGTTGCGCCCATTCTCATTGAGGTACCAACTGCGGCATCCGGTTTGCCAGACGGTGTTTTCAAGACGACCCTGCAGGTCCTGATTGTAGGCCTGCTGTTCGCTGGTCCGGACATCCAGTGCCTGCCAGTTGTTCTGCTTCATGACCTCAAGCGCACCCATCACATAGCGGATCTGGGATTCGATCATGTACACCATGGAATTATGGCCAAGGCCGGTGTTGGGACCCATCAGGATAAACAGGTTGGGGAAGCCCGACACCGTCGTGCCCTTGTAGGCCTCCGCGCCTTCGGCCCAGGCATCCAGCAGGTCCTGGCCGCCCCGCCCGAAGATCATGCCCCGGGGCATGGGCTCCTGGGCCCGGAAGCCGGTGCCGTAGATCAGACAGTCCACTTCCCGCGCTCCACCCTGCTGGTCAACCACCGATGTACTGGTCACTGACGCAATACCGTCAGTAATCAGCTGGACGTTATCCTGGGTCAGGGCCGGGTAATAGTCGTTGGAGATCAGCACCCGCTTGCAGCCAAAGTGGAAATCCGGCGTCACCTGCTGGCGCAGTCCGGGATCGTCGATCTGATTGCGGATGTGCCGGTGGGCAATGCCCTGAGCCATTTTCAGAATCTTCGGGTGTGCCACAAACCCCAGGGCCCTGGCCTCCAGCAGCCAGTAGACGAGGCTGCGATAGCTTTTCATCAGGGTGGGGTGACGTCGGAACAGGGATTTGCGGCGTTCACTGAGGCGCCTGTCCGGCTTTGGCACAATCCAGGGTGGCGTGCGCTGGTACAGATCGACCCGGGCCGCCTGTTTCGCGATTTGTGGCACAAACTGGATGGCGCTGGCACCGGTGCCGATCACCGCCACCCGCTTACCGGTCAGATCGTAGCTGTGGTCCCAGTTCTGGGAATGAAACTGCTTGCCGGTAAAGGTTTCCAGTCCCGGAATATCCGGGTAGGCCGGGGTGCTGAGGCCGCCGACACCGGCGACCACCACCTGTGCCGACATCGAAGCCATGGAAGGCAGATCCGGATCTTCCGGATCCACGGGATCGCCGGGTTTCAGGCCTTTCTGCGTTTTGTAGGCCCACATGGCTGCACTGTCGCAGGTCTGCAACTGCCACTGCCGGTCCTGCTCTGAATAACGGGCGGTGGCAACGTGGGTGTTCAGGTGAATATGGGGCAGCAGGCCATACTTTTCAGCGCAGTGTTTCAGGTAGGCCTTGATCTCCGCCTGGGGCGCAAATTCCCTGCTCCAGTCCGGCTTCTGTTCAAATGAGAACGAATACAACGCAGACTGCACATCGCAGGCGCAGCCAGGGTAATGGTTCTCGTGCCAGGTGCCACCGAGGTCGTCGTTCTGCTCAAGAATGACAAAGTCGGTAATGCCGGCCTTGCGCAGTTGAATGCCCATGCCCAGGCCGGAAAAACCGGTACCGATAATCACAATCTGATGAGATGACATAGCTGCCCCAGGATTCCTGATTAGAACGAGGATAGCACTGTGCCCTCATTCTGCGCGCAGGTTGTGCTCAGTGCCGGTGGTGACCACCGTGTTGGTGCCGATGGCCATTGTCGCCCTGATTACCCTGACCGTCCTGATCATCACTACGGTATCCGCGCAGCCGGTTGTAGCTTTCGATCTGGGCCTGGGTGAGCAATTCGGTCTGGCGCAGGTGGGTGCCCAGATGCTCCAGTCGAATACTGCGCTGCAGTTCCTCGATCCGGCGCAGCATGGCGGCCAGCGAATCCTGGGTTATCCGCTTCTCTGCAAAGGCCTGGTCCAGCGCCCTTTCAGCTTCCACCAGCTCACGCCCATACTGGGACGTGAGCGCGTTCATTTCGTCGAATAACGCCTGGGTCCGGGCTTTCTGACCAGGATTCAGGTCCAGCTCGTCCGCCAGTTCCAGTACATGCAGCGGCCCGGGATAACCATTGAGCTCCGCCGCCAGGGCATAGCCCATACCCCGGCCGGCCTCAAGACCTTCAATCTGCTGCGCGGACAGGGCTTTGATGGGCCGGTCCACCTGCTCCACATAGGCTGAGTTGCTGGCAGCGACGCTGAAGGAAAGCGTCAGGCCCGCCACCAGGCAAAGTTTTCTGAACATGGTCCGATCCTCACTGCCGCAGTTCTTTGGTGTTGTCTGGAAGGCCACATCTTATCCGCTTGCTGATGCACTGGGAACCGGGCCCGATCAGTTCAGCGCTTGCTCTTCAGGCTGCCAGCCGCCGCCAAGGGCCTTGTACAGATCCACTGCCGCCAACAACCGGTCGAGGCGCAGCTGCACCAGCTGGTCGCGGGTCTGGAACAGGGTCCGCTGGGCATCCAGCAGGGTCAGCAGCTGCTCACTGCCTTCCCGGTAGCGCAGCTCGGTCAGTTCCAGAGTCCGGGCGGCCTGGCCGTTAATGGTCTGCTGCAGGGCCTCCTGACCGGCACTGACCTGCACCCGGTCGAGGGCATCGTCGGTTTCCTGCAGGGCCACCAGAATGGCGGCGCGATACTGTTCAACCAGTTCCAGGCGCTGAGACTGGCTGATGGTCTGCTGGGCCTCCCGCCGGCCGCCGTCAAACAGGGTCTGGGCCAGAGCAACGGTCCAGCCGGCGGTCTCTGCCGGGTTGGCGAGACTGAAAAGACTGGTGGTGCCAGCGCCAACATTGCCAGTCAGGGACAGGGTTGGCAGGAAGGCGGTCCGGGCCTGCTCTACATTGGCATCCGCCGCCTGCAGTCGCGCTTCCTGGCGAGCCAGGTCCGGGCGCCGGATCAGCAGGTCGGCAGGCAGACCGGCCTCGATGCCGGGGATGTTCACCGTCAGCAGCGCCTCGCTGTCGGTTTGGGCCTCAAACCCCAGGGGCGACGCGCCGGTCAGCACGGCCAATGCCGCCCGGGTCTGGCGGAACTGCAATTGCAGCGGCGCCAGACTGGCCCGCTGGTTCAGCACCGTGGTCTGCTGACGCAGCAGCTCATCGCGGCTGGCCGCGCCATTACGGAAGCGGGCATCCACAATCTGCTCGGTACGCTCGGCAATCCTCAGGTTTTCTTCCGCCACCCGCAGCCGCTCCTCCAGCGTCAGCAACCGGAACCAGGAGGTGGCCACCGCACTGGCCAGACTCAGGCGGGCTGCATCATAGTCGTAACGATTGGCCAGTAACGAGGCTTCGGCGCCGTCACGACCCGCCGCCAGGTTGCCCCATAGGTCGATTTCATAGTTGGCTCCCAGTGACAGGGAGGTGGACTCCGACCGCCGGCTGCTGCCATCACCCTGATTTATCCGGGCACCGCTGCTGCCGCTGACGTTGAGGGAGGGAAACAGCGTACTGCCGGCAATGCGCACCTGCTGCTCCGCCTGAATCACCCGCTCGGCAGTGGCCGCCAGATCGGGACTCTGCTCAAAGGCCCGGGCAATCAGCCGGTCCAGCTCCGGGGAGCCAAACCGCTGCCACCACAAGGGATCCGGCGGCAGGCTGGTTTCGGCATCCGACAGCGGCGCGTTCCAGACTTCGGTGGCGTCTGTCACCGGCCGCTCCGCCGGCGCCATGGAGGCACAACCGGCCAGCGCCAGCAGCAGCACACCAACCCATAACGGACGAACCAGAAACCTTGGCGGGAAAATGGCCATGATCGGGGTGACTCCTCGTGATGATGTCATGTTATTCCGACGCCAGAGCCGCCACCGGATCCAGCCTTGCCGCTTTGCGGGCAGGCAGGAAACCGAACAGCAGACCAGTTCCGAACGCGCAACCAAAGGCCAGCAGCACCGGCAGCAATGAGTAACTGATGGGCGTGCCAAGACTGCCTAACAACGCAGCCGCCCCCAGCCCCAGGCCGACACCGATCAGCCCCCCGAGAGCAGAGACCGCCAGCGCCTCCAGCAGAAATTGCTGCAGGATATGGCGGCTGCGGGCGCCGGTCGCCATACGGATGCCTATCTCCCGGGTCCGCTCGGTGACGCTCACCAGCATGATGTTCATCACGCCGATGCCGCCCACCAGCAATGAAATGGCCGCCACCGAACCCAGCAGCCAGGTGAAGGTATCCTGGGTTTCCGAGACGGTATCGATCAGCGACGCCATATTGCGGATCTGGAAATCCTCGACGCCATGGCGGCTCAGCAGCATCTGATGCACCTGGGCCTGGGCTTCGTCCATCAGCGAGGTGTCATCTACTGCCACCGTCACATTGCGCAGGTGGCGCTGGCCGAAAAGCCGCAGGCTACCGGTGGTGTAGGGCACCAGCACGGTATCGTCCTGGTCCTGCCCCATGGGCGAGGCACCACGGCTTTCCATTACGCCCACTACCTGAAACAGGACGTTGTTCATCAGGATGAATTCCCCCAGGGGGTCCTGATTGCCGAACAGGTTCTCGACCACGGTGGTGCCGATGACGGCGACTGCGGCGTAGCTGGCTTCGTCTTCCGAAGTAAAAAAGGTGCCATGCTGCACGGTCCACTGGCGGGCCAGGGGAAACAGGTAGGAGGTGGCGTTCACCTCGGCCTGATGGTCGGCGTTGCCGAAACGCAGGGTCTGGCTGCCGGTCAGTTCCGGTATAGCCGCCAGGATGTTCGGCAGCGTATTGATGGCGTCCACGTCTTCCGGCACCAGGGTAGCAATGTTCCAGCTGCCACGTCCCTGGCCCGGAGCTCCGGGACGCACCAGCAGCAGGTTGCTGCCCATGGCACTGATGCGATCCACCACCGATTCCCGGGCGCCGTCACCAATGGCCAGCATGGCGATCACCGAAGCCACCCCGATGACAATGCCCAGCAAGGTCAGCGCGGTACGGAACAGATTGCCGGTCATGGAGCGAATCGCGGTGCGGCCCCCCTGGACCAGCTCCCGCAGGATCGAAGGGTTGTGCCTGAGGGGCTTCTCAGTCAGGGATTTTGGTGACGTTGGTGGCGCCGAACCGGGGTCGGCAATGATCTCGCCGTCGGCAATCTCGATCTGGCGATGGGCGTGTTCCGCGACCTTGGCGTCGTGGGTGATGAGAATCACCGTGTAGCCTTCCTCCGACAGGCCCCTGAGCAGCTTGATGACCTCGCGGCCACTGTGACTGTCGAGGGCGCCGGTGGGCTCATCCGCGAGGATGATCTCACCGCCGTTCATCAAAGCCCGGGCAATGGAGACCCTTTGCTGCTGGCC
>NZ_CAXBDN010000196.1:0-8583 GCF_963974375.1 uncultured Marinobacter sp.
CTTCCCTTGGGGCATCTGGCTTCCCCGGTTTGCAACCACTTATCCATACTTTTTCTGCACAAGAAAGCGCTGATTTATAGCGCCGCCGTTCTTCACAGAACACTACATCCTGTCTATACTCCCCCCTAATCTAACAAGATATAGTGTTTGGCCGTATTCCCCAGAGAATAGCCGATCACGCAGTGAGCCCCGCAACGGCGGGGTTTCAACCGGCAATAATATGAGGATTTCAAGGGTGGCGATGAACGCGAAACTACAGGTAGTAACCACAGACATTCCCATGCAGGACGCTTCACTGGATATCTGGAGCAGCAAGTACCAGCTCAAGACCAAAACCGGTGAGCCTGTAGACACCACCATTGAAGAAACCTACCACCGGGTGGCCAAGGCCCTGGCCCAGGTGGAGGCCAAAGCCGACCGCGACAAACACATGAAAGACTTCCTGTGGGCGCTGAAACACGGTGCCATCCCCGCCGGCCGCATCACCTCCAACGCCGGTGCCGAAGCCCACAAGCCAGCCACCTCCACGATCAACTGCACCGTGTCTGGCTCTATCAACGACTCCATGAACGACATCCTGGAGAAAAACCACGAAGCAGGCCTTACCCTGAAAGCCGGCTGTGGTATCGGTTATGAGTTCTCTACCCTGCGGCCCCGTGGTGCCTACGTGGCCGGCGCTGGCGCCACCACCTCTGGCCCGCTGTCGTTCATGGATATCTTCGACCGCATGTGCTTTACCGTGTCCTCTGCCGGTGGCCGCCGTGGCGCCCAGATGGCCACCTTCGACGTGCACCACCCGGACGTGATCGAATTCATCCAGGCCAAGCGTGAAGACGGCCGCCTGCGCCAGTTCAACCTCTCCCTGCTGATCACCGAAGACTTTATCCAGGCCGTTCGCAACGACGCCGACTGGAACCTGTCCTTCCCGGTCACCCAGAAGGAGGCCGAAGAAGAGCAGCTGGACCTGAACGACAGCAGCCAGTTTGTATACCGTGACTTCCCGGTCCAGAAAGGCTACGTGGTCAACGAAGAAGGCAAGGTGGCGTGCCGCATCTACCGCACCCTGAAAGCCCAGTTCATCTGGGACACCATCATGGCCTCCACCTACGACTACGCCGAGCCGGGCTTCATCCTGATCGACAAGGTCAATCAGATGAACAATAACTGGTTCTGCGAAGACATCCGCGCCACCAACCCCTGTGGCGAGCAGCCCCTGCCCCCTTACGGCAGCTGCCTGCTGGGCTCGGTGAACCTGACCATGTTTGTGGACAACCCGTTCACCGACAAGGCCAGCTTCAACTATGAGAAGTACCGCAAGGTGGTGGCCATCTTCACCCGCATGCTGGACAACGTGGTGGAAGTGAACGGCCTGCCACTGAAAGAGCAGCAGCACGAAATCAACTACAAGCGCCGTCACGGCATGGGCATTCTCGGCCTGGGTTCCACCCTGGCCATGCTGCGCATGCCTTACGGTTCTGACGAATCGGTACAGTTCACCGAAGACGTGGTCCGCGAAATGGCCGTCGAAGGCTGGCGCCAGTCCCTGGCCCTGGCTGAAGAAAAAGGCCCGGCGCCGATCATGAACGACGACTTTGAAGTGACCCCGAAAATGCTCACCAAGTGTCCGCAGCTGTCTGCGGACGGCTACAAGCTGGGTGACAAGATCAAGGGCCGGGTGCTGCACGCCAAATACAGCGCCTACATGCAGCTGATCGGCAATGTGGAGCCGGAGCTGATCGAGCAGCTGGCGGAGAAAGGCGGGCGTTTCACCCACCACACCTCCATCGCCCCTACCGGCACCATCAGCCTGTCGCTGGCCAACAACGCCAGTAACGGCATCGAGCCCAGCTTCTCCCACCACTACGCCCGTAACATCATTCGGGAAGGTCGCAAGACCAAAGAGAAAGTGGATGTGTTCTCCTTCGAGCTGCTGGCCTACCGCCACCTGATCAACGCCGGTGCCATGCCCTTCTCCGAAGACGAAGACAAGAAGCTGCCGGCTTACTTCACCACCTCCGATGACGTCACGCCCACCCAGCACGTGGACGTACAGGCGGCGGCCCAGAAGTGGGTGGACTCATCCATCTCCAAGACCGCCAACGTACCGACAGACTTCGCCTTCCCGGCCTTCAAGAACATCTACATGTACGCCTACGAGAAAGGCCTGAAAGGCTGCACCACCTTCCGCTTCAACCCGGAAGCCTTCCAGGGCGTACTGGTCAACGAGAAAGACCTCGAAAACACGCTGTACGAGTTCACCCTCGACGACGGCAGCAAAGTGACCTTCAAGGGCAACGAAAAGATTGAATACGACGGCGAAACACACACCGCCGCCAATCTGTTCGACGCGCTGAAAGAAGGCACTTACGGTAAATATTGATCCGGGAACTGACAGGAATACATGACCATGACTGCAAAGATTACCAACAAGATTGTCGGCTACCGGGTCAAGAAAGCGGAGCCCGTGGAAGACCAGACCAAAGCCCAGGCGGCTGCCGCCGCAAAGCCGGTGATGATGAATGAAACCATCGAACGGCCGGACTTTCTGCTGGGCACCACCTACAAGATCAAGCCGCCCATCGGCGAGCACGCGATGTACATCACCATCAACGACATCCTGCTGAACGAAGACACCGACCACGAAAGCCGGCAGCCCTACGAAGTGTTCATCAACTCCAAGTCCATGGAGCACTTCCAGTGGGTCATCGCCCTCACCCGGGTTATCTCGGCGGTGTTCCGTAAAGGTGGCGACGTCACCTTCCTGGTGGAAGAACTGCGCTCGGTGTACGACCCCAACGGCGGCTACTTCAAAAAGGGCGGCGTGTTCATGCCCTCCTTGGTGGCTGAGATCGGCGCGGTGATCGAACGACACCTGAAGGCCATTGGCCTGATTGAGAGTGACGAGCTGAGCGATGTGACCAAGCGGATCCTGGCGGAGAAGCGGGCGGAGTTTGAGGCGGCGCAGCAGCCTTCTAATGATGATACGGCCAGCGAGTATCCGGCTAATGCCAGTCTTTGTAATAAGTGTAGTACCAAGGCTGTGGTTATGATGGATGGGTGTGCTACTTGTTTGTCTTGTGGGGATAGTAAGTGTGGTTGATTGGTTAATCACCCACATGATGTAGTACGAGAAGCCCGGTTGGTTTTACTGATCGGGCTTTTTTGTTGGAGCATCATGATGTGATTTTGATGGTTTTTGTGTGGGTGATGACGCTTTTTATGGATATGCGCCGGATATTTAGCCGTTTTTGGCGGCATATTCGAAATCTACCGACGTTTTGTCGTTTTTTGTGGAATGGACATGCAGGTTTTTCGGGATTTTTGATCATAACGTCTTGAATTATGGAAGTTTAATGATTTCTCTCGGCACCGGAACCGTCCAGACATATTGCCACTTTTGACGTAGAATAAACTGTTCTACATAGTAAATTGAGGATTGTATGGACCCGTTCGATATTGAGAAAGAAAAAAGGATTCTAAGTTCTGGCGTAAGAGATATTTTTACCCCTTATCAACCGATAATGAGCCATGGCCTGTTCTATGGTAGGTCCAAGGAAATAACTGCAATAATTCAACAGATAAACACCCCAGGCCAGCATTCTATATTATTTGGAGACCGAGGCGTTGGTAAAAGCTCTTTAGCCAACGTCGTTGCAGAAACACTTAAGCCATTAAAGAATGATAATCTCATAAAAAAGAGATGTGATAGTGACGATACTTTTATAACGATTATCGAAAAGTTATTAAATGAGGTTGGGATCGACCTGCAAGTAAGTTCGTCCCAACAGCAAAAGGCAGAAGGTGGGAAAGTTGGAATAAAAATTCCTGTATTTGATGCAGGAGTAGAGTCAAAGAGCACGGATACAGTTAGCTTAAAGGGAGTATCAGATCGCGCTAACTCCCCGAGCTGGGTGGCAGAGAAGGTAAAAGATATCAATGCGTTATTTTTACTCGATGAAATCGATGTTATTGGAAAAGAGGAAAAATGGAAGGTTGCAGAACTAGTTAAACAGCTATCTGACGAAGGATCTCCTTTAAAATTCTTGATCGTGGGAATTGCTGAAACGGCCAGTGAATTGACTCATGGTCATAAATCTGTCCAACGTTGTTTGAAGGAGACTCCGCTACCTAAACTGAGCGATTCTGAGGTTAAAGGAATTATTGAGGAAGGCGGAACTCGGATCGGCGTAAAGTTTTCTCAATCAGCAATCAGGAAGATCGTCAACGTAAGTGCAGGGTATGCTCATTTTACACATCTGCTTTCCTTGAAAGCTTCTGAAAAAGCTATCGGTGAGGGACGAGGCGAAATAGCCTTGGGGCACATACAAGCAGCAACGGACGATGCGTGCGGCGACGCAGAGGGAGTCTTGAGGACCGCGTACAACGAAGCCACTAGATCCTCCAATACTGAAGAGTTTCGGAAAATATTAATAGCAGCCTCGTCTATAACTGATGTGGAATTTAAATCATCATCCCTACGGCTGGCTTATGAGAGATTATGGGGAGTAGAGATCAATCAAGGCTGGCTAAATAATTACCTCCAAAAGATTGTCTCAGATGGAAATCACACAATTCTGCGCCGCTTGGCAAAAGGCGTATATAAATTCAATGATCCAAGAATGCCAAGCTACATTAGGCTTGCTAACTTAACGTTACTTCCTGATGTAGAACAAGAAAATACAGCCGACCGCTAAAGCGCCGGCTGATTTTGGCGTTAAGAATTGTATGGAGATGGCATGAGACGTTTTTACCATTGGTGCAGGCGCGCATGGCCACTATGGGCTAGTTTAATGGTCATAGCGGCTCACCTCACTGTGGTTAGTACGTTTCCTCAGCAATCATATGAGATCAATGGGGCATTTTCTATTGCCATGCAGGTTATTGGTGGTTTGCTTGTCCTCTATTCAATAGACAGCACGCTTGGTCTAGTGCGCGAAGAAAGCATTTTCCGGGTTATTACGAAGTGGCTTCAAGACTGTCCAATATGGAGCAAGCCAAAAGGCGTTGAGGTGTCGGTGAGTTCAGCGGCCAGCGCATCGGCTTCATTTAACCCCCGCGTCAAAACAGTAGCATCATCGCTACCTGATCGTGTAACCGAGCTCGAAAGGCAAGTAGAGGAAGTGTATCGAGAAATGGATCGCAAAACTCAAGCTTTGAAAGAGTCGATATCTGAAGCGAAGGGGCAACTTTCAGCAAGGATTGGAGGAGCTGAGTCCGCCATTCGAGGCGTGGAAAAAAAGCTCGATACTACAATGCTTAGTGGTATCAAACAGCAAGTATTTGGGGTGGTGATTGCTATTTATGGTGCAGGTTTGGGGTATTTTTCTTAACAATCGGCTGCACGGCGACCGATTTTCCGCCGCTTCGCGGCTCCGAGAACCATGGACAGGCACTCCCAAAGAAGAAATCCTGAAACCCTCTCCCTAACACCGACAGCGGCCGTCCATAACCACTACTCCTGCCCCCTTGGCCGCAATTTCACCAACTTCGCCAAAACCCGACCTGTTTCCCCGAATTCAGGCCAAGCGAAGCCCCCGGCTATTGGCCCGTGCGTTGTTTTCGCTCTTCTGGGTTGGGAATCAGGCCGCTCTTCGTCGCCTGCCCTGCTCCCCCCGCCGGTTCTGGGCATAGCGGGCCTCAAATTCGCAGGCCTCACTAAGCCACTCGTCCTGGGATAGCCCCAGTCGGGAAAGGATCGGTGGTAAGGATACGGGTATTGCGCCGCGCTTTGTCGGATGAATGATCCGGCCGGTGTAATCCACCAGTTCCAGATAATCTCGCAGGCTGAACAGAATGCCGCGCTGCAGGTCTTTCCGTTCATTGCCCTCAAAGTTCTGCAACGGTTTGAGCGATACCGGAAACTGACGCAGATAACGGGAATCCAGCTGGGCCTGAATGGCCTGTGCCAGATCAAACTGCGGGGCCAGACGTTCCTTGATGCTGGTGTGGTCAGACGCCTCTGGTGTCTCGGCCATGGCTGCTCGCACTGGGTTCAGATCTACATAAGCCATGCAGCTCAGTAGAGCCTGCTCGGAGTAGAGTGGTGTGGACAGGCACTTCGGAGTAGAGTGGTGTGGACAGGCACTTCCAAAGAAGAAAACCCGATACCCTCTCCCTGACACCGACAATGGCCGTCCATAACCACTACTCCTGACCCCACTGGCCACAATTGTCAACAACAGTGAGTTTTGACCGCATTTTATCAGTTTAGATTGTCCGGTTTTCATCAGTTTTCAGTGACCGCTTTTTGAGTGTCTGGGTCGTCAGATTCCTCCTGTTGTTGAGTAGTACCGGGGACGAGTCCGGCCTTTCGTTTGTCCTTCAACCGATAGCTTTCACCTTTGATGTTCAGTGTCGTTGAGTGATGCAGGAGCCGGTCCAGGATGGCCGTGGCAATGACCTGATCCCCGAACACCTCGCCCCAGTCCATAAAGCTCTTGTTGGAGGTGAGTATGGTGCAGGCTCGCTCGTAACGGCGATTGATCAGCCGGAAGAACAGGCTGGCTTCTTCCCGAGTCATGGGCAGGTAGCCGATCTCGTCCAGGATCAGGACCTTCGGGTAGCTCAGCTGTTGCAGTTGTCGGTCCAGCCGGTTTTCCTGCCGCGCTTTCATCAGGGTGCTGACCAGACGGTCCAACGTCATGAACAGGACGCGATGGCCCGCTTCCGCGGCCTTCACGCCCAGCGCCACGGCCAGGTGGGTTTTTCCCACCCCGGGCGGCCCCAGCAGAACGACGTTCTCATTACGCTCCACGAACCCCAGCCCGGACAGGTCCCGTATTAGTTTGCGGTCGATGCTGGGCTGGAAGCTGAAGTCGAACTGCTCCAGGGTTTTGATCCAAGGCAGCCGGGCCTGCTTCAGGCGGGTATCCAGGCCTTTCTGGTGGCGGCCACCCCATTCCTGGGCTAGGGCCTGTTCGAGGAACTCCCGGTAGTTCAGATCCTTCTTGCTGGCATGCTCACAGAGACTGTCCAGCGTGGCTTGCAGGTGGTCCATTTTGAGCCGATCGAGGAGTTGGTCCAAGTTCATTGGAGCACCTCCTCATACACCGCCAGGCTTCGGTGCTGCACCGGCATCACGTCCTGCCACAAGGGGGTGTGATGGTCCTGAATGGCCTGCCAACCGTCCTTGCGATCCGTCAGTCGGTGGCGAGCCACTTCCTGGCCACGGATGTCATAGACGGTCAGTTCATCGTCCAGGCTGATGCGGATCGTGACCTGCTGACCGCAGCATGGCGACGGCACACTATAGCGGTTGCCCCGGACATCGATGTAGGCATCCCAACTGACATGGCGGACATCGTAGTATCGCGTGTCGAAGTCCGTTGCCGGCCTTGCCAGCAGGTGGGGTTTTTCGGCCTCGAACCGCTCCAGCGGTGTCTGCTGGAACTGCCTCAGCAGCCTTTGATGAGCACAGGTCGTCAACCAGTGCTCCAGCAACTGGTTCAGGTGCGCGTAGCTGTCGAAGCTGCGATACCGCTGGAAGAAGTGGTGCTTTACGTAGCCCACCATCCGTTCGGTCTTGCCCTTGGTTCTGGGGCGCTGAGGCCGGCAGGCCTTGGCGACAAAGCCGTAATGGTTGGCCAGTTCCAGGAAGCCGGTATTGAAGGTGACCTTGCCATCGCGATCATGACGAACCACCGCCGCCTTCTGGTTATCCACCAGCACGCTGGCAGGAACGCCATCAAAGTACCGGAAGGCCTGCACCAGGGACTCGTAGGTGTGTTCGGCATCCTGGCGTGAGCCGGCCCAGACGTGAAGGTATCGGGAGTACCCCAACACATTCACCGCGATGTTGACGGTACACATCCGGCCACCGACTTCGGTTCGGATCTGCCCCCAGTCATGCTGGAGCTGCTTGCCCGGCTGCGTCTCATAGCGAACCGTTTGCTTGCTGGCTCGAAGGGGGCGTTTGGGCTGGATGTATTCACGAACCAGCGTTGAGGAACCGTTGTACCCTTGTTCCCGTAACTGCTGAAAAATGACCTCGGCGTTCCAGACCTCATTGGCCAATTGCTGATCGATAAAGGTCTTGAAAGGGTCCAGCTTGCTGGGTCGGCGATGCTTGGGCTTGCCTGTGGGCGGGGCTGGAAGCGCCAGGTAGCGACGCACCGTGCGTTCTGAACAGCCAATCCGGTGGGCAATGTCCACGATGTGTGCCCCTTGTACCCGTAGTTGCTTTATCATGAGAAAGTCCTCTCGGCTTTGCATGATTCTTTTCCTTTCAGGTTTCGTCACCTTCAAGAAAAGAACATGCGGGGTCGGGAGGACAATCTATCCTGACAATTTACGGACTTTTAGCACTGTTGCTGACACAATTTCACCAACTTCGCCAAAACCCGACCTGTTTCCCCGAATTCAGGCCAAGCGAAGCCCCCGGCTATTGGCCCGTGCGTTGTTTTCTCTCTTTTGGGTTGGGGAATCAGGCCGCTCGCCTTCGCCTGCCCTGCTCCGCCCGCTGGTTCTGGGCATAGCGGGCCTCAAATTCGCAGGCCTCACTCAGCCACTCGTCCTGGGATAGTCCCAGGCGGGAAAGGATCGGTGGTAAGGATACGGGTATTGCGCCGCGCTTTGTCGGATGAA
>NZ_CAXBDN010000197.1:0-8474 GCF_963974375.1 uncultured Marinobacter sp.
GTGCTGAAGGTGGATACCCGTTCCGGCGAGTACGTAAACCGGGTCAAGGGCGGCTGAACGCAGTCTCTGTGAGCAGCCAGCCGTGTGCAGACCGGACAGTGGCCATCCGTGAACCTGACTGACGATACCCCCTGGCGGCCTACCGCGGCCAGGGCGGCCCTGGAATTGCGGGCCCGCCAGCTGGCGTGGTTGCGCGATTTTTTTGCGCGTCGTCAGGTTCTGGAAGTGGAAACGCCCGTTCTGGGTCGCCACGGCATAACCGATCCGAACATCGACAGCGTGCAGGCTGCGCCCGCTCCGCTGGCGGGCTTTTCCGGCCCCGGCTGGCTGCAAACTTCACCCGAATACCATATGAAACGACTGCTGGCAGCCGGCTCTGGTGCTATTTACCAGGTGAGCCGGGTATTTCGTGATGGTGAAAGGGGGCGTCGTCATAATCCGGAGTTTTCGCTGTTGGAGTGGTACCGGCCGGATTTTGATGACGTTGCATTGATGGATGAGGTGGCCGACCTGGTCTGTGGCTGGCTGGAGCTGCCACGACCCACGCGGCTGAGTTACCGGGAGGCCATGCAGCGGTATGCCGGTGTGGATCCGTTTACTGTCGACGACCGGGCGCTGGCAGCATGTTGTGAGCCCTGGGTTGGTCAGCAACTGGCGTCAGAGCTGGATCGCGATGCCTGTCTCGACCTGATCATGAGTCATCAGGTAGAGCCTGCCCTGGCGCAGATATCTCCGGTCTTTGTCTGTCACTACCCGGCCAGTCAGGCTGCCTTGGCCAGAGTGTCGCGGTTGGACGGCATGACAGTGGCACACCGTTTCGAGCTGTACGTTGACGGCATCGAACTGTGCAACGGCTACTGGGAACTGACCGATGCCGCCGAGCAGCTGCGCCGGTTCAGGGCCGACAACCAGCGTCGGAGGACCTGCGGCAAACCTGAAATGGCATTGGATCAGTCGTTTCTGGCGGCGCTGAAAGCCGGTATCCCACCCTGTGCCGGGGTTGCGTTGGGGCTGGACCGGTTGCTGATGCTGAAGGCGGGGGTTGCCGACATCAGCCGGGTGCTGGCTTTTCCGTCCGAGCGGGCCTGAAAGGACTGATGGCTCAGAGCCACCCGCCGAAACGCTCGCCCATGCGTACCACCGAGTGTTCCTGTAATGACGCCTCCCACTGGCAGTGGTCTTTGGGGAACACCAGAATGACCGTTGACCCCAGCCTGAAGCGTCCCATTTCCTCGCCCTTGTCGTAGCGGATTTCCTTGCAGTGGCGGTAGTCGCTGGCAGATACCTCGCGGTTATTGCCGGGGGCGACGATGCCGCTCCAGCGGGTTTCGACACTGCCCACAATCATGGCGCCCACCAGTACCATGGCCATGGGCCCGTAGTCGGTGTCAAAAATGGCGACCACACGCTCATTGCGGGCGAACAGGTCCGGCACCTTGCGGGCGGTCAGCGGATTCACGGAAAACAGTTTGCCCGGTACGTAAACCATTTCCCGCAAGGTACCCGCCACCGGCATGTGTATCCTGTGGTAATCCCTGGGGGCCAGGTAAATGGTCGCAAACTGGCCACCGGCAAAGGGCGCTGCCCGCTGGGTATCTCCACCCAGCAAGTCTGTCAGCCCGAAGGACTGGCCTTTGGCCTGGAAGACACGGTCATCGGAAATTTTGCCCAATTGACTGATGGCACCGTCCACCGGGCTGGCAATGGCTTCCGCATCCGCCACCACCGGCCGCAGTCCGGGCTTCAGCGCACGGGTAAAAAATGCGTTGAAGGTGGGGTAACTTTGCGGGTCGGCATGCTCCGCTTCGCTCATGTTTACCCCGTAGCGGCCGATAAACCAGCGTATAACCCGGACGCGTAATGCATTGGCACCGGTGCAGTCTGCGAGTTTGCCGGCAAGGCGTGATACCAGTAGCTGAGGGAGCAGATACTGGAAAAGGATAAACAGCCGGTCAGACATAGTTGGGAAGCTCCGATGGTTTGGACCCGGAGTTTAGCAAAACACCACTGCCCGGAAGAAATGGTTTATCATTTTCGCGCCGGTTGTCAGCCCTTGCTATGATGTCGGCAACAATAATAAAGGTCGTACCCCTCCGAACACACTGACAGAGGTTATCCAGACTCCCATGGGTTTGATTCTAGGTTCACTGATTGTACTGGTTTGCGTGTTGCTGGGGTATGTGCTCCACGGCGGGAACCTGATGGTGCTGTGGCAGCCCACGGAAGTCCTGATCATTTTCGGTGCCGCCCTTGGCGCCTTCATTATTGCCAACTCGTTTCATACCATGAAGGAGGTAATGGCTGGCGTCATGCGGCTGATTACCGGTTCGCCCTTCAACAAGGCGTTCTACATGGATTTGCTGAGCCTGCTCTACGAAATCTTCGACAAGTCCCGGAAGCAGGGCGTGATGGCGATTGAGGAGGATATTGATAATCCGGCAGACAGTCAGATTTTCTCCCGCTATCCGGCCATCATGAAGTCAAAACACCTGACCGCTTTTGTCACCGATTACCTGCGCATTATCAGCTCTGGCAACATGGCGCCCCATGAGCTGGAAGGCCTGATGGATAACGAGCTTGATACCCGTCAGCACGAGCTCGAAGAGCCGGCCCATGCAGTCAACAAGGTTGCCGATGCGTTGCCAGGGCTGGGTATTGTGGCTGCAGTTCTGGGTATTGTGATCACCATGAACTTTCTCACTGAGGGGCCTGAGAAAATCGGCCTCAGTGTTGCTGCAGCCCTGGTGGGTACCTTCCTCGGTATTTTTATGGGCTATGGCTTCGTCGGTCCCATGTCCATAGCCCTTGAAAACCACGCGAAATACGAACTCAAGGCCTATGAATGTGCCAAGGCCTCCATCATCGCGACGGTCTCCGGGCAGGCGCCACAGATGGCCATCGAGTTCGGCCGCAAGGCACTGCCTACCGACAAGCGGCCCAGCTTCCAGGAACTGAATGACCATGTCCGGTCCAAATAGTGTCTGGCCTCATTAACCGACCGTTCTCTGGTATGCAGGTGTAGTCTTGGACGAACAGCCGATCATCATAAAGCGCGTCAAGAAGGTAGCAGCGGGTCACCACGGTGGTTCCTGGAAAGTGGCGTTTGCGGACTTTGCAACCGCCATGATGGCGTTTTTCCTGGTGCTCTGGCTGACCGCAACGGCGACACCGGAGCAGAAAGAAGCCGTTCAGGGTTATTTTCGTGACCCGGTTGGCTTTACCGAGGGCGGGGCATCCAGCCCGATCGATCTGGGTGGCAGTGCCTCGGTGGTGGAGTCCAGCACCGCAGATATGGACGATACCCCGATCCGTCTGGACGAGCAGCAGATCGAGAGTCTCTCGGATCAGCTTGAACGGCGCCAGATGGAAGAGTTGTTTCAGGATCTGCAGGAACAGATCCAGAGCAGTGAGACCCTGCAGGCCTTCAAGGATCAGTTGCTGATCGACATCACCGATGAAGGTCTGCGGATCCAGATTGTTGACCGCTCCCAGCGACCGATGTTTGACAGCGGCAGTCCGGTTCTCAAGTACTATTCCCAGGACATACTGTTCGAGCTGTCCAAGCCTCTGGGCTCGGTCAATAACAAGCTCAGCATTACCGGCCATACCGATGCCGCGCCCTTCGTCGGACGACCGGGGTACACCAACTGGGAGTTATCTGCGGATCGCGCCAATACCGCACGCCGTGCTCTGGTGACGGGGGGTGTGAGGCCGGAACAGATTGCCAGGGTGGTGGGTCTGAGCGATGCGGTCCTGTTCGATGCGGACAATCCGACAGCGCCGGTTAACCGGCGGATTTCGATCATCGTGCTCAACAAGAAGGCGGCCGGCGATATCCAGAGCCGGGCCGGCAGTCGCAACGAACCCCTGATTGATCTGACCCGTCCCACCGAGGCAGAAGAGGGTGCCGCCCGTCAGCAACTGGAAAGCGGTGACTGGCAGCAGGAGCAGGCACCGGTGAGGCCAGACGAAGTCAACTGGTGACAGTGGCCCGCTGGCACGGCCAACGGGCCCGGACGGGACACTAGTGGCGCCGACCCTCTGTTTCTGTGGTAAGGCCCCGGGCCTGCTGTTCTTCCATGCTTTGTAAAATACGCTGATAACTGTGCAGTCGTTGCGGACTGATCTTGCCTTCCTCGACCGCAGCGGCCAGTGCACAGCCCGGCTCGCCCTTGTGGCGGCAATCCCGGAAGCGGCAGTTGCCGGTCACATTGCGGATTTCCCGGAAGCCGTATTCAATTTCCTGTGCGGTCATGTGCCACAGCCCGAACTCCCGGATACCCGGCGAGTCGATCAGGTCACCGCCAATGGCCAGGTGAAAGAGTTTTGCTGTGGTGGTGGTGTGAGTGCCCTTGCCGGTACTGACCGACAGTGCACCGACCTTCAGTTCCGTATCCGGCATCAGGGTCTGGATGATGGAGGATTTGCCCACTCCGGACTGACCCACAAAGACGCTGGTGCGGTTTCTGACCAGTTCGTCGATCACCTCAGGAGTTGCCGCATCCGGATGGTGGGCCGAAGCTACCACTACCGGGTAACCCAGATCCCGGTAACGGTTCAGCAGGGCCTCGATGGGTGCCCGGTTGTGATCGTTGAGCAGATCGGCCTTGTTCAGCAGGATCACCGCCGGAATGTCGGTATTTTCGGCGGCCACCAGATAGCGGTCGATCAGATTGTCATGGGGCTCCGGTTCTGGCGCAATCACCAGAATGATGTGGTCGATATTCGCCGCCACCGGTTTTAGCTGACCGAAGTTGTCCGGGCGCTGCAGCAGCGTTTGCCTTTCGTTGCGGGCAACGATAACGCCAGTGCGCTCCTGACCCGGTCGCCAGGTCACCTGGTCACCAGTCACCAGGCTGTCAATGTTGGCCCGCACAAAGCAGCGGAACAACTCCCCCTTGTGCTCGCCCTCCCGAGCCTCAACGTCCAGCTGTTGCCCGTAATGGGCAATAATGAGGCCGGACTGTTCGTCGCCCAGCTCACCTGCTTCCAGCTGGCGATCAATGGTCTGTTCCCGCTTGCCGGCTCTTTCGGTCCGCTCCGCCTGAATACGGCGAATCCGGAATTGCTGCTGTTTACTGAGGCGTCTTTTGGCCATGTCGATCCGTTATCTGGCTGTTTCTGGTGTACCATCATAGCATTGCCAACAGCACGAAGAGGTTATCAATGTCAGAGAACGACCGCCTGGTCTGGATTGACCTGGAAATGACCGGACTGGACCCGGAAAAAGAACGGATTATCGAGATCGCCACCATTGTGACGGACTCCCAGCTGGAACTGGTCGCCGAGGGGCCGGTACTGGCGATTCACCAGCCTGATGACGTGCTTGAGGCGATGGATGAATGGTGTACCCGCACTCATGGCGAAAGCGGTCTGACCCGGCGGGTCCGTGAAAGTACCGTCAGCGAACAGGATGCCGCACAGCAGACCCTTGCCTTTCTGGCCAAATACCTGGCGCCTGGAAAATCGCCACTGTGTGGCAACAGTATCGGTCAGGACCGCCGCTTTCTGGTGAAGTACATGCCGGAACTGGAAGCGTTTTTCCATTACCGCAATCTGGATGTGAGTACAGTCAAGGAGCTGGCCCGGCGCTGGCGCCCGGATGTGCTGGAGGGGGTCAGGAAGTCCGGTAGCCACCTGGCACTGGATGATATCCGCGAATCCATTGAGGAGTTGCGTCACTACCGCAGCGAGTTTTTCCGACTTTGAATATTGGTCTGGGTTAATGGGCCTGGTGCTGCTCCAGCGCCCAGGTTACATGCTCCCGGACCAGCTCCGAGGGATGATCGGCCCGGGCTTTCAGCGCTTCGATGACCGGAATGGTTGAAGGGGCATTGCCCAGCCCCACCGCCAGGTTTCGCAGCCAGCCCTCATAACCGGTGCGGCGAATGGCAGAGCCTTCGGTGCGTTTCAGAAATGTTGCCTCGTCCCAAAGAAACAGGCTGGCCAGGGTGCTGTTATCCAGGCCATGGCGGGGCTGGAAATCCGGTTCCGCACTGGGTTTGCTGAACTTGTTCCAGGGACAGGCCAGCTGGCAGTCGTCACAGCCAAACACCCGGTTGCCCATTTTCTTGCGAAGATCCTCCGGAATGCTGCCCTTGAGTTCGATAGTGAGGTAACTGATACAGCGGCGGGCGTCGAGCACATAGGGGCCGTCGAAGGCATCGGTGGGGCAGAGGTCGAGGCAGGAGGTGCAGCTGCCACAGTGGTCCTTCTCGTAGGCTTCCGTCAGCGGCAGCGGCGCGCTGGTGAAAATTTCACCCAGGAAGAAAAAGGATCCGGCTTTGGTGCTGAGCAGCATGGTGTTCTTGCCGATCCAGCCGAGCCCGGCCCGTTGTGCCAGCGCCCGCTCCATCACCGGGGCACTGTCAGTGAAGGCCCGGTAATCAAAGCCGGCCACGGCCTCATCGATTTTACCGGCCAGCTGTGCCAGGCGCTTGCGAATCAGCTTGTGGTAATCGCGACCCAGGGTATAGCGGGAGACGTAGGCCTTGTCGGCATCCTGCAGCACCTCTGCCGGATTGTCCGGTGAGGGCAGATAGTCCATCCGTACCGAAATTACCCGCAAGGTTCCCGGCACCAGGGACGTCGGCGTGTAACGTTTGTCGCCGTGATCCCCCATCCAGGTCATCTCTCCCTGCATGCCCGCATCCAGCCAGTTCTGCAGCCGCTCGCCGTGAACACCGGTGTCCGGAAGGGTTATGCCCACTGCACTGAAACCCAGTTCCTGAGCCCAGGACTGGATTTTTTCTGGTAAATCTTTAAGTGCAGTGGTCATGGATTCGGTTTACTATTGGTCAAGTTATGTTCTATATGTGAATTTTGCTATGCTTTACAGGTGTCTGGCCACAACAGTTAAACTGAATCATTAACCAGGTAGTTGTCGCTGGTAACCAGAGCGCATTCTTTACAGGCTAACCCGAAATGGCGTCCACCCGGATCAACAGCTTACCAGATTCCCTGTACACCGCCGATGGTGTCCAGGCGCTGGACCGTTTTCTCATTGAAGAGAAGGGTGTGGACGGCTTCGGGCTGATGCAGCAGGCGGCCCGGGCCGCTTTCCGGCAGCTGCTGCGGCGCTGGCCGGAGCCCGGTCGGATTGTGGTGCTGTGCGGTGCCGGTAACAATGGTGGCGACGGTTATCTGATCGCAGTCAATGCCCTGCAGCACGGGCTGGCTGCAGAGTGTCTGGCGCTGGCAGATCCCGGCCGGCTCTCCGGAGATGCCGGCCGGGCCTGCAAGGCTGCCCGTGATGCCGGGGTGCCGATCCTGCGCTGGGCGGATTTGCCGGTAGCGGAACTGGACGCCCTGTTCGACAGGGCAAATCTGTTTGTTGACGCCCTGCTGGGGACCGGTACCCGAGGTGCCCCCAGGGCGCCGTTTGATGAGGCCATCGGCCGGGTGAACCGCCAGGGCCGGCCGGTGCTGGCGGTGGACATTCCGTCAGGCCTCAACGGCACCACTGGCCATGGCGAAGCTGAAGTGGTGAAGGCAACGGTTACGGTTACCTTTATTGGCATGAAAACGGGCCTGGTGACGGGCAAAGGGCCCCAGTTCTGCGGCGATCTCGTTTTTGACGATCTGGGCACGGCCGACGATCTGGCCTCTGACCCGGTACCGAAAGCGGCGCAACTGGTGGATTGGGGGCGGGCGTCGGGTCATTTGCCGGTGCGTTCCCGGGTAGCGCACAAGGGCGCCTTCGGGCATGTGGTGATCGTTGCCGGCGACCGGGGGTTTGGTGGCGCCGGCCTGCTGGCAGCAGAGGCCGCTTCCCGCAGCGGTGCCGGTCTGGTGACTTTGGTGACGCGACCGGAACACGTTGCGCCCATGCTCGCTCGCTGCCCGTCGGTCATGGTGCGGGGCATCACCCACGGCAATGAACTGGCGGATTTGCTGAAGGTTGCCGACACCGTGGTCTGTGGACCTGGCATCGGCCAGCAGGCCTGGGGCCAGCAGATGTTGCAACAGGTACTGGCCGCCGACTGCCCGCGAGTGCTGGACGCCGATGCCCTCAACCTGCTTTCCCGTCGGGTTCCGGTGGTCAGCGAGCACCAGTTGATTACCCCGCATCCCGGGGAGGCAGCGCGACTGCTGGATACTTCGGTGGCCAATATAGAATCGGACCGGCTGGCGGCTGCGGAGGCGTTGCGCCGCCGTTTTGGCGGTGTGGTGTTGCTCAAGGGGGCAGGAACCGTGATTGCGGCCAAGGACCAGATCCCCGTCATCATTGCAGGAGCGAACCCGGGTATGGCCACAGGTGGCATGGGTGACGTGCTTTCGGGCATCTGCGGTGCACTGGCAGGGCAGTTGCCTGATCTGGCTGCAACGGCGATGGTGGCTGCCAGTGCTCACCTTGCTGCCGCTGACCTGGCCAGTGAATCCCGCGGTTTTATGGCTCTGCTGCCAACCGACCTCATGGCGGCCCTGCCAGCGGTGTATGCCGGGGCCGAACAGCTCCGGCCAGACAGCCATCG
>NZ_CAXBDN010000198.1:0-8454 GCF_963974375.1 uncultured Marinobacter sp.
AGCAGGAAAACCAGTCTGGCGGCCACCGATGCCAATGGCTTCCAGTCAGCAATGGCCAGCAGCGGTCCACCAAACCAGACCAGCAGTACCAGGGCTGCGAGGCCAAGCACCAGGAATACCCGGCGCCATGTCAGAAAACCGCTCAGGCGGCGAATCCATGCCATGTTCTTATTCCTTGCTTCAGCGTTCCGGAACCAGAATGATGTCCACCCGGCGATTCAGTGCCCGGTGCTCTGCGGTATCGTTGGTAACCAGGGGTTCAGCCTCACCGCGGCCTTCCGGCCACAGCCGGCCGCTCAGGTTGCCGGTCTCCGCCAGCAGGTCGGCCACCGACGTGGCGCGGGCAAGGGAAAGGTGCCAGTTGGAAGGATAGCGAGCCGTGGCGATGGGCCGGTCATCGGTATGGCCGGTCACCAGAATCGAACCGCTGGTGGTTTCCAGGGCCCGCGCGATCTTGCTGATCACCGGCATCATATCTTCCCGGACGCCGACACCACCGGATTCGAACAGGGCTTCGTTGCCGATCCGCAGCCGCGTGCCCTGGCCTGCGGTGTCCAGCTCCACCAGGCCACGGTCTATTTCAGTTTGCAGGATCTGACGCAAATAGCGGGCATCGTCGGGATTGCCGGGGCCCGCCTCGGCCGCCCGCTCCGGAACGCCGATCCGGTTCAGCTCCGCGAGCACCGGTGAGGCCTGGGCATTGAGCTGATGTCCCAGCCACAGATAGCCAAGCAACAGAACCACTCCGCATATAGCGGCGCCGGCCCACAGCGGTACACCGTGACTGAGCCCGGTACCCGGCGTAACCCGGGACTCCCAGCTGCGGTCAAACGGCGTGGTAAAACGCCCCTGGTCGGCACAGATTTCGTGGTACAGACAGTCCCGCAGGATATCCAGCTGCTCTTCACCCCGGTCTTCCACCCTGTAACGCCCCTTGAAACCGAGAGACAGGCACAGGTACTGCAGCATCATCACCGGGATATTGCCGGTGCGACGGGACTTGTCCACCAGCTCGAAAAAATGGGTACCGGACCAGGTCTGGGAGTGGAACTCCGACAGCAGGGAGTGGGCTGCCCAATGCCCGGTCTGTCCCCAGGGGCTGTTCAGGACAATTTCGTCCAGCAGCGCGCACACGCAGTAAGACCCTACCTCCACCGTGTCCGGCCCCTGGTCCTGGGCTTTCAGCGCGCTGCGGTATTCACGGATCAGGTCCATACACTGACGCCGCAGCTGACCCACATCCTTGACGGACTGGGCCTTGGCCAGCCGATTGGCCAGCGACAGCAGACGCGACGCCTCATCGCAGACCGGACCCAGCTGGGTCGACGGCAACCGAAAACGGTCCGGGGAACTTTCCTCACGGGCGGCGGAAGCGAGAATCGTCTGGTCACCACTGGCCGTCGGCGCCGGACCTGGTCTTGGCGGCACCTGACGGGCACCTGGCCTTGGTTTGATTACGGTGTTGTCGTTCATCTCATCGTCCCTGGTAGAGTGAGCTCAGGCAAAGCGACCGGCTACTGGCGAATGGCCCAGAGTTCCAGCTTCAGGCCCGGGTAGTTACCGGACACATGCACTGCCAGGCCACCACTTTGCTTGAGCTGCTGCCAGCGGTCGCCCTGACTGTCCAGCAGGAAATAGTGATAGCCCGCATGGAACGGGATCTGCCGCGGCGCCACCGGCAAGGCACTGACCGAAATACCCGGTAAATGGTTGTTCACCAGATCGCGGATGTATTCCACCGGTCCCAGCTTGATCTGGGCAGGCAGACGCCGGCGAATATCCTCGGTGGTCAGGTCCGCATGGACCGCCAGCACAAACTGGGCGGTTTCCAGCATCGACTTGTCGGTGAGCGGTGCCACCTTGATACCAAACTGGGCTTCTTCCAGCTTCAGCGCGACGGCGGTCTGCTCAAGCACCGTGCTCAGGGACTGGCTCAGTGCGGCCGCCAGATCTCCGAAGGTTTCGGTGAGCCGGTCGTGGCGATAGGGCGGCAACTGGGGCGGACTCTTCTCGGCACGGGTGAAGGTCGCCAGTTCACCAATCAGTGATACCGCCATTTCGTAGAAACGTTCGGGGTGCACCCGGGGACTGGTTTTCAGATGCTCGAGTGCAGGTTGCCAGCGGTTCAGCGCCTGCAACATCAATACATCAAACAGGGTGGTGGACTGCTCTGCGCCTTTTTGCATGCGCACCGCCAGCGCCTTGCCCCGTTGTTTGATCATCGACAGAGACTCCCGCAGCAGCGACGCCAGCGGGGTGATCCGATCGATATCCAGACAGGGAGGAATAAAACTGCGATCAAGCCGGACTTCCTTGCCGGCAATCACTTCCACCACCCGGGCTACGGGGATACCCGCATAGCCGGCCATATCGTCACGTCCCATCCGCAGGCAGGGATTCAGGCAGGCAAGCCCCAGCAACTCCTCTTCACCGGCCTCGTCGGAATCATCCAGCACCCGGGTCTCCCGGAACAGGTAGCGCGCGACCTGGCTCTGGCCCTCGACCGCAATGTTCACCCCGACCTGCCGTTCCGTGGGCACGGCCAGCCAGACAAACTCGTCGCGGGCGTCACCGGGCACTTCCAGTACCAGGCCATCACTCTGGTCAACCACAAACGGCATACCATCCGGCAGAATACCGTTGGCACGGACCACACTGACCTGGCCCAGCGCCAGGGCCTGATCATCCAGTGTCAGCTCCGAAACACCGTAGCCATGGGGGGCCAGCTGCTCATGGCGCTGCCGTGCACTGTGGTACAAAAACCGGTCCTGTTGCTGGAAATGCTGGGGCCGCAGCAACATGCCCTCGGACCAGGCAACTTTAGCTAATCGTTCCATGATGTTTTCCCGTCCCTGTGAACCCGGTCTGGCCCGGCGGCCGTCCTGGGTCTGCAGCGATCATTCAGTTGTAGACCCGGTTTACCGTCAACCCGTCAAGCTCGACATTGAGCGTCTGATAGGCCCGTGGCCTGGCGTCAATAACCAGTTTCCACTTTGCTTCCTCGATACCCTGAAACGCTGCCACAATGCCGATATACCGGGTTTTCCGATTGAGCTGCATGGGGTGGACGTGGACCAGACCTGGTCTGACTACCAGCTCACTCATGGACAACAGATCCTTTTCCAGAATGGCCTGGAGTTCGTCGTACAGATCGAAAAACCCGGCACTGCGGAAGGTATCTTCGGACGACAGCTCGTACACCCGGACCACCACCGGAGAAGGCCGGCTGGTGGCGTCCGGATTTATGTTGCCCATGGCCTCGAATCTCACGTTGGTGTATGGATCCACCACCGCGTTCGCCACCACACAACCGCCCAGCACTGCCACCAGGCTCAGGAACAAACATTGAACACTGCGTTTCAGCATGTCTGACTACTCCCTTTCACTACGACTAACCGCCTGTTCGTAAGCGTCTACAAATGTATCGCTACGCAACACGCGCCGGATATCTCCGTACTCTTCCCGTTGCCGGGCTTTCTGCTGGCGAATGGCCTCCAGCCGCCGGCCCCGGCCAAAAGGACGGCGTCCTGCAACCTCCCCCTCATCCGGTGCCAGCAAGTCGGCGATCACCTGCTCGACGCCGCTCAGCAATGCCTTTTCATGACTCAACAGATCGTCAAAGGCCTGGTTTACCGACTCTTCCGGACCAAGAAAGGAGCTGTGGGGACGCAACAGCAGACTTTCGAGCACATCACGGGAGGTGGCAGAGAATTTGAGGGGGTTGTTCTCACTGCGCCGGAACAGAGTCTGCTTTACTCTCAGCTCCTGCTTTTGCTGGGCACGGACATGCAACAGGTCCAGAAGGCGCTCCAGCAAGGTGCGCGTCAGACTGCCCAGGGCAAGGTACTGACTGGCAGACAGGGCATCACCCTGCGCCGGATCCAGGCCCAGCCCTTCCAGCAAGGCGGCCAGCTGTCCTGGCTGCACCGGCTTCCCCTGCGCCTCAGGCACGCCTCTGGAACCCCAGTTCCACTGATCAGGAATCTCGGGGCCCGGTAAATCCACATGGGTATCCGCCAGAAAGCGTTCATTCAGACCAGAGGCCAGCGGTGTATCCAGTGTGCCTGGCGCCAGGAGCTCGGTACGATCGGTCCCATTCAGTTTCAGTTCAGGGCGGGCAGAGGCCGCAGAACCCAGGGGCCGGTTCTGGACCGGAAGGCTTGATCCGGGTCCGGCAGCAGCCGACGCCTCTTCCCCGGCATCCCCGCCAGCGAGCGAACCAGAATCACCGGAGTTGGCGGATGCGTGCAGGGTGACTGACAACTCGTAATCACCTATACGCAGGCGATCACCATTGTTCAGTACCTGTTCCTCACCTTTGCCCAGCGGATCGGACGACTGGTTGATAAAAACACCATTGGTTGAGGTATCGCGAATCAGGAACTGATCGCCGTCTGCGCGGATTTCGGCATGACAGGAAGACACCACGCGGGAAGGATCGGGAAGCGGCCAGTCACAGGAGTCAGCACGGCCAATGGAGCACACCCCAGCCGGGCCGAAACGCCGACTGGCGACAACAGAGGGGGAAAGCCGTTGGTAGCTGGTAATTACGAGCTCCAGTTCCATGAGCTGGTCCATCCTTTGACAACAAGTCCTGACCCGCCGTCACAGAGACCGGGGGCACATTCCTGACCTCGCCCATGGCAAGGTACATCCTGGATTGGTGGCTACGGTTGTCCAGTTGACGGGACAGGCACCGGCAGCAACCAGCGAAGATTATTCAGAGTCCCCAGCAAAGTCAATCGACAGGTCACCGCGTCAGGTCACCAGACTTTCAGTAATCCGGGACCGTTCACATTACTCGAACTTAACGAAAGTCAGCCCCTTGACGCCAAGGTGGCAAACTGTCTAGCATCCGATTCTCAGGAAGTTCCAATGTCTCACGGATGGTGACTGAACCATGGCTAAGCCCGCAGCCTTTCTTGGCGCCTTTCATGTCTGTCCGGCCAAAACCGGAAAGGTCCCTCACGTCGGCGGCCCCACCCTTGCTGCCTCCAGCAACGTTTTTGTCGGCGGCCTCCCCATTGCCCGCGTCTCTGACAAACTGGTCTGTGTAGGACCTCCGGATACCATCACCCAGGGCTCATCATCGGTCACCGCCAACGGACTCGCCATTGCGCGTCTGGGCGACGGAACGGCTCATGGCGGTAAAATTGTTGTCGGCAACCCCACCGTCATTATTGGCTGATGCCGGATTGCCGTTATTGAACAGCCTCTGAATTGCAGGAAGCCAGCGCATGGATGCCACGGATACCGCCCTCAAAGACAGTACCAAGTCCGGGATCAACCAGCAGCCCGCCAGCAATCCGAAGCCAACTGCAGCTGCGGCCGAAGAAAACACCGGTAACCGACGCCACAAACGCCTGGGCATGGTATTGAATGCCCGCTACCGGATTGTTTCGCTGATCGCCTCCGGTGGCATGAGCGATGTCTACAAGGCTGTCGACCTGCACCTTGAGCAAGCCGGCAGCAAGGATAATCTGGTTGCCCTGAAGATTCTCAGAACCAGCCTGACCCGCGATGTCGCTGCACGCAGTTTGCTGGCCCGGGAGGCGGCCAAATCCAGGCGACTGTCCCATCCGAACATCATCCGGGTTCACGAGCTCAACCACGATGGCGAAAACTGGTTCCTGGTGATGGAGCTGCTGGATGGAGAACCGCTGTCACGGATCATTCAGCGGGCGCGGCCCAACGGACTCAAGTGGAAGGGCTGCAAGGCCGTGCTGCGCCAGGTATCGGATGCCCTCGCGTTCTCCCATAAACAGGGCATTGTTCACGCTGACCTGAAACCGTCCAACATCTTTTTTACCAAAGAGGGCACCATCAAGTTACTGGACTTTGGCGTTTCGCGGGCGCTTCAGTCCCACCAGCCTGAAGACTATCTGAATCCCAGGACCGAGGACGAAACATCAATCTACGGCTATACCCCGGCGTATGCCTCGCCGGACCTTATTGCCGGCAAGGACCCCACGCCCCAGGACGACCTATACGCGCTCGGCTGTATCAGCTTCGAACTGCTGTCAACACGTCACCCCTTCGACCGTGAAAAGGTCAGCGAACGGCAGCTGGCCAAAGCCCGGCTGAGAAAACCGCGGGGCATGCCCGCCAGGTTCTGGCGCGTCACCCGTCAGCAACTTCGCTACCAACCAAAAGGCAGCTCTCTCGATGAGCTTCAGGCCACGCTCTCACCTCTGCCCTGGTCTACCTGGGGCCTGACGGCAGGCACTCTGGTTGTTGCCGCCATCGGCTCGGCCTTCTGGCACTCCGAGTATCAGCGGGCGGAAGCGACCGAACGACAACTGGCGCAGATTCACGACGAGCAACTGGCGCTGGCCACGGTACTGGACCAGCCGCCGGATAAACTGACCGAAGCGGCCGCCTACCTGCCTGACCTGCAGAAAGCCGGGGTGCTGCGACTGAAATCCGATCTGGTGCTGACCTGGTATCTGGAACGGATCGAAAAAATACTGGGCGCATCCGCTCGCAGCGAGCTACCGGATATTCCGGCGGCGCTGGCGCTGATCGCTGAAGCCAGCCAGCTCTATCCGCGGGATTACGATCTGGTACGAATTGAAGCCCAGATCCGTCGCCGGCAGCAATCACTGGAAATCGCACTGACCGACGACCTCAGCGCCCGCCTGAACGAAGGCAGTTACCGGAATGCCGAGGAGTTTGATGCGGTGCGCAAGCTCGGTGCTGACCTGGACCTGATTGGCGGAGATCCGCTACAGCCTTCCGGTGAAGCCGCCGAGGTGTTTGGCCAGCAGCTGACCTCAGCCTTGCAGGACAACAATGATGCAGCGCTTGCCAGACTGCTGACCATCGGCGATCAGTTCTTTACCGCTTCCGCAATGGTCAGTGACAAGCTTGACCGGGCCCGGGGCATGGAAGATGCCATCCGACAGCTGGAAAATTACCATGCCAGGGTTGCTGACGGTCACAGCGCCACCCCGTTCCCGACCCAGGCGGCCGAGCACTTTTACGGTGAACGTTTCGGGCACTGGCAAACCGCCATTTCCGACGCCCGAAATGCCGGCGAACTGGATCGCGTGTATCAGGAGCTGAGTGTTTTGCAGGAGCGGATACCCTCTGATTTTGCGCCGCTGGGACAGATTCGCCAGACCCTGGCAGACGCCTATCTCGCCCAGGGCGATGCCTTGCTTGCCCGTAACCAGACCCGCCAGGCCCAGCCGCTGCTGCGACGTGCCACTGAACTGATGCGCCAGCCCTGATCTGACGCCTCCTGCGGCATCGACGCCCATCCCTCCTGAAGGCTATAATTTCCCGGTCTGCGCTCCCTGAATCGACAGCGCAGTCCCGAAGGGAAGCGATTCCCTGCGCCAGGAACGCACTTACAGGAAATCAGCATGAGCGACCTCAAAACCCGTTTCGACGAAGCCGTCAACTACATCCAGACCGGGCAGGGCGACGTCAAACCCTCCAATGAACTGAAACTCGAATTTTACGCCCTCTACAAACAGGCCACCGAAGGCGATGTCAGCGGCAAACGCCCGGGCATGATGGATTTCGTCGGCCGGGCCAAGTACGACGCCTGGGAAAAAACCAAAGGCATGTCATCGGAAGAGGCCATGCAAACCTACATAGACCGACTCGAAGCGCTCAAATAAAGCGGCCATCCGGTTCGGCCAGGCCGCTTTTCTTCCGGAATGGCGCATTGTTCAGGGGGCTGCGACAGCCTTCCCGGTTCCGGCGCTTTGCGGCCTTCTTTGTTTTGTCATAAGATGCCGCCACTATAACAACAACGATACCACCCATACGGGTACAGTGACGCTCAGGAAGAAAGTTCATGCATTTAACGGAAGCACTCGAGCAGACCCGGCCTGGCCTGCTGAAACGGATTCAGGTCGCGGCCCAGCACCAGCAGTTCAACCAACGGACACGGCAGAGCTACCTGCACTGGATCTCACGTTTCGTGATGTTCCATGAATCAAAAACGCCCGAAACCCTGGTGTCCGAAGACCGGCAAGCCTTCCTTTGTTATCTGAGGGACCGTGCGCAGATCTCACGGGCAAAAATGAACCAGGCCAGCCAGGCTCTCGCGTTTTTCTTTGAGCAGGTGCTGGGCAAATCCGTCGATGATTCGCAGACTGCACTACCAACCTGATTACCGCCCGCCGAACAGCGAACCAGCAGAGTATTGATGCGCGCAAAACTGATTACCCGGGCCGGATTTGAAGCCCTGAAAGCCGAAATGGATCAGCTGTGGCGCATTGAGCGTCCCGAGGTCACCCGCAAGGTAACCTGGGCTGCAAGCCTCGGTGATCGCAGTGAAAACGCCGACTATCAGTACAACAAGAAGCGGTTGCGGGAGATTGATCGTCGCTTTCGCTACCTTGAACGCTGTTCCCGTGAGCTACGGATAGTTGACTACGCTCCGGAACAGGAAGGCCGGGTGTTTTTTGGTGCCTGGGTGGTGGTGGAAAACGAAGCAGG
>NZ_CAXBDN010000199.1:0-8424 GCF_963974375.1 uncultured Marinobacter sp.
CTGAATTTCCCCCCAGTCAAACAGCTCCCGGAAGAACAGCTCCAGAGCGGCCTTGCCAAGCCGGTCACGACGCTCCTGTGGTAACGCCTTGACCACCTCCGCTGACAGCGAGTGGCCATGCTCGTAAGTTGAGGCAATGATTTTCGGCCCGGAATACTCAGGCAGAACCCGGGGCACCACAAAACGGGGGTCATCCAGCAGCAGCTGACGGAATTTTTCTGTGGTGGCCGCCTCAAGGGCATAATCCACCTCCCGGTGCATCATTTCCCGGACTTCCTCCAGCCAGTCACTGAATTCCGGGCCAAAGGACACCAGCCGCGCCATTCTTAACAATTGGGCGACCGCATCAAGGTCACTGTCAACGGCCCGGGCCACGCCCGGATACTGCACCTTGAGCACCAACTCCAGGCCGTCCGAAAGGCGGCGGGCCCGATGTACCTGGCCGAGCGAAGCGGCCCCGAGTGGTTCGGGATCAACATCCAGCTCAGCCAGCCTCGCGGTACCGAGTTCAGCCTGCAACACTTTTTCGATAGCTGGCCAGGCAAGGGCCGAGGTCTGGTCTTCCAGGGTATGCAGCGCTTCGGTCACTTCCTCGGGCAGAAAGTGTTCGCCATAAAGTGCCATCATCTGGCCAATCTTGACCACACTGCCCTTCAGTTCGCCGAGGTCGTCCACCAGTTGCTGAGCCTGCTTTGACATCATCTTGCGATGACGCTGCTCGCGCTGATCCGGGCTCGTCATCCAGCTGGTGGCCATATGGGATGCCATCCGGGTACCCGCAAACAAGCCGGCACGGGTGAGGCTCAGGCGTCGTTCGAAACTGCCGGTACGGATGCGAGAGACGGTTTTTCCGCTGCGTGCCTTTGACATAAACGCCCTGTAGTGCAGGAGTTGAATGACAGTCCGGGGCTTTCAGCGCGCTCAGTGCTGCGCTGGCTGGCTCAAGGCCGGCATACCGCTGGTGTGCGTCAGGTCAGAATCAGGGTAACCGATACCGGCGGCCAATGCCCGCGTCAGATCATCTGCCACCCTGGCCAGATCAGTGGGTGAAACAAAATCCGCCAGCTGGCACATGGGCAGTCCGGCATAGCCGCACGGGTTGATGCGGGTAAATGGCGCCATGTCCATATCAACATTGAGCGCCAGACCGTGGAATGAGCAACCGCGCCGGACTCGCAGGCCAAGCGAGGCGATTTTGGCGTCGCCCACATAGACACCCGGGGCATCAGGGCGCGGTGCCGCCGTGATATCAAAGCCGGCCAGCACTGAAACAATGGCCTGCTCGATGACATCCACGAACTGACGAACGCCAAGGCCGGCGCGGGCCAGGTCTACCAGCAGATATATCACCAACTGGCCGGGGCCGTGATAGGTCACCTGCCCGCCGCGATCCACCTTGACCACCGGGATGTCGCCGGGAGCCAGAATGTGTTCAGCCTTGCCGGCCTGACCCTGGGTGTATACCGGTGGGTGCTGAACACACCACAATTCGTCCGCTACCGAACGATCGCGGTTGGCGGTGAAGGTTTTCATGGCCTCCCAGACCGGCTCATACGGCTGCATACCCAGGTCCCTGACAACCAGAGGTGTGCCCGGAACCGTCACCGACGTGTGTCCCGACACCCGCTACAGAACCATCTGTACGCGGCCGCTGGCTTTCAGATCTGCAAACAATGCCTGCAGCTGCGGCTCTCCGGTCGCCTGAATGGTCAGTTGCACCGAGCAGAACCGGCCATTGCGGCTTCCGGTCACTGACACGCATGCCTCATCGATACCGGGTGCATGCTGCTCCACAACCGAGATCACAAACTCCCGGAAATCGTCGGTGGCATGACCAATGACCTTGATTTTGTAGTCACAGGGGAATTCTATCCTGGGTGCCTTCGGGTCGCTCATCGCCTGCCCCCTCAATTGAACAGCTGGAAGAAAAACAGCTTGACCGAGTCCATGATGCGTTTGAAGAAACCTCCCTCCGGCACGGTTTCCAGAGCGAGCAGAGGCAATTCCGCCAACGGCTCACCGCCCAGGGTAACCTTCACCGTGCCAAGCTCATCGCCGGCGGACAGCGGCGCGTGGATCACGCTGTCCACCTCTACGACGGATTCAAGCTTGCTGCGGGAATCGCGGGGAATGGTCAGGTACAGATCCTCGGCAATACCCAGGCTGAGCTGATCACTGGCACCGCCCCAGACTCGACCCTCAACCAGCTCGTCGCTGCCACTGAAAACCTTCGCCGTTTCATAATAGCGGAACCCGTAGTTCAGCATTTTCTGCACCTCACGGGCCCGGGCTTCGGGGCTCGAGGTTCCCATCACCACAGCCACAAAGCGGGTGTCATCCCGATTTGCAGAAGCTACCAGACAGTAGCCCGCCTCCTCGGTGTGGCCTGTTTTCAGGCCATCAACCGAAGGGTCCCGCCACAGCAGAGCGTTGCGGTTGGGCTGACGGATATTGTTGTAGGTAAAGTGCTTTTCCGCATAAAGGGGGTAATTTTCAGGGTAATCATAAATAATCGCAGCGGCCAGCAGAGCCATATCAAATGCAGTGGAATACTGTTCCGGGTGTGGCAGCCCGGTCGCATTCATGAAGCTGGTATCCCGCATGCCCAATAACAGGGCTTGCTGGTTCATCACCTCGGCAAAGGCTTCCTCGGTGCCTGCAATGTGTTCGGCAAGGGCCACCGACGCATCGTTGCCGGACTGAATAATGACACCCTTGAGCAGATCCTCCACGGTAACCTGGGTGCCTTCCTGAATAAACGTGCGGGAGCCACCGGTCTGCCAGGCCTTGACACTGACCGTTACCAGATCCGACATTTGCAAACGGTTCTCATCCAGCTCCCTTTCCACGATGTAGGCCGTCATCATTTTGGTCAGACTGGCCGGTGGCAGGCGCTCATGAGTATTCTCCTCCATGATGATACGTCCACTTTTGGGGTCCATCAGGAGATAGGAGGACGCACTGACCTGCGGTGGCGAGGGAATCAGAACGGGTTGCTGGGCGTAAGTGGAAACGTTAGCCGTGCCCGTAGCCAGAACAACAACGGCAATTAACGAACGGAATACTGATCGAATGGTCATGGATGAGTTCACATCTTCTATCAATTCATGGGTTGTACAGCAGCACCTGCGGCGCTGCCGGACGAGAAGACTCAATGGCTGTCGGTCAGGATCATTGCCTGCCGGAAGCCTTGTAATTGCAATCGTTGCTGCTCACGGGTGGCTGCAGACGCATCCCTGAATGGGCCCACCTGAACGCGATGAAAGCGTCCTGAAGCGGTATCAATCGGATTCACCCGAACCGATTCCCCGGTCAGCTGACGAACGCTGTCCTGCATCTTCCGGGCTGGCTCAACACGGCTGAATGAACCCAGCTGAACGAAAATTCCACGATCCCCTGCAGCCACCGCTGGCGGCGACTGGTCGTTAGCGGGCGCGGCCTCCCCCCAAGGCTGGCCGGCGAGAAACATGCTACCGTCTGGCCTGACATTTATGGCGGCAACTTCAACCCGGGCCGTGCCCCGGTCAAGGTAATCCAGCTTCTTGGCCGCAGCCCATGACAGATCGATCAGACGATCGCCGTGAAAGGGCCCCCGGTCGTTCACCCGAACCACCACTGACCGTCCATTATCCAGATTCGTTACCCTGGCGTAACCCGGTATCGGCAAACTTTTATGGGCGGCCGACATGGCATACATGTCATAGATCTCGCCATTCGAGGTCTTGTGGCCATGAAATTTCTTGCCATACCAGCTGGCAGTGCCCCGTTCAACATAGCCTTCTGCGCTGGCCATCACCGTATACTGCTTTCCCCACACCGTATAGGGGGATCGATTGCCCGCGGGCCGTGGTGCCTCATACCGGGGGCTCGCATCCTCAAGATTGCTGATATCAACATCACCTTCAGGGCCAACATCCTGGGCAAGAGTATAACGAGATGAGTGATCAGGAGCTGAGGATGTCCCCGGGGTAGAGGAACAACCGGCAAGCACCAGGCTGACCAGTATCATCGCCAGCGGCCAGCGGAGCGGGAGTTTCAGATTTGTCGGATTCAATGGGCTTCCTGCTGTTCACCGTACCCCGGATAGCGGGCAAGTGGCTCTTATTAACATGGCTTGTGGCATAAACATTCTGACACATCAACGCGACAGACAGTTGTGCGCCGAGATTACCACGACGCCGCAAGGCCAACCATTAACAACCGGTCAGGCAGTAATCATTCGCCGGTGAGTGTGAATGGACATCAATACCCCGAAAGCCGCCATCAGCGTGACCATGGACGTGCCCCCGAAACTGACCAGCGGCAGCGGCACGCCAACCACTGGCAGGAGCCCGCTGACCATTCCCACGTTAACGAACACATAGACAAAAAAGGTCATGGTCAGGGCCCCGGCCAACAACCGTGAGAAAGTGTCCTGGGCATTGGCGGCAATATAGAAACAACGCAGCAGGATCAGCAGGTACATCAGCATCAGCAGGCAGATGCCCACAAACCCGAACTCTTCCGCAAGCACCGCCACGATAAAGTCCGTATGGCTTTCCGGGAGGAACTCGAGATGCGACTGAGTGCCCTGTAACCACCCCTTACCACTCACCCCACCGGAGCCGATGGCTGTTTTTGACTGAATGATATTCCAGCCGGCACCCAGCGGATCGCTCTGGGGATCCAGTAATGTCAGAATTCGCTGTTTCTGATACTCGCGCAGACCGAAAAGCCACATCAGGGGCGCACAGATCGACACCAGCACGCCGAATCCCACCATCAGCCGCCAGCGCATACCCGCCAGGAAAATCACAAACAGACCCGCACTGCCCACCAGCAACGAGGTGCCGAGATCCGGCTGGCGTACGATCAGCAGCATTGGCAGCAGCACCAGAGCCAACGCAACCGCCACATGCCGCAACCTGGGCGGCAGCACCTTGGTTGACAGGTACCAGGCCGTCATCATCGGCACCACCAGCTTCATCAGCTCGGAGGGCTGAAAGCGCGGCAAACCCGGCAAGGCAAGCCAGCGCTGGGCACCCTTGGCGCCTACCCCAACCAGCAAAACCGCAACCAGCCCTGCCACGCCGACGGCATAGACCCACGGCGACCAGCGCCGGTAGACGGCCGGGTCGAACTGGGCAAATACCACCAGGGCACCCAGGGCTAACGACAGCCGGATTACCTGAGATTTCACCGCATCCATGCTTGCATCCGCGCCACTGTATAGCACCACCAGACCACCGGCGCCCAGTATCAGCAGCAACAGCAGCAGGATCGGATCCAGGTGTACCCTGAACCACAGCGATGGCCCGCGTACCAGACCGGAATTCTCAGACGGCATGGCGGCTGCACGACTCAAGGTCCACGCTCCTCGTCCGGACGCCGGGCAACCAGCCCGGCCTCAAAATTGTTGAACTCAAGCAGCCAGGCGTCAAACAGCGCCCGGCCTATCGGTGCCGCGGTACCACTGCCACTGCCGCCATTCTCGACAATCACCGCAACGGCAATCCGGGGGTTATCCACGGGAGCAAAACCCAGAAACAGGGCGTGATCCCGCAACCGTTCCCGGACTTCTTCCTCATCGTATTCCTCGTCTTCCGCCAGGCTGAAGACCTGTGCCGTACCGGTTTTACCGGCCATACGGTAGCTGGCCCCCTGAGCCGCCGCCCGGGCGGTGCCGCGACGACCATGCATGACCTCCTCCATGGTCTCGATGACGTAGTCCCAGTCCCGGAGATCCCGTACCTCCAGATCTGGCAGGGATTCCTCCGGGAGCACATCTTCCAGGCGAACGTCGCCCTTCACTTCCCGCAGCATCCGTGGCTCGGCCCATACCCCGCGCGTGGCGGTCACGGCGGTAGCGGTAGCCAGTTGCAGCGGTGTCGATAAAAAGAAGCCCTGGCCGATACTCATGTTGACGGAGTCTCCGGGGTACCAGGGCTCGGAACGGACAGCGCGCTTCCAGTCCCGTGACGGTAGCAACCCGGGCAAGGCGCCACGCACGTCAAGAGCAGCCACGCGGCCAAAACCGAACCTGGACAGGTAATCGTGCATGCCGTCGACACCAAGCTCTACGCCCATCTGATAAAAGTAGATATCACAGGACTCCGCCACCGCCCGCTTGCCATCCACCCAGCCATGACCGCCCCGCTTCCAGTCACGGTAACGCCGGCCCCCGGTAGGCAGCTGAAACCAGCCAGGATCCCAGATCTGTTGTTCCCGGGTAGCGGTACCACTGTCCATGATACCCAGCAGCAACATCGGTTTGATGGTGGAGCCCGGGGGATACTGGCCTCTCAGGGCGCGATTGAACAGCGGCTTGTCGTAGGACTCGCTCAGCTCGCGATAAGCCTCAACCCCGATACCGGTGACAAACAGATTGGCATCAAATCCGGGGACACTGACCAGTGAGAGTATTCCGCCTGTTTCCGGCTCGATGGCGACAATAGCCCCGCGACGGCCTTCCAGAAGGTCCACCGCCCGCTGCTGCAGGCGCATGTCCAGGTGCAGTGCAATGTCTTCTCCAGGTGTGGAACTCTGCTGCTTGAGCACACGCAGAATGCGGCCCCTGGCGTTGGTTTCCACATGCTGATAGCCCACCCGGCCATGCAGAAGCTCCTCATACATTCGTTCAATGCCGGATTTGCCAATATAGTTGGTGCCGGCGTAATTCACCGGATCAATGCGCTGCAGTTCTTCCCGGTTAATGCGTCCGACAAAGCCAAGGGCGTGAGCGTTCTGCACACCAAAGGGATAGTGCCGCACCAGTTCAGCAGACACTTCAACACCGGGCAACTCATGGCGAAGCACCGCCATACTGGCGATTTCTTCTTCACTGAGATCGTAATGGAGGGGAATTTCCTGAAATGGACGTCGCGGCTCTCTGAGCCGGCGGCGGAAGCGCTCCAGATCTTCGTCTGTGATTTCAAGCACAGCCTGGAGTCGCCGCAGGGTACCCTCCAGATCCGTGACCCGCTCTGGCACCATGGTTATGCTGAAAACCGGTCGGTTTTCTGCCAACAACACCCCGTTGCGATCGTAGATCAGCCCCCGGGTAGGCGGAACCGATTGTACCTGGACACGATTGCGATCCGAAATGGTGGTATAGGTCTGGTGCTCGACGATCTGCAACTGATAAAAACGGGCCAACAGGCCAATCAGTGCAGCCACCACCAGAACCAGCAGAACCAGAGTCCGACGCTGAAACAGCCGGCGTTCCGCCGCTGTGTCTTTAAATTCGCCCCAGGCCATGCAGGTTCCTAAGCGCGGTGATAAGGATGATTGCGGGTAACTGTCCAGGCCCGGTAAAGCTGCTCGGCCAGAACAATCCTGACCAGCGGGTGTGGCAAGGTCAGCGGCGAGAGCGACCACTGCTGATCGGCACGCTGACGACACTGATCCGACAGCCCGTCAGGACCACCTACCAGCAGACTGACATCTCGCCCATCCTGCTGCCAGCGCTCCAGCTCGGCCGCCAGTTGCTCTGTCGACCAGGGGCGCCCTCCCACTTCCAGTGCAATCAGCCGATCGCGCTCTCCGGCTGCGCCGAGTATGGCGTCACCTTCCTGCTGGACCAGCCGTGCAATATCGGGGTTCTTGCCCCGGTGCGACACCGGAATTTCCACCAGGTCGATGGCCAGTTCCCGGGGCATCCTGCGAGCGTACTCCTGGAAGCCTTCGGTTACCCATGCCGGCATTTTCTGGCCGACACAGATCAGGCGTAACCGCATGCTTATTCGCTTCCCGCAGCACCCACGCTCGGCGCATCGCGCCAGAGTCGCTCAAGGTCATAAAATTCGCGGGTTGCGGGCATCATGACATGCACCACCACATCACCCAGATCCACCAGAATCCAGTCTCCGGAATTACCACCTTCAACACTGGCGTCACGGATGCCACGATCTTTCACTTCCTTGACCACCGACTCTGCCAGTGACCGCAAGTGGCGACTGGAAGTTCCCGAAGCCAGAATCATGAAATCCGTGACGCTGGTGCGGTCGGTGACATCAAGCACGCTGATATCTTTGGCTTTCACGTCTTCCAACGCATTCACAACAATGGTTTTGAGCTCTTCTGCCTGCATAATTACCCTGAAAGGCGCAGTCCGACGGTGCCGGCTGTGCTGAAATTGGTCAGCGATGATTGTAGCACTAAAGCCTGGCGCGATGGCAGATTTTCAATCGTCCGGGGCGCGCCGGTACAGTCCAAGCCGGGTGATTTCAGCCAGTACAGGATCTGGCAGCAGATAGCGTACGGAGCGGCCTTGCGCGATACGCTCACGGATGGCCGTTGCCGAGATATCCAGCAGCGGCGGACTGACCTCCAGCACCAGTCCTGCGGGTTGCCGGTGCAGCTGGTCGGCCGACGTCACCCGACGCGATTCCAGCAGCTCGGAAGGCACCGAGCCCGGACGCAGGCCGGCCCCTGGCCGTTGCACCA
>NZ_CAXBDN010000200.1:0-8305 GCF_963974375.1 uncultured Marinobacter sp.
CCACCAAGATCCCCGGGGCGCTGATTGGCCCGCAGCACCATGGCCATGGCGTTCCAGCGAATCAGCGAGCGGATCCGCCGCTCCATGAACAGATCGCCAGGCATTCGGGCTTCCTGGAGAGCCGGAATGGTATTTCGGAATGGCGTGGTTATGGAATAAGGCAGCTCGGTACCGTCTCGGCTGGCGCGCTCTGACAGTCGCTCAAGAATAAATTTTACGCGGTCAACGCCTTCGTGTTCGATCAGGGATTCCAGCGCATCAAGCCATTCGCTGGTTTCGGTGGGATCATCATCCTGGTACATCAAGCCCTCCCATGAGTGCGGTAATGGGCGCCGTCAACGAGCCAGGTAAATGCCCGGGCGCCTGCAATATGACGATACGACGGTTCGTGGTAAAGACGATCACGACCGCTATTCGCTAAACACCTGAAGGCTGGCGCAACGCGGCCGCCTCTGCTCAAAGCATAGAACAGAATCAACGACCTGCCCGATACTGCCGACAGCATGCCCGATCAATGTTGCCAAATTACTACATTTTTCACAATATCCTTTCGACCAAAGGCTAAATTATTCAATATTGACCCATTAATTTACTAGTTTTCGACAAATTATCGATCATAAAACAAGACGAAGCCAAAAATGTCCTGAATACTACGAAAACCGGGAAATGGCACTGGAACAGACCTCCACTGACCCATATTATTTCTCACACTAAACGAATGCCTCCACAAGAAGCCAATCCTCCACAATCATAATTAGCTGAAAAACCGGTATTTTTAAGAGTTAACCACGAATTCTCGGCAGATCCGGCGCAATCCTCGTGAAACTCAGGATCTGATCGTTACCGAAGTTTTAATTAGACCTGAAAATGTTGTCGGATTCAGATATACTCCTCCGTCTGATTTTTCTGTGGCAACGACCCCTCACAACCCGTCAGTTGCCAGCCATTTGCTCAAGACAGAGGGCGATCCATGAACTCTATCGTCACCTTTCCAAACCGGATACCGGCCGTTGAATTTGAAGAGCGCCGCTTCCAGGTCTACACCGATCGACAACTCGACAAGATCGAAGTCATCCAGAGTCTTCCCGAAGACACCCTGTTTGAAATGAAAGTGGTGGCCAGCGTGCTGCCATTCCGGGTCAATGAATATGTGATCAATGAGCTGATCCGCTGGGACAAGGTGCCCAACGATCCCATCTACCAGCTGGTGTTTCCGCAAAAAGGCATGCTGAAAGATGAGCACTTCGAGCGCATGGCGCAGCTGCACCGCGAAGGCGCAGACAAGAAGGAAATTCAGGCCGTCGCCAAGGAAATCCGTGACGAACTGAACCCGCATCCTGCTGGCCAGATGGAAATGAACCAGCCCATGCTGGACGGTGAGCCCCTTGAGGGCCTGCAGCACAAGTATCGCGAGACCGTGCTGTTCTTCCCGTCCCAGGGCCAGACCTGCCACTCTTACTGCACCTTCTGCTTCCGCTGGGCCCAGTTCGTTGGCGACAAAGACCTGAAGATGGCCAGCACCGATGCGGACAAACTGCACGGCTATCTGCAGCAGCACACCGAAGTCACCGATCTGCTGGTGACCGGTGGCGACCCCATGGTGATGAAAACCAAACACCTGGTACAGTATCTGGAGCCGCTGCTACAGCCGGAATTCGACCATGTCCAGACTATTCGGATCGGCACCAAGGCGCTGACCTTCTGGCCCTACCGCTTTGTCACCGACAAGGATTCGGAAGAACTGCTGGAGCTGTTTGCCAGACTGGTCGATGCCGGTAAGCATCTGGCCATCATGGCCCACTACAACCACTGGCAGGAAATCACCACCGATATCTCGGAAGAAGCCATTCGCCGCATCCGCGCCACCGGTGCCGAAATCCGCGCCCAGGGCCCGCTGATCAAGCACGTCAACGACAACGCTGACGACTGGGCCAGACTGTGGAAGAAAGAAGTGCAGCTGGGCATCATCCCCTACTACATGTTTGTGGAACGGGACACCGGCGCCAAGAACTACTTTGAAGTTCCCCTGGCCGAGGCCTTCCAGATTTACCGTGAGGCCATCAAGAAAGTCTCCGGCCTGGCCCGCACCGCCCGCGGCCCCAGCATGAGCGCCGGCCCCGGCAAGGTAGAAATCCAGGGCATTGCCGAGATCAACGGCGAGAAAGTGTTCGTGCTGCGCTTCCTGCAGGGCCGTAACCCGGACTGGGTGCAGCGTCCGTTCTTCGCAAAATACAGCGAGACAGCCACCTGGCTGCACGAGCTGGAGCCCGCCTTCGGGGAAGAGAAATTCTTCTTTGAGGATGAGTATGAGGAACTGCGGATGGGGAATGGCTGACGCGAGCCACCTGTTCCGTTTACAACAAGGGCAGCCCGATGGGCTGCCCTTGTTGTTTCCGACATTGAAACGATCAGATCAGTAGCGTCGCCAGATCTCGAAACTGTTTCCCTGACTGATATCCGCGTCGAGCGCAGGCCGGCAACTCATCCAGTAAATCCCCGCCCCGTCGCCGGAAGGAATCCGGTGTATCGGGCTGCAGGCCCGATCGGAGCTGACATCAAGCAGACACACTTCCCCCATATCACCCGGTTCATCCCCGCAGCGCACTACACCGTCGGCGATAACGCCGTCTTCTGACGTCTGGGACAGCATCTGCCCGCTATTCGCCTCATCCAGAGAGTAGCGGATCACAGACCCCGGCGCCCCTCTCCAACCCTGATAGTCCGGAATCACTACCGAGTTGCTGACATCACCCTCAGCACCAATCTCGTGAGCACCAGCCACATAACGCCGGAATTTGATGGGATCGAGAACGCCTTCTCCCTCGACATCCAGAATCCAGTCCCGGATATCGGTTCCGATTGTCCAGGTGTAGCTCTCAGTCGGCTCACTGCCCACCTTGTAGGTGCCCGTTCCTGCCTGTTCGATTCGGAATGCCGTGATGTCGTCCTCGGTGTTGCTGCCCGTTGCACCAAACTCTGTATGATCCCCTGCCAGCAATTCCGGATAGAAGCCATCGACCCCGGCCCGCACAAAATACTGGGTCTCCGTGGCGTACCGGCCGTTGCCTACGAAAATCCGGCAACTGGCGGTAAAGCGACGCTCGTCACCAGTGAGCACCCGGCAGGTATCAGTGAACGAGCCCGTGTCCATCTCGATGATATTCCCCTCTACCGTCCAGCGAATATCCGCAGAACGATCTTCCGAGCACACAGCCCTGGCCCGCTCGTAGGTGCCTATCCAGGCACTGTCGTCCGAATCCGGGCAGCCTCCGTATTCAAAAAGTTCGCCGGTACCGTCGTCGTTGAAGACAATTCGCGAGCCCCACTCGCCATATTCACCTACGTAGGCATCCCAATGCGACTGGTTTGCTCCCTCGAGACCGATAAACAAGTCCGTGAGCTCATTGGCGGAATCCACAACGGACTCCAGGGTAAGCTCGAAATGTTCGCTTGCCTGTTGGGCCGACACCAGCTCATTACCGATCCCGAGATTCATGCTGAAATCTGCCAGACTCGCAGCGATCTGGCTGTCAAAGTTCGGGTCGCCAAGCTGAATGTCCGCCAGAATGTTTGCCAAACCCGAATCCGCCAGGGTTCTCTCATCCGGCAACAGGATGCCATTGGTCGGGTCGCCATCCAGATCCATGGTCTGCAGCAGACGCAGCAGGTTCACTGTCGCAGTATCACTGGCGTAGTCTTCCCGTTCGGTGCCTTGTAACTCCGCAGGGGTCACAATGGTACCCGCGGCATTGACCGTTACGGTACCAAGGTCCATTCCCGCAAAGGAAAAGCTGACCGGCTCGCCCGGTCGGAACCGAAAGCCCCCATCACTGGTCGTCGTGCCCTCAATACCATTACCGCGATAGACCACCCCTCCTACCGGGGAATCCAGCAAAAATGCGAAATTGCTGTCATCTCCCTCATCAGGAGCGGGATCACTACCGCCTTCATTGCCACCTTCATCACCGCCGGCATTTCCACCTCCATCGTCTTCACTGCCACCCCCGCCACACCCTGCCAATAGCAGGAACGCTATAAGCAAACCGGCCACGGCTAATAGAAAAAACTGGCTCGTTTGATGATTATTCGGTTCATGCCCACCAAATGATCGAGAAAAATGACAATGAGATTTCACGGGATACTCCTTTGCTCCGCCGTTTCACTGATCCATTCAGCCTAAGGATCCCCTGTCCGGAGTGCATCACCCATTTGGTGTACGAGCCAGGCGGTTTGTATTGATACATCAGTAACCCCGGGAAACGGTCAGCCCCAGAGCCTGAACTTCCTGCCATTGTGGCGAATCCAGTGACAGCCCGAACCGCCATTGGCCGCGCTCATACTCTACTCCGACCGACTCCAGCTTTGGCCAGTAGAGTACCCTGAGTCGACTGCCATCAGCATACTGCCAGCCCCCGCCAACGCCGGCAAAGCCATAGCCGAACTGGTACTGTGCCCGGACGATGGCCAGCCATGAGCCTTCGGACAGCTCGACACCAGCACGGTATCGTGGATCAATAGCCTGATACACCCGGTCGCGATAGCCTTCCGTCCCGGTGAGGATGGGATCAAAAATCGCATAGCCGTCATCGTCGTAGGATTTGTTATCCGTATTGGCCGTCGCCCGCGTAAACGGTGCATCCCGCCAGCGGATTTTGGCCAGCAGGTCGTCTGCCCGGGCATGGAAGCGCCAGCGGTCACCGATCTGCCAGCGGGCGGCCAGATCAACAGCCCAGCCGAGGCCATCCGCCTTCTGGATATCCGGCCGATCAAACAGCACATCCCGATAATAGACGTAATCCACATCGGCATTGAAATCGAAGTCCTGCTCGTCTGTCGCCAGCAGTTCACCGTTAAGTTCACCCAGCATCACGTGCCGGGCCCACAGCAGACTGACTCCGGCACCTATCCAGCCAGACGCCATTTCATGGCGGTAACCCAGCCGCAGAGCCTGGGCACTGAAGCCGTCTACCTGCACACGAACCGGCACCCGCTCACCCGGCACCAGCGGTTCCTTGCGTTCGATTCGCCCCCATTGCTCGGTGGCCTCCCGGTTCATCCGCAGGTCCGCCAGCAAGCGTTGCTGCACCGAGATTTCGATGCCGTGATAACGGGCACCCACCTCCAGATGATTGACCAACCACTGCCGCTCGCCGCCAGTGAACTCGGAACCCCAGTCACTGATGGTGGTTTTTATGGGCTCCGGCTCGCTCACAATCTGGCTTTCAAACCGACCAAACAGCTCCACCGCGTGAGCAGCCCAGGCATTAGTGCTGCCTATAACGAAAAAAAAGGCAGGGCCGAGGCCCCACCTTTTCTTCCGGTTTCCCGGTGCTGTCATCAGAACAGTGTCTCAAACACAGTTTCATTACCATTCGGGTAGGTAATCACAGGAACGCCGTCTCGCAGCTCCAGGTTACCAATATCTTCATCATCATTAACGAAGACATTACCTGTCAGGCTTGGCACGCCGTCAGCGTTTTCAGAACCAACAGCTTCCAGGCGGAAGCCCTGAGGATTCCAGAACGCGAGAGTTATTTCCGGGTTTTCTGCGTTCAGCTGATCCGTGCTGACCTGCAGCTTGTAACTGCCACCGTCCCAGCTTACATCTGCCAGCATGCTGGCACCGTTCAGGGACGAACGGGTGAGAGTAACAACCGCGGTCGCTCTCGGCATGTCGACAAGTGATACACCTGCCGCAATGTTGAACGACAGGTCTACAAAGTTGTCCGCAGTTTCGAGGGTGGGAAATGCAATGTCCGTATCAACTTCTGCCAGCGTGTAGTCGCTATTACCGTATACCCAGACGCTCTCGATCTCAGAAGCTGTTGCCACCGACGCACCCACAGCACTGACGAGTCTTTCCGCAATCAATTCGTCCAGCGCAGCGTTTTCCGCTTCGTCCAGTACATTGCAGCTGTAGATAACTGATTGCTGCTGAACGTCGTACCAGTCTGAAAAAGCAACCCGCTCTCCATAGACATCAGTTCCTGTTTCGGAATCATAGCAACTCCAGTCAGAAGTAATAGAAAACTGAAACTGCTCAGCGGCCTCATCGTACTCAACAAACCGCAGAATCTCGGCACGATCAACTTCAAAATCGAAAGCTGCCGTAGTGTCATTATAATCAAGATAGGTGAACAGGTTGAAGCGCTGAGCGCTGCTGCTGTTCATTGAGGTCGAGACGTTAAAAGTACGCCCGGAGGTAGCCGTAAAGTCACCCGTCAAGGCAAAGGACTCCGGGGAGAAGGGTTGATCCAGCGCACTGAAGCTGGAGCCCGTCATACTCACAGCCTTCACCGAAACGCTGCCTTCAAAACTGGCGGCCTCAGGATTGGCAAGGGAAACCGAACCGGTCAGCGCAATGGCACTGAACATGTCCAGCACTGTCTCATCTGTGACATTGCCGTTAATCGACTCTGACAGGTCCAGCGTAGCATCCAGATCCAGCACCGCACGATGGAATCCGGTGCCATCACCAACCGTACCGCTCACTGAGACTGTATTCTGCGCCATAAGTGACAACACCTGCTCGGCGTCGTAGGTCAGATCCAGATCGTTCTGGCTCAGGCTGGTACCGATGACCAGGTCAAAGTTCCGGGTCTCTCCACCTATCTGGGCAACACTACCGGAAACTGCGGCCTTCAGGCCTGACGCTGTATCTTCGAACACCAGGGTAGCATCCATGGTGCCTGTCGCAGTCGGATCCTCTTCATCCGTCCAGCTCTGCTTCGCCGTGAAAGTAGCATTATTCTCCAGAGCGCTCAGCAGTGCAGCACGTCCCTCGGGCCCTGCCAGTTGCTGCGAGAACACATCCAGAACTTTGCTCACCAGATCACCGGCAACACCGGCCTGAACAAATACGTCTCTGATGGTGTCGATATCCGCATCCACTGCTACCGAAACGGGGGACATTTCGTCGCCCAGGGCGATTGCCGTTTCATCTATGGAGCCGGCCCAGCTGCGGAATTGTGTAACGAATGACTGGAAGGCGGCAATCTTGTCAGCCTGGTCAGCACCTTCGTCGAGGTCCAGATCATCGTCGTAGCTTGTATCCAGGCTATCCCCAGCCCCATCAAACTTTGCGGTCTGGTTATTCAGTGATTGCTGGGTTTCGTCACTCAGATCTTCAGTTGCCTCAAACGCTGTTCTGACAGCTGCGGATAAGGTCGCAGGTGTGAAACTATCCTCAGCGTTGATGGACCCGTCTTCAAGAGCCTCAGTGAAGCTGGCGAGCGCTGCAGCCACATCCTCGCTGCCGGAAAAGACCAGATTTGCCACTGCGGCGTTCATTACTGCAGCCTGAGCCTCAGCAGCAGTTGCGCCAGTCAGGTCGCTGACACCGCGAGCCGGTGTATCTTCAAAATCAAAACCCGCCACCTGGATGACTTCTGCCTTGGCCCGCCTCGCCGCGTCAGCAACACTCGTGCCTTCACCAACAAGCGTTTTTGTACGTTTGACGGCCATGGTGGACCAGGCTGTGACCGGCACGCTTACGGTGCTGCCAGGAGTACTTGCCTTGCCAATCGCATTGAGCCTGAAGTTATCTGGCAGCTCAATGTCGTCTCCCCTGGCACTGGCGCCACAGGCCAGGGCATCACAAACCATCCGGGTTTCAGGACTTACGGTAATCTCAATTTCAACAAGGCCGCCACTATAGTTGTCGTCAAGCTCTACGCTGTATTCACCCTTATTGTCGGTGGTTGTCGTGCCAACGGCTGTAGCCAGGCGATCACCGGAATCATCCAGTTCGTACACCGTTACGACGGCGCTTTTCATCACACCCTTCACCGCAGATCCAGACACCACCGAAGTTTCGCTATTTGATCCTCCTCCGGCCGAAGACGACGAACCGCCACCACCACAGCCTACAAGTGCGAGAGATGAGGCTATCGCTATAGATAGCGCAGACTTTTTAAGCATATTCATCGTTATGACCTCTGATTATTATATGTACAAATTCGAATGGCTTTTCAGCAATAACCGCAGGGTAGCCTATCGGGACATAACGAAAAGTTAACAATTGTAATAGAGGATTTTTTTGAAGGGTCAGAACGACGAAGGCAGCTTGCCTGAAATATAAAATCATGTAAAACCATGAAATTATGATATTTTTTGTTTGTTCAGGTTTTAATCATTATTGAACCTAAATCATTGATCCTGAGTAAACCTTAACGCTGAGGTGAGCTCCAGGAAGAATCTATGATAAATACACCAGCCTTGGCAAAGAGACACTTACAAAGCGTTACAAAGTAAATATGTCGACGTTCCGTATTCTTCGTGGGGGGGGGGGGGTCCCGGCTTCAAA
>NZ_CAXBDN010000201.1:0-8266 GCF_963974375.1 uncultured Marinobacter sp.
AGAAGACCCTGGCCCGTACCGGTTCGGCATGATGACCGGGCGGCCTTACTACCGCAAAAGCGCTGGCGGTGCGCCCCTCTACCACCGCGTCTACCGCAGCGATCGCGGTGCCGGCAGCCACCTCGGCCGCCTCGACACTACCGGGCGAAACCGCCGTGGTGTCCACGTCCAGCCAGGCATTTTTGTCTCGCAAAGAAAAGATATCGTCCAGAAAGGACGTGGTGTGAACCCGGTTTAACTGTTCCAGGGTTGCCGCCTTGCCTGGCTCGATCCGTACACCGGGAATCGGTTCCCGGGCCAGCAATTCCATGATAGCGGTTATCCGGCCCGGGTGCTCCGGATACTTCCACTGCACATTCAGCCCGGATAGAATCGTCCGAATCCGCTTGTCCAGCCGGCCGGGCAAAAAATCCATGTTGCTGTCCGGGTGGTGGGCCAGTACCCGCTCATCGTAAAAGACGGTGACATCCCGTTGTTGCACCAAAGCTTGCCCCTCCGATATGCCGTTGAAGTAAAGAGTTGACGGCAAGCCCTGGCAAAATGTTGGTGCCAGGTCACTATGACAAGCATAGTCTTATCAGAGTAAAGCACAACGAGGGTGGCAGGAGTGGTTACGGGATCGTAAGAGTGAACAGGGCGGCGGCTGTCAGCCGCCGCGGATCAGTTGGAAGCGGTACGCCGGGCTGCTGTGACTTCACCGATCAGTGCGCCGTAGCCCTGCGCCTCCATATCCTCCAGCGGGATGAACTTCATCGCCGCGGAGTTCATGCAGTAGCGCAGGCCCGTGGGTGCCGGACCGTCGCTGAAGACGTGGCCCAGGTGGGAATCGGCGTAGCGGCTGCGGATTTCGGTACGTTTGAGCAAAAGAATGTTGTCCTCTTTCTCGATCACCACGTCCGGACCGATCGGCCGGGTGAAACTGGGCCAGCCGGTGCCGGATTTGAACTGATCGCGGGAGGAGAACAACGGCTCACCGGAGACGATATCAACGTACAGGCCAGGCCGTGTTTCATCAAAGTATTCGTTCCTGAAGGGGGGCTCGGTGCCGTCCTTCTGGGTGACCCGGTACTGTTCTTTGGTCAGCCGCGCTTTCAGGGTTTCGTCGTCCGGCTTTGTGAACGTCTCCGGGTTGAAGGCGTCGACCTGCCCGGGGCTCATCCCGGTTTCACCGGACATCACCTGCCCGTCGTCAGTGTTGCCTTGCGGACGGTAGCGGGCATAGTCCACCTCCTGTTCCTCGCCCCAGACTTTTTCGATGAACTGGTAGCGACCGGAATTGAAGGTGTAGAACTTGTATCGCACAGGATTTTTCTTGTAATAATCCTGGTGGTATTCCTCAGCGTCGTAGAAGGCTTCGAAGGGTACTATCTCGATCGCCACCGGATCCCCATAGCGACCGGATGCTTCCAGCGCCTGCACCGAGGCTTCCGCCACACGCTTCTGCTCCTCGCTGTGATAAAAAATCGCCGGCCGGTATTGCTGGCCGCGATCTACATACTGGCCGTCCACATCGGTTGGATTGGCCGTACGCCAGAGTCCCTGAAGCAATCCCTCATAGGTGATGACCTCGGGGTCGTAATAGACCTGTACGGCTTCGGTATGGCTGGTACGGCCGCCGGCAACCTGCTGGTAGGTGGGGTTTTTCTCATCGCCACCGCTGTAACCGGACACGGCCTCTACGACGCCCGGCACGTTTTCCTCAAAGGCGGCTTCCACACACCAGAAGCAACCTCCGGCAAAGGTAGCCACGGCGAGACCGGGATCGTCGGGGGCGTATCCCGAATCCGACCCGCTGGAGGCGCCCGCCTGGAAACCGCTCAGCCCTATCGCTGCCGCCAGTGGTATCAGTAACAGATAGCGTTTCATAACCATAACCTCTTGCCCTTTGGATACTGTGACCAGTGTGAACGGGTTTCGTCACAGCAGCTTCTCTTATCTGTTACGTTTTGATAACGCCGGGGAGATCAGTCTGGCGTCAGGCGCCCTGGTGTTCTTCAGTAAACCCATGGCTTTGAATAGGGCCATGTCACCTTCCTCATAGTATGACCATTCATGAACTCTTTCATGTGGTTTTCCAACCTGACGGAGTAACCGGGTAGTGAAGAGTCTATAGCGAAAAGTTCACGAAACTGTCACGGGACAGAGCGTTAAAAAGACTGACTTCCGGGGCGGGCGCCCCTTCCGGACCTTCATTAAAGCGCCATTAACAAGCAATCCAGCTGCAACTCTCCGGGGCTCGAATTCCCGGTGGCTTTCATATTTTCACCTGGTGACATACTGCATTCAGGAGCACGTCCATGATCAGGCTTCAGTCCTTGAAACTTTTGGTTACCTGCGTCGTAGCGCTGGTTTTGGGCGGCAGTTGATCCTCGTCGAGACCATTGCGGGCAGAAAGCCGTCCTGACTGCGCTGATTCGTGGGTCCGCTCCATTTCCCGCTCCAGAAAATAGCTGAGTACGATACGGATCAACACCACTGCCCCGAGCATGCCGATATGCTCCCAGGCCGGTGACACGGAAGTTTTGATGATGTCAGCACCGATGAATATGTCCAGTGCCAGCAGCAGGTGTGCTCCCAGGCGTTCGCGAATGAGGGCAGTTCTGGCCACCAGAGCGGCATGGGACATTTTGCGCGTGAAGATCAGTGCAAAAAACCGGACCACCGCCTCTGCCACACCCCAGGCCACCACAAATACGCCAACAAGGCTCACGAGATAAAACAATGCCATCACGATACGGACGGTCAGATCTGAGAGCACGGAACCTCCACGCTAATCGGGGCGACAGGGTTGCAGGAGACGCCATTGTAACCGAACCGGCAAGAGGGAGTTATGTTTGCGTAAATGGAGATCGATCAGATCGGACAGATCATCGGCCCCGGGCCGTGACGTCGACCTCATGCATTCCCCCCCAAACCCCGGTATCATGGCGTCCCTTCCAAACCCCGAATTCCAACCTGATACTGGTTACCGTTCCATGGCCCGAATTGTCCTTTCCTACCCCGATGAAGTTTTCCGTTTCACCACTGAAATGCCGGTGCGTATCACCGACATCAACGGTGCCAACCATCTCAGCAACGACGCCCTGATTTCGATGCTGTCGGAGGCCCGTGCCCAGTTCATGGTGAAGATGGGCCTGCAGGAGTCCATTGAGAACGGGGTCGGTATCGTGGTGACGGATCTGGCCACCATGTACCAGTCGGAATCCTTTTTCCCGGAGATCCTGCGGTTTGAGGTGGGGGTGACGGATCTGAACAAGTACGGCGGTGACTATGTGTTCCGGGTCAGCAAGGCCCAGAGCGGGCAACCGGTGGCGCTGGCCAAGTACGGTTTCGTGTTCTTCAATTTCAGTCGCAAGGCTGTGGTGCCTCTGCCGGAAGCGTTCCGGGACATGTTCAGCGAGTAACGCCTTTGTTATTCAAACGGTTTGTTGCGGGTGCGCTCGACGATCTTCAGGCGGCGGTGCAGGGCGGCTTTGGCCAGCATGTGAGCACTGACAGGTGCGGTGGCAAACAGGAACAGGGCGACCAGGGCTTCATGTACCGATACGCCTTCCTGCTGATGACTGAAATACAGTAACGATCCTATCAGCACACAGCCGACCCCCAGAGTGCTGGCTTTGGTGGGCCCGTGCAGTCGCATGTAGAAATCCGGCAGTTTGGCCAGCCCGAAGGAACCGATCAGGGCGACAACAGCCCCTATCAACAGTAATAGCGCGATGGTCAGCTCCAGCAGCCAGGGCATTCCGGTGGTGGTCATTCGATGACATCTCCCCGCAACAGATACTTGCTCATGGCCACTGTGCTGACAAAGCCCATGAGGGCGATCAGCAGCGCCGCTTCAAACAGAAAGCCGATCCCCATGCGGATATCTGCCAGCACGATCAGCGCGATGGTATTGATCATCAGGGTATCCAGCGCCAGGATGCGGTCGGTCATGTCCGGTCCGATCAGCAGTCGGTACAGGTTCATAAGGGCCGCAAGGGCGAACAGGAGCATGGCGATGGGTACAACGAAGGCGATCATCGGAATATCTCCCTCAGGGGCCGTTCATAACGCTGTTTGATACCGGCAATAGCAGCGGCTTCGTCCTCAAGATGAAGGGCGTGTATCAGCAGCGTGCGTTTCTCCGCATTGTAATGGGTAGAGACGGTTCCGGGTGTCAGCGAGATGGTGCTGGCGAGGATGGTGATGGCGAAGTCATCGTCCAGCTCCAGTGGAAAGGTAAAAAAGCCTGGCGACAGTCTGCTGCCTGGACCCAGTATCCGGCTGGCCACGATCAGATTGGACCAGAGGATATCCAGCAGCAGCACCAAAAAGTATTTCAGCAACGGCAGCGGCCGGCTTACACGGGCCTGCTCCGGCCAGAAGTCTCGGGTCATAAACGGAATGGCAATGCCAAGTGCCAGACCGAGAAGGATGTGGCCGGGCGCAACGCTGTTCAGCATCAGCAGCCACAAAACCGTCAGGAAAACCGAGAATAGTGGGCGCGGAATCCAGTAGGCCAGAGGTTTCATCGGGCAGCCTCCTGGTAGCGGGTGAAGGTTTCCGGCAACACCGCCTGCAGATAATGCTCCGGTGCATGCAGCTGTTCGGCGGTCAGTAACAGATACTGACTGACTGGCTCTGCCATCACCGACAGTACCACGCTGACGCCGGTCATCAGCCAGACCAGTGCGAAGCACTTGCGATCCAGGGGTTTGGCGGCAACGGTCAGTTCACCGGGTTTCCAGAACCAGCTGCTGCCGGCACGGCTCATGGCGGTAATGGTCAGCAGCGCGGCCGACAGCAGTACCGCCCACAGCCAGAAGCCATCCTCTGCACCGGACGTTGCCTGCAAAATCCATAGCTTGCTGACAAAGCCGCTGAACGGTGGCAATCCGGCCAGGCTGACCGCCGCCACAAAAAACAGCGTGCCCAGCAACCAGCGGTGACCCACGGGGGAAATGCCGGTAAAACGGTCGTAACCCTGTTCCCGGTGGCGGCCCACCAGGTCGGCCAGCAGAAAGAACACGGCGGTCATGCAGGTGCTGTGGATCAGATAGAAGAGCGCGGCGGCAAGGCTGGCAGTGGTTACGAAACTGAGAGTGGCCAGCAGCGTGCCTACCGAGACAATCACCAGATAGGCAGTTTTGGTGCGCAGGCTGGCAGAGCCGAGAACACCAACACCGCCCAGCGCAAGCGTCAGCAATGCCAGTGGCCAGACCCAGCCCCAGGCGGTCTCGTTGACGGGAGATTCGCCCAGTCCGAACACCAGCAGGAACACCCTCACCATGGCGTAAATGCCGACCTTGGTCATAATGGCAAACAGCGCGGCCACCGGGGCGCTGGCGGATGAGTAGGCTCGCGGCAGCCAGAACAGCAGGGGCAGGATCGCGGCCTTGATGCCAAACACCACCAGCAGCAGCATGCTGGCGCCGGTCAGCAGGGCACGGTCATTGTCGCCTGCGCCTGCCACTTCTATGGCCAGGTCTGCCATGTTCAGGGTGCCGGTCAGGCCGTAGAGAATGCCCAGGGCCAGCAGGAACAGTGCCGAGCCCACCAGGTTGATGATTACATAGTGCAGTCCGGCCCGGCTGCGGGCGCGGCCACCGCCATGCAGCAGCAGGGCGTAGGAGGCAATCAGCAACACCTCGAAGAATACGAACAGGTTGAACAGGTCGCCGGTCAGGAAAGCACCGTTGATACCCGCCAGCTGAAACTGGAACAGGGCGTGGAAGTGGGCGCCCTGACGATCAATGCCGCGACAGGCGTAAAGCACGCAGAACAGAGCCAGTCCGGAGGTCAGCGCCAGCATCACCGCACTGAGCCGGTCCAGTACCAGCACAATGCCGAAGGGCGCCTGCCAGTTGCCGGCCTGGTAAATCAGATAGTCACCGGAGCCGGCGGTAACCAGTGCCCACACACCCAGCAGGGTCAGCAGGACTGTGCTGGTCACGCTGATGGAACGCTGACGCCCGGTTTTGTAGCGGTACACCAGCAACAGGCTGGCGCCGGCAATCAGCGGAATCAGGATCGGCAGGATCATCAGGTGGTTCATGGCCGGTCCTCGTCCGGGTTTTCCCCGTCTACGTGGTCATTGCGCAGTTCCACCGCGGCTTTCAGGGCCAGTACCACCACGAAAGCGGTCATGGCAAAACCAATAACAATCGCGGTCAGCACCAGCGCCTGCGGCAGCGGGTCTGCGCTTTCCGTGCCCAGACCAATAATGGCTGGCGCCCCGGTGGTTAACCGGCCCATGCCGAACAGGAACAGGTTAACGGCGTGGGATAACAGCGTCAGGCCCAGAATGACCGAGAAGGTCCGTGCCCGCAGCAACAGGTAAACGCCGCAGGTGGTGAGAATGCCCAGGGCCATGGCGAACAGCAGTTCCATCAGCCCACCTCCTGGCCGGGTCCGGCCACCGTCATCAGTTTGCCCAGGTTGGCCAGGATCAGCAGGGTTGCGCCCACCACCGTGGTGTAAACCCCGAGATCAAACAGCATGGCGCTGGCCAACTCGAATTCGCCGACGATGGGCCAGTCCAGGTGAGCAAAGGTGGACGTCAGGAACGGGTAGCCGAATAACCAGCTGCCAAGTCCGGTGGCGGTGGCAATCAGAATGCCGCCGCCGATCAAAGGCCGGAAGTGGGTAAGCATTCGTTCCTGTGCCCACTCCAGGCCACCGGACATGTATTGCAGGGTCAGGGCGACGGCGGTGATCAGACCGGCGATAAAGCCGCCGCCTGGCAGATTATGACCCCGCAGGAAGATATAGGCCGATACCAGCAGGGCAATGGGCAGCACAATGCGCGATACCATGCTGAGAATCACCGGATGGGCATCTGCCACCCAACGACTGTCTTCGTTGCCGGCGACCCGTTCTTTCAGGTGCAGGTCCCGGGTAAAGGCGAACACGGCGACCGCCGCAATGCCAAGAACCGTAATCTCCCCAAGGGTATCGAAACCCCGGAAATCCACCAGAATCACATTCACCACGTTGGTGCCGCCACCACCGGAAACGCTGTTGGCCAGGAAGAATCCGGATATGGTTTCCTGGGGGCGGGTCAGTATTGCAAAGCTGAACAGCGCTACTCCGAGCCCGGCCAGGCCTGCCAGCAGCAGGTCCCGGCCGCGCCTTTCTGTCGACGATTCTCGCGGTGATTCCTGAGGCAAAAAGGACAGCGCCAGCATCATGATGACTACCGCCATGACTTCCACCGACAATTGGGTCAGGGCCAGATCCGGCGCCGAAAAGCGGGCAAAGGTCAGGGTTACGAACAGGCCGGTGACCCCCACCATGATCAGGGCCCGCAAACGCTGACGGTGCAGCATCACCACGCCGATGGCTGACAGCGCCAGAATCAGCGCTCCACCGCTGCTCAGCAGATCGGGCCGGGTCAGTGCCACCTCACCCTGCCAGGCCGGAACCTGCAGTACGGCGAGACCCACCAGGGTGATGGCGGTCAGGATCAGGAACGCCAGATAACGTTGTAGCGAGCCATTTTCCAGCTGGTAGACCCGGTTCTGGGACAGCCGGATGGCCTGACGTAGGACCCAGTCGAAAATTTCCTTGGCGTCCACTTCCGGCAGCCGGCTGTGAATCCGGAACAGGGGGGTGCGGGCAAGATAGAACAGCAGGCCGCCGGTCATGGCAATCAGACTCATGATCATCAGCCGGCTGTCGCCACCCAGGCTGTTGAAGTCAAATACCGGCAGCGTAAGCTGGCGAGCCGCATTGACTGCCGGGTGCACCAGGCGATCGTAGACTTCAGCCGGTACCAGGCCGATGTACAGCGAGATGAACACCGGAATCGCAATGGGCAGCAGTGCAGCGGAGCGGGGCTGGCGGGGCGGCCATTTGGGCAGGTCCACAGGCCGGCCGTTGAAAAAGACGTTGTGGAAAATGCGAATCGAATAGGCCACCGAGAATAACCCGGCCAGGGTTACCCATACCGGAATCACCGTGACCGCCCAGTCGGGTGCAGTAAGCTGCAGGCTTTCGGTCATCAGCATTTTTTTGCTGAGATAGCCGCTCATCAACGGCAATCCGGCCATGGCTGCGGCGGCAATTCCGGATAGCACCATCAGTGCCGGCATATAACGCCACAGTCCGTTGATTTTGCGCATGTCCCGGGTGCCGGTGATCTGGTCCACGTAGCCGGCCATCATGAACAGCGGCGCCTTGAACATGGCATGGCAGACCAGATGGAACAGGGCGGCGTTCATGGCAGCTGGGGTACCCAGACCCAGCAGCAGGGCGATCATGCCCAGATGGGAAATGGTGGAAT
>NZ_CAXBDN010000202.1:0-8227 GCF_963974375.1 uncultured Marinobacter sp.
GCATTCACAACCCGGTTCAGGCGATCACGCAACGCTTTAAGTCGCTCCCCCTCAGCCTTCCAATCACTGACTGTGGACTGGGAAGCACTGTTCCAAGATGTCCGTAGCTGATCCAGCACATCTGCTTTTTTTGCTTTGTTGGAGTGGAGCTCAAGACAAAATTGTCCGAGACCAATATCCTTCAGACGCCGATGAACGACTTCGAGTGCTGCGGTTTTTTCAGACACGAACAGCACTTTCTTGCCCTTGCCCAACATGTGGGCAATCAAGTTGCCGATAGTCTGGCTCTTGCCGGTACCGGGCGGGCCAATGATCACAAAATCCTTGCCTCGATCTGCAGTAGCAATGGCCGCCATCTGAGAAGAGTCGGCCGGCAAAGGTGTGAGAAGATCTGCGGGCGTGTATTCACGGTCAATGTCTTTCGGGTCAACAAAGCGAATGTCGCTCTCGTATGCCTCACGAGGCGTGTCCAGCAGATGGCGCACTACCGGGCTCTCTTTCAGTGCCTCAGATCGGTCCACCAGATCCTTCCACATCAGATATTTGGCGAAGGAGAAATGGCCAAGCACCACGTCTTCCACTACCTCAAAGCCTGGCACCTCCTTGATGGCATGCCGTACTCGGTTCCAGATACCGGCCACATCTACACCACTATCATCTTCCGGCAAGGCACCGCTGAGGCCATGAATTTCGATACCGAAATCCTTTTTCAACAACTCCAGCAAGGTGGTGTTGAAGCGGGGCTCATCGTCGTTGGCCACCATCTTCACACCACTGCGCACAGATTTCCTTTCCAAAGACACAGGCAACAAAATGAGCGGTGCCCGATAGCGACGATTATCTTTGTCCTTGGGTTTCCACAAAAGAAAACCCACCGCCAAGAACAGAGTATTGGAACCACCCTCCTTCAGCGATGTCTGCGCCTTCCGGTAAATCTCCACCGCGCGCTTGTCCAGATCTTCCTGGGTCAGCTCCACCAACACTTGTTTCTTGGCAAGCGCATCACGGGCATATACTTCTCTTAGCTCTTCGCCAGTACGCTGCCGGTGAATATCCGAGTCCTGATCCTGAGTCTTTAATTGCGGAAAGGGCGCAATGGAAATCCGAGCGCCCGCCGCCAAAACATCCTCCAACGCACCCGGATCATCACACACCAACGTCAAATTGCTCTTACTCGGCTTCTGGTTCAGCAGAGGGTTGCGGGCAGACAGATCTAGAAGCTTGCGCTGCCAACGCTCCAAACGACCGCCCGGCGTATCGTTTGGCAAATCCGCTTCCACATGCACATTTGCTGAGGGCAAATCTTGCGGAGCCTCCTCCAACCCCGGCTCGACGACGTCCACCCAATCCGTAGATTCGCCAACCCCTGCAACCTGTGTCTTAAGGCCAATTGGATTAATGCGATGTGCCCGAGCCCGGCGAATATCAATGGCGGCAACAAATTCGCTGTCCTTGTCCAGCGCTACCTGCTTATTACCGTCCTTCACCGCCTGGGAGAATGGCGGTGCGGGGTGATTGGTCAGGAATGTGGATTCAATTAGGATCAGCTCTTTCAGAGGAATGCGCTGACGCAGGGTTTCTGCCTCATCGACCACGACACTGGAAAGGTCTTCCTTATCCAGCCATAGACCCACCAGTGCGTGCCCCCGAGTAAGAATCACTAACGGGTTCAGTTGGGCCTGTTCCAGTGCGGCCGCAAATAATAAAGTGGTATCCAGGCAGGTCGCCACTTTTGCGCTTTCAATCTGGCTAGGCAATCGGATCTTCTGGCCATTGCTCTCGAAACTGGCCGGCGGCAGCGCATACCCCACCTGCAATTTCACGATGGCAGAGTAAATAGCCGACGCCATTAGCCACACTTGTTCACGACTACCGGAATCATAGCCGTTAATACTGCCCGACTTGCCCGCCTTACGTAGAATCTGACTGGCCTGGCCCAATAACCGATCCACCGTCGGATCGTTCGGCGTGCAGAAAGCGGCCAGCAACTCGGGGATGTAGGTGGCGCCGCCCCACTCGTTATGGGCCAACAACTCCACTGGAATTGCCGATTCGGCCAGGCACAGATCACCCTGACAGACCCGAATCGTCACCATACCGCGCATGGACTCGGTCAGCCCCAGCAGGAAACCGCCATCCAATTCCAGATCACGATCCCTCATAGTCAACGAACCACCCGCCGCCAAGCGATCCACTGTCCAGGTTTTCGCTTTTACAAAGGCCGGGGACGCTGTCAACTTCACCGTCAGATCTGACTGGTCCCGCTCTTCATCCAGATTCTCAACCTGTAATTCCCGCAGCACCGCGAAAGCGCTCTGGTGACAGGCAAAGTTGATCTTTTCCACCAAGGTGGCGCAGATTTTTATTATTGACGTTTCCTGATCAGACATACCCCTTCCCTAACATATTAATATCAGTTATCACTCGGCCTTATACAGCTTGATGTTCCACAGCCGCGATTAGATAGTGCGCACACTCAACGACAGTATGTCGCCCGGATGCAACGGTTAATAAAAATCGACCCCTCTTTGAGGAAACTCGTTCCGTCGAACGTTAACACATTCGTCTAGAACAGGTAGCTCTGGATCCTAGTCTGGAGGCCCCGATCGAGGATCGGGATGATGCGTTTGGGGAGCGTTGTAGGCTGCGTTTGCTTGACTGCCCTACCCCTTGTTGGGCGTTTTCAGCACGACACCAAAGTCGTAACCTTCATCGATGAAGCTGGCCGGAATGATCGCCAACACCTCGGAGTCACACGCCCCGGTCCACCACATCAAAACCAACATCAGCCAGTGAGGCGGGGCGCCTAAATGCCAAAAAATAGGAATCATTTAGTCTAAGTTCGGCGCCAGCTTAAAGCTCTCGATATTCATTTTCTTAATACTCTCGGCGTTTTTCAGGTGAAGCAGTATGTGATGGCCTCTCAGATCAGCTCCGGGTGTCGAGTCGACATTCCAGCTGTTCAGCAGATAGCCGACCTGGGCCTTTCTAACTTGTTTAATTAGGCAGCCCTCATGCATTGAAAATTCCTTCTCGATGGCCATTCGACCGTGGCTATCCAACCTTGGATGCGCTTGAATCACCAATTCCACCTCTTCCACCCAGTCCACGTCTTCACTGACGATCTCATCAGGCCCGGGGCGTTCCTTGTGCAGTGTCTTTGCAGCGATCACCCTGTTCAGAACGAAATCCGAGAATTTGGAGCGTTTTCGGTCATAGGCCCGAACATGCCACCGTAGACCGTTACTCAACAAAGAGTGGGGACAAACAACGCGGGAGGAAGCACCGCTCGACATCGAAACATACTCGATCTCAACTGGCCGGTGGGTTGCAATAGCCCTGGACAACGTGGCAGTGATGTCCAAATCCGGCTCTTCCAAAGCGATGAGGTGGGCACACCGGAAATCTTCCTGGCCATCCATGACATCGCCGAACCCACTCGTGAGTGTAGACAAGCACTTTTCGGCAGAGAGCGGCAGCAAACACCGGAAGTCGTTGGTGGTGACGTAGTGCTTCTGCCTTGGATCGTAAATGATATTATCGGGAGCTGCATCGATGTAGGCGCTAAGATCACGGGTTGCTGCAGCGGACCCCACGTCAAATCGCTGCATAATATCTTTCCGCGTAATCTTTCCCGTGAAGTAAGCCAAGAACTCAACGTGGGCCAATCGTTCCAGCTGCTGGCCCGAGATTCCCTCGAACGGCGCGCTATGCTTCTCCATTCCCTCTGTCCCCGGTAAGCGGTTTGTTTTCTGAACCTACGATAGACCTAGCGCCCTCGAAGGTGCGAACCCTTTTGAGCATAGTAGCTAAAAGAATTGACGTCATCAATATGATCAGTATAATGGTGGGGACACTAAAAAACCCAAAAGGAGAGACTCCAATCGGGTTAGTTAGTGCACCTGAACCGCCAACAGGCAGTAGGTACCAGCTTTAGACGGCACGGATTCTACTGCGGCTTGGCAACGTTGTAAACGACTGGTTTCACGAGGTAACAGTCATGGCAGTGAATCGTCCCTATGGTGACAACAAGCGGATCGGTGCGGTACGCAAGCGGTCTCAAACCCAAATGAACAATGGAAGGTGGGTCAAACGCGACGCAGAAACGGGCAGGTTTATGGACGTGAAGTCCGATGACCACCCATTCAAGGGCGTTCGTAAGGAGTCGCGTTAATATGTCAGCACGATACGAACTCTTCCGAGGCAGTAACTCTCAACATTACTTCCGCCTGAAGGCTGGTAATGGTGAAATTATCCTGCAAAGTGAGGGCTACGTGAACAGGGCCGGTGCCGAAAATGGCGTTGAATCGGTTCGGCAGCACAGCCCTTTTGATCGTTTCTATGAACGAAAGACCTCTTCCGCTGGTGAGCCTTACTTCGTGCTCAAGGCATCGAACGGACAGACCATTGGCAAAAGCCAAATGTACTCGTCAAACGGGGCCAGAGACACGGGAATCGAGTCGGTGAAGGCTAACGGGCCGGGTGCGCCATTGGTTGATCTGACCTGATAGCAAGCAGCGAGTAGTACCCAACACCGCCTTTCTCAAGAAGGCGGTGTTGATGTTTTACGGCATCTCCGCATTGTTCAGTGAAACTCCACCCCTTCCAGAAAATGCGCCCCGTCAAAGGTCAGCACATTCGTGTACACCTCCGTCGACTCCACGCTCCGATGTCCAAGCAACTGGCTCATAAACTTCAGCGGCCGCCCGTGCAGCAATAGATGCACAGCAAAGCTGTGCCGAAAGGTATGGCAGCCGATTTTGAACGGCGGCTCTCCCCTCATCTGCGCGATCAACCGGCCGATGTTGGCGCTGACCGCCTGGCGCGTGATCGGAAAAATCCGCTCGTCCTTCCGAAACTTCCCCATCCACAGGTAGCTCTGGATCCGGGTCTGGAAGTCCCGGTCGAGGATCGGGATAAACCGCTTGGGCGAGCGTTGCAGGCTGCGTTTGCTGGGCCGCCCTGCCCCTTGCTTGAGCGTCTTGAGAACCACCCCGAAGTCGTAGCCGTCGTCGTGGAAACTCGCCGGCGTGGTGGCCAGCACCTCGGAGACGCGGGCGCCGGTGCACCACATCAGATCCAGAATCAGCCGGTGCATGGGATGGGTCTCGGCCTCCAATAGCGTCAGCACCTCGGGCTTGAGCAGGTACTTGGGCATGGTATCGAGGGTTTCCAGCAATAACGGCCGCTTGTCGATGAGCCGATCCCAATCGATGGTCACTTCCTGGATCGGGAACGACACCAGAGGGCGCTTCTGAAACCCCATGGGACGTTTGTTTCGTGGCTGGCGCGGAAATGTCCGCGCGCTGGTGATGGATTTTGACATTTCCCCTCCGGGGTTCTGTCAATTTTGGGGTGGAATTATAGGCCCGGGAAAGCGCCTTATTCCGATGTTCTAAGTATGGCAAGCGCCGGGAAAAGCGCAAGAAATGGGGGCCGGTTGACGAACTACCTGACATTGTCAAACAGGTTAAATATTGATCAATCTGGAGGTGTGGCCCATACTTGGTAGTCCCTTAATCGTTCGGGGACCACCGTATGGCCTCGTCTCGCTTCATCAACCAGCCCGACCCTCTGAGCAACCATTCTGTTCGTTTCAGCCAGAATCGGTTGGTGCCGGTACAACAGCCAACCCGCCTGAAACTGACCAAGCGAACGGACTATTACGAGCAGCGTTGTGTTAAATACCCAGGCCGGGCCAGCTTCCATTGCTACACCGAGTTCATTCATGCCCTGTTGCTCGAGGCGGATCCTGAGGTCGCCAGTTTTGTTCCGCAGCCCTACCAGATAGTGGTCAACCGGAAACCTTACATCCCGGATGTGTATGTGGTCCGAAACGGACAGATCGACATCCTCGAACTGAAACCTCGAGCGGAGTTCGAGCCTGAAAAAGCAATGCCGTTGCGGGCCTTCTTCGATCAGTACGGCATGCATTTTGAGGTATTGGCGAACGAAACCGTGCTGGAGCAGGAGCCATTGGCGCTCCATTGGCTGCACATCGTCCAGACCCTGGCCGACGCTATTGGTCACGGTTTCGACACGGTTGACCAAGAGCAACGGTTGTTCGACACCGCGCGGCTTGAGAACTCCATGACCGTTGGCGAGCTGTTGGGGGCTACGGCGCGAAGCGAACGCTATATTTCTGAACTGGCCTTGTACCGTTTGCTGCACCGTCACGACCTGCACTGCGATCTTTCGGTTGCCCCACTCGACTATGAGACGGAGGTGACGGCATGGTTCTGACGTGGCGCGCGCGCCTGCGGTGTGAGCCAGAATGGTATGAGCTCCAGCGGTGGCCGTTCGTGGACATTCAGGCGATGCCTGCGGAACGGCGTCGCCAGTACCTCACCAACGTACGGATCGTTGCAGCCGTGCTGGATGGTCGTACGCTCAAATTGGTTGCCGCAGATCATAACGTGTCCCCCACCCGGGTCACTCAGCTGATGAATCGATGCCTGGCCGGGGACGAAGATGCACCACCGGCCCTCACCCAGGGACTCATCCCACACCAGCGCTTGGGCCCAGCCAAACGCAGGACCTCGCTGGGAACCCTGACCCAGCCATCCGGTGCCCGATGTGGGTTTCGGTATCTGCTGGAGACTGTCCCCGGACTGGAAGACCACCTGATGGCGCAGATCCGAGGGGCCACCCGTCGCAACCGGCGCAGCCAGAATCTGACGCCTCGTCGCTTCCACGCCAGTTTTATCGCCTTCCTGACTGCGCTGGACTGGCCCCAGGACACTTACCCCTTTACGTCAGTCTCCCGCGGGTCTGAAGCGTGTCGCCGATTCCTGAAGCGTTCCCTGATGGATTTGCAAATGCCCAGGGACCACCAACGGGTCATCGGCTCCAAAATGGTGCCCGTCCGTGCGTTCCAGGAGATACACATCGACGAGGCGCACATCGATTGTAACGGGGCGGCGGCCGTGGTCCTTCACAATCAGATGAAACCCCTGCGCCTTGGCCGGATTTCCCTGCTGCTTGCTCGGGATGTCGGCACGGGCTGTTACCTGGCCGCCACTATAGCGCTCACCGCGCATCCCAATTCCGCGGATGTGCTGGCATTATTGGAACAGCTCATACAGCCGTGGGAACCGCTGATACTCTCTGCTCCAGGGCTCTCCTACAAGTCTGAGGCCGGTTTTCCGTCCGCCCTGGACGAGACCTTTTGCCGTCCCGCCTTCGGCATCGTACGACTGGATAACGCCCTGGCCCACCTGTCCCATCAGGTGCGGCGCATGGTCTGTGACCATCTCAGTGCAACCGCCAATTTCGGCTTGCCAAAGAATCCCAAGGCCCGGGCGTTGATTGAGCAGGCGTTTCGTCGTCTGAACCTGGACATTCATCGCTTTCCGTCAACCACCGGCAGTTACCCCACCGATCCGTTACGAGAACCCGCAAAGCTACGAAAAGACCCACCCTTTGTATCTTTGCGCGCCCTCGAAGAGGCAATCAGCGTATTGCTCACTGAATACAATCTGAGCCCGCTCGCCAATTTGGGTGCGATCACGCCCCTGGAGCAAATGCAGTACCAGATGGCGAATCACCTACTCCCGCTTCGGGCCGGGGTCCTTGGTCCTGGACTCGGACCCTATGAACGGAGTCAAACCGTCACGGTTCGAAAGGGGTTTAAAGCAGACGAACCCCGCATCAACTTCGAGGGGTGCCAATACACCGGCGTGGCCTTAAACGACGGCCAATTGATTAACCAGAGAGTCACCATCGTTTTTGATATTCGGGACATTCGGGCGCTTCAAGTGACGACGCTGGAGGGGCGCTCCCTCGGCGTCGTCCAGGCGCCCCACACCTGGATGCGCTTTGCGCATTCCGTGTCTCTCCGTAAGAAAATCAACCACCTGGTCCGAGAAAGCGTGTTGTCCGCCAGGGACCCTTTGGGCGGTTGGTTCCAGTACACGATGGCGCACCGGCATCTGCCGAAAGAGGCCCTGTCGCTCGTTAAAATGGCGAGACTGATGCCGGATGAAAAGCCCCAGCCACTGGAGGAGAACACGAGCACACCTGCCATGCCAGACAATAGTGCCGCCCTGGCCGACGCCCTCAGTCGCCTGCCCGACTGGAACCCGGACATGGCGAACAAGCGAAGGTAATTTCATCATGTCAGTAGCATCGATGCTTGAAGATGCCAGCTCTTTTTGGATACCGACCCCAATGGCCCAGACCCTCGCAAATCGGGTCGAGGCCTGGGTGCGATGTGGCCACACCGGCG
>NZ_CAXBDN010000203.1:0-8200 GCF_963974375.1 uncultured Marinobacter sp.
GTTCTCAGCTCCGCCCGCCAGCCGGGTGAGGGTCATCAACCTGTGTCAGAGCGCGAAATATCTGAGCCAGGGCTATTATTGCTCGCTGTTGGCGGAGGCCCGGGGCCATCACGTTGTGCCTTCGGTGATGACACTCAACGACCTTGGCCGCAAGGGCCTGTTTTCGTTGCAGTTGGATGAACTGGATCCGGAAGTGACCCGCTGGCTCGACAGTGCCGCTTCCAAACTCAAGCCCGGTGAAGACCCTCAGGAGGCCACCCATCAGGTCCGGATTCGAACGTTTTTCGGGCAGGCCTCACAGCCGGAGCTCAAGCCGGTGGCCCGGGCCCTGTTCGAGCGCTTCCCCTGTCCGATTCTGGAGGTGGTGTTCCGTCGCCGTAAAACCTGGCAGATAGAAACCATGAAGCCCACGGGTCCGGCGGATCTGTCCGAGGCTGAGCAGGATGTGTTTGCAGCGGCACTGGATCGTTTCAGCAGCATTGTCTGGCGCAAGCCAAGAACCCGGCGGCGGTACCGTTTTGATCTGGCCATTCTGGTGAACCCCGACGAGCAGTTGCCGCCCAGTGACAAGGAGGCGCTGGAAAAATTCGAAAAGGCGGGTCGCAAGCTGGGCATCAATGTGGAGCAGATAACCCGCCGGGATTACATGCGCCTGCCGGAGTATGACGGTCTGTTTATCCGGGAAACCACCGCCATCGATCATCACACCTACCGTTTCGCCCGCAAGGCGGAGGCTGAGGGGCTGGTGGTTATTGATGATCCGGTGTCGATCCTGCGCTGCACCAACAAGGTTTACCTGGCTGACCTGTTGCGAATCAACAAGATTCCGACACCAAAGACCCTCATTCTGTCCCGTGACCAGAAAGATGCGGCGAAACAGGTGGCGGACGCGCTCGGCTTTCCGGTGGTGGTCAAGATTCCGGATGGTGCCTTCTCCAAGGGGGTATTGCGGGCCGAGAACGACAAGGAGCTCAAGGACGCACTGAAGAGTCTGTTCAAACAATCCGCGCTGGTGCTGGCCCAGGAATATTTTTACACCGAATACGACTGGCGCATCGGCGTTCTCGGCGGCCGTGCCATTTTCGCCTGCAAATATTTCATGGTGAAAGGGCACTGGCAGATTTACCAGCACGGCGAGGCCAAGCAGGTCGACAGTGGCGAATTCGCTACCCTGCCCACCTACGAAGTGCCCCGTAACGTAATTCAGGCGGCGCTCAATTCAACCCGGCTGATCGGCAACGGACTCTATGGTGTCGATATCAAACAGGCCGGCAACCGGGTGGCGGTCATTGAGGTCAATGACAATCCGAATATTGACGCCGGTGTTGAGGACAAGTTTCTGGGCGGTGAACTCTACACCCTGGTGATGCAGGAGTTTCTGTCCAGAATGGAGGAAAAACGCCGCTGAGCCTGAACAGCGGCGTGCTGACCGGAGCTATTGGTCAAGGGTGCGCCAGGCCCTGACACTTCCCAGCCAGGGCAGGTCCGCCAGCCGTTGTTCGATTTCCTGCTGTGACAGGGCAATGTCTGACGCTGGCGGTTCAAAGAACAGCTCCAGGTGTACTCGGTTGTTGAGGTAATGGAGCCGCAGGCGCGGGTGCTCGCCGGTCAGGCCAAGGCGCTCCTGCAGGATCTGGTGTACATCCTGTCTTGAGGGCAGGGCGTCGGTTGTGGGGTAGGCGGTTTCGTCGTTCTCTGCGTCGATATGAAAACTGATGTCCTGAATGTGGTCGACTACTTCCCGCATGCGTCGAACCACCTCCATACCGACCTGATGACCCTCAGATACGCTGATTTCCGGCTTTACCTGCAGATGAACGTCCAGCAGGATGTCGTGTCCCATCTTGCGACTGCGGAGCTGGTGAACATTGCGCACACCCTCGGTGCCCGCCGCAATCTCGGTCAGCTGACGGGTATCCTCCGCTGACAGGCCGGTGTCTACAAGCTCCTTGACGCTGTCCCAGGTAAACTGCCAGCCAACCCTCGCGATGATCACCGCGATGACGATGGCCGCCACCGCGTCCAGCCAGGGAAACCCGGCCATGGCGCCGGCGGTGGACAGAACCACCACCACTGAGGAAAAGGCGTCGGTTCGGCTGTGCCAGGCGTTGGCAATGATCAGGTCCGAGCGTATCTTTTCCCCCACCCGGCGGGTATACCGGTAAATCCATTCCTTGCCGAGGACGGACACCGAAGCCAGGATCAGTACCGGCCACCCCGGCACCAGTAGCTCTTCTGCCCGAATCAGACGTAAGGTGTTCTCCCAGGCGAGGGCGCCCCCGATGGCGATCAGGAAACTGCCCAGTACCATGGTGCCCAGGGTTTCTATGCGCTGATGGCCATAGGGGTGATCCAGGTCCGGAGCTTTGCGGGATAATTTCATGACGACCAGCACAACGAGATCGGAAGCCACATCGGTAAACGAGTGGATACCATCCACCAGCAGCGCCTGGGAGTTGTAAAGCAGACCGCCAATGACCTTGGCAATACCCAGCACGGCGTCCAGGATCATGCCAATGATGGTCACTCTGGAGGCAGCCTGAAACTCGGCTTTCTGACTTCGCGGGGGGGAGTGGGAATGGGCCATGTTCTGAGATTCCTTTTGGCACGAAATCAGGGTACTCATGCAATTTTTACGTACACTTTATGCACAACAGGCAGCACTGGCCTGTACGTTACAGGATGTTAGTTTAAGCCGTCAGGCCTTGCTGAGTAAATTATAAATTTTTGAAAATAAAAGACTAATTGATTGGTTAAAAAATGATCAATCTGTAGAGGGCGCCGGCAGGCAAGGGGTCGGCACTTCTGAACCCGGATTTTCCACAGAGTTATCCACAGTTTTCGTGGAAAAGGTCACAAGACCTTCACCAGACAGTCATTTAGCGTTCACACGGATGAAGTACCGGCGACTGTGGAAAACTTCAGTTATACTCACTGGCGCTGATTTTGACGCTCGCATATTACCAAATAGCGATAGTGTGATCTTGTACCGGTTTCTGCCATCAGGAATGCCTGCTCATGTATAGCCTGCTACGCAAGCTGCTTTTTACCTTACCTCCGGAGACGGCGCACAAGTTGGCCCTTTCCGGACTTGATGCCGCTGCCTCCCTGGGGCTCCTCAGGGCCTTTGTGGTGCCTCCACAACCGTTGCCCGTTAAGGTTATGGGGATCGAGTTCCCGAACCCGGTGGGGCTTGCTGCAGGGCTCGACAAGAACGCCGACCATCTGGCGGGTCTGGGCGCGCTGGGTTTTGGATTTATTGAGGTGGGTACGGTCACGCCCTTGCCTCAGCCTGGCAACCCCTTGCCGCGGATGTACCGGCTGGCGGAGCACCACGCGATCATTAACCGGATGGGCTTCAATAACGAGGGGCTGGATTATCTGGTGAGCCGGGTTGCCGGCCGTCGTTATGGCGGTGTGCTTGGCATTAATGTGGGCAAGAACAAGGACACCCCGGCGGAAGACGCGGCGCTGGATTATCGCAAAGGGATTGCGGCGGTTTATGATCACGCGGACTACATCACCTGTAATGTGTCGTCCCCGAATACTCCCGGTCTGAGGGATCTGCAGTTCGGTGATTCCCTGTTACGCCTGCTTGAGGCAATCAAACAGGAGCAGCAGACCCAGCAGGAGCGCTCAGGGCGGTATGTACCCGTGGCGGTGAAGATCGCTCCGGATATGGATGAGAGTGAACTGAGGTTTGTGGCCGAAGCATTGAAAAACAGTGGTATGGACGGGGTTATTGCCACCAATACCACGCTGGCGAGAGACGCCGTAAAGGGACACCGGCACGCCGGACAGGCTGGCGGACTCAGCGGTGACCCGGTACGTGAACCATCGCTGCGCATTATCAGACAGCTCAGCAGTGAGCTTGCCGGAGTGCTGCCGATCATCGGTGTGGGTGGTATCAGTGACGGCCATAGCGCGGCCGAGAAGATTCAGGCCGGTGCCAGTCTGGTGCAGGTGTACACGGGATTTATTTACCGGGGTCCTGCGCTGGTCGGGGAAGCGGTTGAAGCGATCAGGGCGTTGCCGACAGACAGGCGCTGAGGCAAAAAGAAAGGGCCCGCAGAGCGGGCCCGTGCGGGGAATGAACCCCGTGGCGACATTGACTGTGCCTTATACGGGTCGGGTGGACCCGATTATGGTTGCCGGCGATTGTTGTAGGGGAGCCGGTGCGCCCCTGGTATTGCTTTCAGCGTTCTAACAACTCTGGCCAGTGTTGCGTGCTGATATCAGTTTTCTTTTTTCTGTCTGCTTTCAATGTTCAATATTGTGAAATGAGAGTCCGGAACGAGGCCACCGGATCCGCGATGGGAGTCAGGTGGCTGGATTGTGCAATCCGCAAGAGACTTCGTCTGGTTCGTTCAGCCCGGATTACTCCCGGAGATACCCTGGGTCAGGCCCGTCAGGTTGTACCGTTGACAACGAGGCGGTGGATGCCCGACACGCCGGTCATACCCTCCCAGTTGTCGGTGCGTCCTTCCCGCCATCCGCTCAACCATTCCTGGCGAACCTCCGGCTGATCAAGTGGACAGGTGTCCTTGGATTTACCGGACACGCCGGCCTGATATCCCCGCTTGAATGCGCGAGCGTACATGTCTCTTTTCTGTCTTTTCATGCCGTTCCTCACCTACATGGATTTACAGAACAAGCGTGTACACGTCTGCCTTCCGAAACCGGCCCAGCCCCTGAGCATTCCACCTGACCGGCGGACAAGGTGCTGGCTGGCCCTGCAAGGGCAGTCAGGATCCTGTGGAAATGCCGCCTGGCACTTCCTTAAATGACGCGTCAGTTACACCCTATGACGAACCCGAGGTGGGAGTACAGTATTTATTTCATCTATATGACCGGTTCCTTATGTTTATGTGAAATAACCCCTGGTCGGTTACCATAGCGTTATTGATAGAGCGTCCCTGACAACCCTTTGGTTCAGGGCCGCGCATTCCCCCAAGCGGAGGTTGTTCAGTGCCAGTTCACCACGAGTTTTTTGTAACCTGCCCGCGAGGGATTGATAACCTGCTGAACGACGAGCTGGCGGGTTTCGGTCTTGAGCCTTTCCGCAATGCCCCGGCGGGTGTGTGGGCCCGGGGAACGCTGGAACAGGGTTACCGGGCCTGCCTCTGGTCGCGGCTGGCCAACCGGGTGATTCTGCACCTGGCAACGGTGGACGCACGTACGGATGAAAGTTTCTATCAGGGGATCTATGAACTGCCCTGGGCGGAGCACCTGGCTGTCACCGGCAAATTCCGGGTCAACTTCAGCGGTGAGAACGAGCTGGTTCGCAACACCCAATGGGGTGCGCAACGGGTCAAGGATGCGGTGGTGGACCGCCTTCGGGGCCAGGGCACGGTTCGGCCATCGGTGGATGCCAAAGACCCGGACATCACCATCTCGGCCCGGGTTCACCGGGGTCAGCTGGACATCGGCATCGACCTGAGTGGCAGCAGTCTGCACATACGGGGATATCGCACGGAGAAGGGCATTGCACCGGTACGGGAGAACCTGGCAGCGGCCTTGTTGCTGCGTGCGGGCTGGCCGGATATTGCGGCACAGGGCGGCGACTTTATTGACCCCATGTGCGGGTCCGGCACCCTGGTTATTGAAGCCGCACTGATGGCTCTGGACCTGGCCCCCGGTCGCCTGCGCCAGAGTTTCGGCTTTGAGCGCTGGCTCGGTCATCAGTCAGATACCTGGCTCGAACTTCGCCAGGAGGCCGAGCGCAGGGCCTGGGAAGGCAAAGAGAAGGGACTGAACGGAAGGGTACCGCGCCTGGCGGGGTACGATGCTGACAGCCGCGTGGTGGCGACTGCCTGGCGCAATATTGCGCGCGCCGGCCTGGAAGGAATCGTCCATGTAGAGTCCCGTGCCGTTGAAGCCTTTGAAATTGATGGTGGCTGGGCGGCGTCCGGACTGGTGCTGACCAACCCGCCTTATGGCGAACGAATGAGCGATCGCACGGAGCTGGGGGTGGTCTACCAGGCGCTGGGCGAAGCGGTAAAGGCCCATCTCCAGAACTGGCGGCTGGCGGTATTTACCGGCGCGCCGGAGCTGGGTAAATCCATTGGCCTGCGCAGTCACCGCCAGTACAACTTTATCAACGGCAAGATCCCGGCGCAGTTGTTGTTGTTCGAAGTGCAGCCCGAGAACGAGATGACACCGCGAGCCCCCACCGAGCCGGGCCAGGTTAATGCCCGGATCAGCAATCCGGAGCGTGCCCAGATGCTGGTCAATCGCCTCCGGAAAAATATGAAAACCCTGGGGCAGTGGGCCCGCAAGCAGAATATTGAATGCTATCGCCTGTACGATGCCGACATGCCTGAATTTGCGCTGGCCATTGATGTCTATGGCGACCGGGTTCATGTGCAGGAATACGCTGCTCCGAAGACCGTCGATGAGAAGAGTGCCCGTGAACGACTCCAGGAAGCCCTGGCGGTCATTCCGGATGCGATCGGCGTGCCTGTCGAGCGGATCGTCTGCAAGCAGCGCCTGCGTCAGTCGGGCACCAGTCAGTACGAAAAGCAGGATGCCAGTGGTGAGTTTTTTACAGTGGACGAGCTGGGTAGCCGTCTGAAGGTCAATCTGCGTGACTATCTGGATACCGGTCTGTTTCTGGATCACCGTCCGGTGCGTCGCTGGATCAAGGAGAATGCCGGTAAACGACGCTTCCTGAACCTGTTCTGTTACACCGGTGCGGCTACCGTTCAGGCGGTTGCCGGGGGTGCCAGCCGGTCGCTGAGTCTGGACATGTCGCACACCTACGTGAAATGGGCCCAGGAAAATCTGGCGCTCAACAAAGCTGACCCAGCCTATCACGTGGTGGAGCAGGCCGACTGTCTGGCATGGCTGGCCCGCAAGCCGGACGATCAGCGGTTCGATCTGATCTTCATGGATCCACCGACCTTCTCGAATTCTGCCAGGATGGAAGGCGTTCTGGATATTCAGCGGGACCATGGCCGCCTGATTCGTCAGGCCATGGCGAGGCTGACCACTGACGGTGTGCTGATATTCTCGACCAATTACCGGCGCTTCAAGCTGGACGAAGCCCTGTCAGAGGCTTTTGATGTCAGCAATGTCAGTGCCAGTACCCTCGACAAGGATTTTCAGCGTAACCCGCGGATTCACCAGTGCTGGCATATCCAGCATCCGGCGTGAGGTGACTCAGGTGGGTGTTTCCGGTGTATTACCAGTCGCCGGACGCGTCGTTCTCGTCGGCTTCCTGCGCGACCCCCTGATCCGGCTCAGCCGGCGCGTCGGCCAGTTCCACCAGGCCTTCGCGATAGGCCAGCAGAAGCAGGGCGTAGACACCGTTTTCCGGTAGCTGCGGCTCAAGGCCCTGCTCGAACAGGATGTCCCGCCGGCTGTCTTCGATATCGTCCCGGCTCAGACCCGGAATCAGCTCTTCGAGGCGCGCCAGTTCGAAGGGGGCGTCCATCTCGACGGCTTCAAAAATCATATCCACCAGGGTTTCGTCCGGGTCCAGGCCATCGGTGTAAACGGTCTGGTCCGGCAGGTCTTCGTGCAGCGCCCGGGCCAGTTCGATCAGCGGTACACCCTGTTCCTTCAGATACAGTAATTCATCTTCATGCAGTTCATGTCCGGCCGCTTCCAGCCAGCTTTCATCAGGCTCGATGACCACGGTTTTCATTCGTCCATCGGCAAGGCTCCAGGCCATGGCGGTGGGGAAGAAGAGTTCATCCGTCTGGCAGAATTCGATATCCAGAAACCGGGGCATGCCCTGGGACATTGGTTGGCGCTCCAAAGTAGAGTATATGGCCTGCATCATGCCATACTGTGGCCTTGTTAATCAGCTTTTGAGCGTACCAGAAACACTATGGAACACACCGGTTTTAATCAGAATCTGCTGACCTTCCTGTCCCGTTCTCCCACACCCTGGCATGCCACCCGAAACATGGCGGAAATGCTTGCCAATGCCGGCTTCCAGCAGCTTGACGAGCGTGAGGAATGGTCACTGAAGGCGGGTAAGGACTATTACGTTATTCGCAACGGCTCCTCCATCGTCGCCTTCCGCACGGGCAAGCGGCCACCACTGGAAACCGGCGTGCGGATGGTGGGGGCCCACACCGACAGCCCCTGCCTGAAGGTCAAGCCCAATCCGGAGCTACGCCGCAAGGGTTTCTTCCAGGTTGGCGTTGAGGTTTACGGGGGCGTTCTGCTGAACCCCTGGTTCGACCGTGAC
>NZ_CAXBDN010000204.1:0-8177 GCF_963974375.1 uncultured Marinobacter sp.
CAACACGGAGTCATCAGCAGTGCCTGAACCCGACCATCCCCCACTGAATCTCATCAAGCAACCTGTTTCAATTGGTCATGAAGACGTAGTTAAAGAGCTTGCTACTTTTAAGGTCGAGCTGGATAGATACGCACGTAAGACAATTGGGCAACCGTTGCTTAATGACATAGTGGACAATGATCGAGGAACCTGCGCACTACACCCAGATTCATTAATAGCTGTGCTGATACCTTTTTTAAACGGGTATCCGGAATCCAGTGTGTAATTCCACTCCAGCCTACAGTGTGTCACCGAACCCGTAAACCGGAATTGCGTGTGTGATGCCTCTGTCGTATCATTGAGTTTCTAAACCGGAACTAAGTGTGTATTCTGTCGTCAGAATTCGCACATAGTCGAAGGCTCGACGAACGACTGGCCAGGAGTGGAAACATGGCGATTAGTCAGGCACGCATTATCGAATCCATGGAGCAGGCCTGCTCCAACCTCAATCCGGATGAGTTCATCTTCTCCTTCCTAGATGCTTACGGATTTCCGAAGAGCACCATAACCCGCCTTCGCAAAGGTGACGATAGCCGAAACGTTGCCAGCGGTGATGATATTGGGCTGAAGAAGAAGCTCTATTTCCGATCTGTTCCAGAGGGGACGGATTTGAATACTGAAGCCGACTCGCTCAAGGCAAGCGAGGTCGTGCCACGGAACGATATCCGCTTTGTCATCGTCACTGACTTTAAGAGCCTGGTTGCCTTAGATCTCAAGGCAGAAGAGCGCCTTGAAACTACGATGGATGAGCTGGATAAGCAATATGCCTTCTTCCTCCCGCTGGCCGGATACGAGAAGGCAGTAATGTACTCAGAGCATCCAGCTGACGTTAAAGCCTCTGAGAAGATGGGTCGGCTGTTTGATTTGATCCGCGAGCGCAATGACCTCTCGAAGCCTGAGGACATTCACGCTCTCAACGTTTTCCTTACCCGCCTCTTGTTCTGCTTTTACGCCGAAGACACCGGCATCTTCGCTCAGGGTCAGATGACATCTGCCATTCAGTCAACGACACAGGAAGATGGCTCTGACGTAGATCAGTTTTTCTCAGATCTCTTCACTGTCTTGAATCTGGATGATAAAGCTCCTGAGCGAGCATCTATGGCTGCTCACTTCCAGGAGTTCCCTTACGTCAATGGCGGCCTCTTTGAGGCGGATGAGCCCATTCCAGAATTTGGAAGAAAAGCTCGACGACTTTTGATTGATTGCGGGAGCATGGACTGGTCTGAGATCAATCCAGACATTTTTGGCTCAATGTTCCAGGCGGTCATTGACGAAGAACAACGGGGAAGCCTGGGGCAGCATTACACCTCTGTCTCCAACATCATGAAAGTGATCCAGCCTCTCTTCCTCGACAAACTTTATACAGAGCTTGAGAAGAGTCGGAAGAACGAACGAAAACTGAAGGAGCTACTTCTGCGCCTCCAGAATTTGCGCATTTTTGATCCGGCCTGCGGCTCAGGAAATTTCCTGATCATTGCTTACAAAGAGTTGCGAAAGCTGGAAATGGAAATCATCGACGCTCTGAACACGGTGTCGGATCAGACTGAAATGTATTACTCAGGAATTAAGCTGTCCCAGTTTCACGGCATCGAAATTGATGATTTTGCGCATGAAATTGCCATACTTTCTCTATGGCTGGCAGAACATCAGATGAACGTTGCGTTCAAAGCTAAGTTTGGTTATTCCGAGGCGGCCCTTCCATTGAAAGATTCAGGGAACATAGCTTGCGGTAATGCATTGAAGATTGATTGGGCGTCTATCTGTCCAGCCGGCGGAGAGGTCTACTTGTGTGGAAACCCTCCTTTTATAGGTGACAGATTTAGAACCAAAGAGCAATCAAAGGATCTTTCGAACACATTAAAGCCGGTAAAAAGCCCAGGTAAAGTTGATTTCGTTGCCGGATGGTTTTTCAAAGCGTCTAGGTATATGAGCTTAAATCCAAGCGATAGCGAAGCAGCATTTGTCGCAACTAATTCAATATTCCAAGGCGTTCAAGCCAACCTTGTTTGGGGGCAGTTGTTAAAGGAAGGTGTTAAGTTAAATTTTGCACACTCAACATTTAAGTGGTCAAACAATGCAAAAAAGAATGCGGGGGTGCATGTAGCTATACTAGGATTTTCTCATAAATCCAGAGAGTCTAAGCATATTTATTCAGGAGAATTTAAGAGATCTGCGAAAAATATATCGCCATACCTAATTGATGGCCCCAATATGGTAGTAAAAGGTAGGTCATCCAGCTTAAATCATGACAAAGAAATGGTGATGGGTAACTACACGAATGACGGTGGTTACTTGATCTTCTCGGAAGGCGAGAAAGATTCTCTACTGGAGAAAGAGCCCGGCATCGAGAAATGGATTCGCGAAATTGTAGGTGCAGCCGAATTCTTAAACGGGAAGAGAAGATATTGCTTATGGCTAGTTGATGCTACTGAAGATGATATTAATAGCTCGGAAGAGCTCTCCAGGCGGGTTGAATCCGTTCGCGTGAAAAGGCTTTCAAGCAGTGACAAGGGAAGCCAAAAGCAGGCTGAGAGACCTCACCTGTTTCGAGAACAGCACAATCCCGGAAATTATGTTTTTATGCCGCAAGTGTCTTCTGAGAGGAGGGATTATATACCGATCGACATATTGGGTTCTAATAAAATACCTATAGCACCAAACTTCTTTGTCGATAATGGGGGGCTTTACGAGTTCGGAATCCTAACATCCGAAATGCACAACGACTGGATGCGTGCTGTTGCTGGACGCTTGGAGAGCCGTTACCGGTATTCACCAACTTTAGTTTACAACACATTCCCATGGCCGAATATAATCAGTGATCAGAGGAATAATGTTGAAAGTTTAGCAGAAACAATTCTTATTCTTCGCGAAGACTACCCTGACAAATCCTTGTCGCAACTTTATGACCCGAAAGCAATGCCAGAGCCATTGCGGGAAGCCCATAAAGCTCTGGATCGCGCCGTTGAAAACCTTTACCGCGACAAGCCATTCAAAGACGCTACCGAGCGTTTGGAGTACCTCTTCGCCCGTTACGAAAAATTGATTGCTGAAGAAAAAGCAAAGAAGCCTGCCAAGAAAACAGCCAAAGGGAGTAATTGATCATGGCCGATCTGATGACGGTCCAGTACAAACAAACTGGCAAGAGTTCGAATCTGAATGAATTGGGCATGCGTGAAATGCAGGCCCGGGCGTATGACGCTCGCGATGCGCAATACCTGCTTCTCAAGGCTCCTCCGGCGTCCGGTAAATCGCGGGCGCTCATGTTCCTTGGACTGGACAAGCTGCAACACCAGGGACTGAACAAAGTCATCGTGGCCGTGCCCGAAATGTCCATCGGTGGCTCGTTCAAGGATACTGACCTCACGAGCGCTGGTTTCTTTGCCGACTGGAAGGTGCAGCCCAGCTACAACCTTTGCGTACCTGGCGGGGAGGACCGCAAGGTCAAAGCGTTCATCCGCTTCATGTCTGATCCGGACGCAGATATTTTGATCTGTACCCATGCAACACTGCGGTATGCTTACAAGGAATTGGCTCCATCGGACTTCAACGACACCCTGCTGGCAATTGACGAATTCCACCACACCTCTGCGGACGGCGAAAACCGGCTTGGCGAGCTTATTGATGGTGTCATGGCGGGCTCGAATGCCCATATTGTGGCTATGACGGGATCGTACTTCCGGGGTGACGCCGTTCCGATTCTCCTGCCAGAGGACGAAGAGAAGTTTACGCAGGTCACCTACTCCTACTATGAACAGCTCAATGGCTACAGATATCTGAAGTCACTTGGCATCGGCTATCACTTCTACACCGGTCGGTACCTGGATGCTGTGCATGAGGTGCTGGACACCTCGAAGAAGACGATTGTCCATATTCCAAACGTCAACGCGGTCGAGTCCACGAAGGACAAGTATTCTGAGGTCGATTACATTCTCGACGCTATCGGCGATGTCGTCGAGAAGGATATGAAGACCGGTATTATTACCGTGAAGGACCAGTCCGGCCGGCTTTTGAAGGTTGCCGATCTGGTTGATGACAACCCTCTCCGGATAGAGGTTCAGAATTACCTCAGGAATGTGTCGAAAGCCGACGACATGGATATCATCATTGCCCTGGGTATGGCGAAGGAAGGCTTTGACTGGCCTTGGTGCGAGCATGTTCTGACCATTGGCTATCGTTCCTCGCTCACGGAAATCATCCAGATCATCGGCCGCGCTACTCGCGACTCAGAAGGCAAAACACACGCCCAATTTACCAACCTGATTGCCCAGCCAGATGCAGAGGATGACGACGTCAAAACGTCGGTCAACAACATGCTCAAGGCCATCACCGTTTCGCTATTGATGGAACAGGTCTTGGCACCCGCAGTGAACTTCAAGCCGAGGTCTCGGATACGGCCGGGCGAAGAAGTCGACCCTGGCACTGTGGTCATCGAAGATACCACATCGCCTGTCTCCGACAAGGTCATGAAGGCCCTGGAGAACATGGACAACATCAAAGCCGCCATCCTTCAAAAGCCTGAAGTCATTGCACCAGCTGTGACGGGCGATGATGATCCAGAGGTCATGGAGCAGGTGGAAATTCCGAAGGTCGTGGAAACGCTTTATCCAGATATGGATGACAGTGAGATAAGCACTGTCTCAGAAGCCGTACACGCCTCCATGGCCATCCAGTCCACCGGAGGGCTGTTCGATGAGTCTGACCTGCCTGAAGGCGCTCAGATCATGACTCCTGAAGGGGTTCAAGAAGATGCCCAGGATTATCAGGGGGGCACAGATAAGCCGTCGAAGCCCGTCGCTGGTGCAGGCAATGATGAGCCAAAACCTAATCGCAAGTTTGTTCTTATCGGGAACAAGTTCGTCAATATCGAAAACCTGAATGTCGATCTGATTCGACAGGTGAACCCCTTCCAGGGTGCCTATGAGATCCTCTCAAAATCCGTGACGCCATCGGTGCTCAAGACCATCCAGGATACCGTGGTTGGCATGCGATCTCAGATGTCTGAAGAAGAGGCCGTTATCCTCTGGCCGCGAATCAATGAGTTCCGAAAGGAGAAAGGCCGAGAGCCATCTGTGACGGCGAGTGAGCCGTATGAGCGCCGTTTGGCGGAGGCGCTGGCCTATATCAAGAGAAAGGCTCAGGAGCGTAAGGCGCAGGCTCAGACGTCGTAAGGGGGATTTGGGATGCCACCGATCAATCACAACAGGCGGAAAGCCTCGGCTCGGCCTTCATTGGACGATATATTCGCTGGCCCGGATGAGTTCGGGCTTCTTGATGTCGGGGCCAAGAAATCAAGCTCGGGTGCGCCTCTTGAGGTGTCTCGATTTGAAGAGATCAGCGCGTTCGTCGATCAGCAGGGGAAAGCTCCGCAGGCTGACAGTCCTGACCTTCAAGAAAAGCTTCTCTCCCGTAGACTAAAGAGCTACGCCGAGAAGGAAGATCTGTTGTCAGCTCTGAAGCCATACGACCGTCATAACCTGCTACCCGAGCCCGTACTGGTTTCGAATCAGGAGGCGACCGCACATGATGAGGGAATGCCCTCCCGCGCCCCGACCGAACCGAGCAGGCCAGCGTCGAAGACGGACGTGAATCAGGCGGAAAACGTCACATCACTTGATGACATTTTTGCGAGCGAGGCATTCTCAGAGTTTGATCAAGGAGAAGACTCCCTCTTTGACCCGGTTCATGTCTCATTCGAGAAAAGCCGAGAGGAGCCAGATGAGATCGCTCAACGGCGTGTCTGCCAGGACTTCTATGCGTTTGAGCCAATATTCAGGGATCTGCACGAGAAGCTGAAAACTGGCGACGTTAAAGCAGCTCGCTTCCAGCAGGCCTCACAAGTTCAGCCGGGTGATGCCTTCATACTTGAAGGTGTCATGTGCCTTATCGATGAAGTTGGCGAGTACCGAGAGGATGGAGATGGTCGATATGACCCGAGGCTGCGGCTGATTTTCGAGAATGGAACAGAGTCCAATCATCTCCTCCGGTCTCTGGCAAAACGACTTTACCAGGACCCCACTGGACGGAGGATCATCCGTGATGCTGAGTCCGTAGTCGACGCCTTCAACAATGTGAATCACAAGGATAAGCGGGCTGGCCAAATCTATTTCGTCACGACGTTGAGCGATAAGCCCGCACTTCGTGAAATCCCGAATCTACTGAAAATTGGTTATACCGAGCTGACCGTGGATGAGCGGACAAAAAATGCGGAACGGGACACAGCATTCCTCGAAGCGCCGGTCAAAAAGCTCGCGTCTATAGAATGCTATAACTTGAATCCGAACAAGTTTGAGACCCTCATCCATGGGTTCCTTCACGCCCAGCGAATAAAGATGACGCTCACCGGGAGAGACGGAAAAGAATATCACCCGAGAGAGTGGTTCTCTGTTCCGTTGAATACTGCCCGCGAAGTGGTGAAGCGAATCATTGATGGAAGTATCGTTCAGTACCGCATGGACAATACCACCGGGCGATTGGTGAAAAAGAAGGTATGAACGATGCGCCAGTTTGACCTGCTAAACATGGATACCCTCCAATCCAGCAACTTGATTGATGAGGGCGATCACTACGTCATCGAGGTTGATGGTCAGGGTATACCTGGACGATGCCCCCACTGCCAGGCCGAGGGGCCATACAGGCATGGCACCCAGCAACAGCACTACATCGATACTCCGATGCACGGTAAGCCCGTACTGCTTCGAGTAGACCGGGCTCGCTTCCGATGCAAAAGTTGTGGGAAGACCTTTTTCTCAAACCTGCCAGACATCGACCCGAAACGAAAAGCCTCCACCAGATTCATCAAATACGTTGAGCAGGAGTCGATGAAGAAAACCTTCGCAATGATTTCACGCGAGGCGGGCATTGATGAAAAGACGATCAAGAATATCTTTGAAGACTACGTTCACCGGCTTGGAAAAGAGATCAAGTTTGAAACGCCGGAGTTTCTGGGGATTGATGAGCTGAAGATTATTGGCGAATACCGGTGCATGATCACCAACGTGAACGAGCTTGCTGTCTATGACCTGCTGCCCAACCGCAGGAAAACCGACCTCATGACTTACTTCAAGGCTATGCCTGATAAGCACAAGGTAAAGGTCGTGACGATGGATATGTGGCGCACCTACAAGGATGTCGTGAACGCGCAGCTACCAGGTCGCGATATTGTGGTGGATCGCTGGCATGTCATCCGCATGGCCAACGAGGCTCTGGAGGCCGTGCGAAAGCAGATTCGTAAAGGCCTTAACACTCGCCAGAGGCTGAAGCTGAAAGACGACCGCTTTATCCTTTTGGAGAGGGAGCGCAGCCTTTCGCCTGAGCAACGCGAAAAAATGCAGTCCTGGTTCGATCTTCATCCAGAACTGGCTATGGCTTATGAGGCGAAGGAGAACTTCCATAACATCTACTCGTGCCGCAACAAGGCTGAGGCTCAGGAGTTTGCGAGGGCATGGATGAGATCACTTCCGCCTGCAATCGAGCCAGCCTTTGAGGCATCCCGCACAGCGTTATTGAACTGGTGGGGGGAGGTTTTTAACTTCTATGATCACCAGGTCACAAACGCCTATACTGAGTCTGTGAATCGGCTGGCAAAGGATATTAACCGGATGGGACGCGGATACAGCTTTGAGGTCATGCGTGCTCGACTGATCTATGAGAAGCAAGCGCGTAAACCAACAACCAAGTTGAGAGGGCGAAAGCCAAAAAGCAATTCTCAGCCAGAGACTATGGCGAGGTCTGTTGGTCTGGAGAAAGTGTCCAGAACGATTGAGTACGGTCCACACATCCCTACGCTTTGCGACTTGCTGGAAAGCGGCCACTTTTCCTGAGGTTTCTACATTGATACCGGAATTGAGGGAGAGAGAAAATCATCTGTTCCCACACTCAATTCCGGATACCCTTTTAAACTGGGAAGACCAGAATGGACAGGCTTATCGAGCCTTTGTAGATCCAAAACATGTTATTGGGGCAAGCATCAAAGGGCATCCTGAGAACGTGCCACCAGAGGAGGTGGTGAATAGGATCGAGCGCTACGCGACCTACTTTGGCTCAAGGGATAACGCCTTATATGTCTGGTACAAGCCACTTGGGATATTCATTGCTCATGAGGGAAAACACAGGGTCGCTTTTATGCGATCGCATGATCA
>NZ_CAXBDN010000205.1:0-8177 GCF_963974375.1 uncultured Marinobacter sp.
GCCCCGGGCGGACCAGAGATCTACCTCAAGGGTGGCAATGCCCGCCTGGTTCAGGTGTTTGGCGTACAGCGGCCCCCGGGTATCCACACCACCGGAGCCGTGGACAATCACCACGGCTGGCACTTGCCGCTCTTCCGACATGTTTTCAGGAAAGCTCAGGCGACCCGCTACTGAATGGCCTGCCTCGGGCACCTCAAAGGCCACATACCGGTAGGCTACGGGCCATTGGGTGGAGGGTCTCGGGTCCTGGCTGGCGGTCTCGTCGGCCACCGCCGGTAACGGTATCAGAGCGAACAGCAGTGTCAGACAAGGCAGGAATGTCCGGAACGGTTTCATGCGGTGATCCTCTCCCGCCTGCGGGCATGATGAAGTGCCTGATCAAGATCGGCCATGATATCCGCAGGTTCCTCAAGACCCACCGACAGCCGTACCAGCCCCGGGCCTATGCCGGCGGCAGATTTCTCCGCCGGACTGTAGCGGCAGTGAGTGGTGGACCAGGGATGGGTCACCATGGTGCGGGCATCGCCGATATTGGTACAGCGGGATACCAGGCCAAGCGCGTTGATAAACGACCAGGCCGCAGCCTGGCCACCCTTGAGATCGAAACTTAACAAGGCGCCGTGTCCGGATTGCTGACGTGAAATCAGGGACTCGTCGGGGCGGTTGGGCAGGCCGGTGTAGTACACGCTGTCAACAGCCCGATGACGCGCCAGCCACTGGGCGATGAGGCGGGCGTTGGCTTCGTGCAGCCGCATGCGGGCGTTGAGGGTTTCCAGGCTTGCGGCGAGCATCCAGGCGTTGAACGGACTCATACACATACCGGCGCTGCGTAACACCATCCGGATCGGTGCGATTAACGGTTCCGCTCCGGCTATCGCGCCCCCGACGCAGCGGCCCTGGCCGTCAATAAACTTGCCGGCGGACTGCACCACCAGATGTGCGCCGTGTTTCAGCGGCTGCTGGCAGACCGGCGACAGGATGGTGTTGTCGACAACCAGCAGTATTCCGTGGGTTTCCGCCAGATTGGCGAGAGCCCGGATGTCAGCCACCTCCATGGTCGGGTTGCCGGGCGTCTCCAGAATCAGCATTCGGGTTTCAGGACGGATGGCCTGGGCCCAGAGGCCGGTGTTGGTGATGGATACCGTCTCGCAGTCAACGCCAAACTGACCAAAATACTGCCGGAACAGGTGCGTGGTTGAGCCAAACATTCCGGCCCCGAGTAACAGGTGGTCGCCCTGACGCAGTAACGCCATGGCCAGAGCCAGGTAGGCGGCCATGCCAGAGGCCGTGGCGACTGCTGTTTCTGCGGCTTCCATGATCGCCAGTCGCCGTTCGAAATCGTTCACCGAAGGATTGGTAAAGCGACTGTATACGTTGCCCGGGCTGATATTGTTGAATCGGTCACTGGCCTGTTCTGCCGAGTCAAAATCGTACGCCGAGGTCATCCACAAGGGCGGTGAATGGGCATCGTGGCCATCTGCTTTGGGGCAGTGGAGGGCTTTGGTCAGTTCGCTCAGTGGCTGCATGGGAATTCCCTCTCTTTTGATGATGGTGTTCTGAATCACAGTGAGCCTGTCCCGGATTCCGAGCCCGGTGCCGCTCGTCCAATAGTGTGTGTCTGTTGCTGTTGCCGCAAAACCGGGTGCAACGCCAGTGCTGCCATGACCGACATCAGGCAGACCGCCGCTACGCCCAGGGTAGTGGCGGTGTAACTGCCGGTAGGGTCCCGAGCCAGGCCGCCGAGATAGGCGGTCGTGAACACCGCCAGCTGGTGAATGGTAAACAGCAGTCCGAACATCCTGCCCTTGATTGCCGCACCGTAGCACTGCAGGCACAGCAACGAGGTCAGAATGACGGTGCCCATGTAGGTCAGTCCGAAGATGGCTGAAAAGAAGAGGAAACTGGTGGCGGACTGATTGACTGCCAGCGACACAAGAATCAGTGTGCGCAAGCCGTAGAGTGCCGCCAGCAGGAGCGCAGGTCGCCCCCGGCCCGCCAGATAGCCGACCGCAAGAGCGCCCGCCAGTTCGAAAGCGCCCAGTACGCTGAGCGAAACCGCCACAGGAGAGAAAAGGTCACCTGCCAGCAGGGTTTCGGACAGATCGCGCCCGCAAAAGCCCGTTATGCCTGCCGACGCCACCAGGCCGGCGTCAATGCGTTCCTGCATCAGCGGTACGAAATGCAGATCGATGAACGCCATGGATGAACCACAACCTGCGAAACTGATGGCCAGCACCATGAAAACCGGCTGGCGGATATGGTGTGACAGACTGTCGGCCTGTGACGATGCATTGCTGGCCTGGCTAACCGGAGGCGAGGCATGGCCAACCGGCAGCCGCCGGCGGGCCCAGAGCAGGGGCAGGGTGACCGCCAGCAAAAAGGTAACGGCCAGCCACCCGGCCAGAACTGACCACTGCAGCCAGCCGTTGAACCAGACCCACAGCGGAGACAGCAGCATGAAGCCAATTGCGACGCCGTTGCTGATGGCCGCGTAGGCCAGACCCTTCTGGCGCTGGCTGAATACCCGGTCGATCCATACCCCCATGGGTACGAACGTCATGGCGGCAAGGGCGTAGGCCGCCAGAACACCATAGGCGAGCAGGAACATCGGGAAGCTGTCGAACAGTGCCAGCAAAGCGAACGCCAGGGCCGCTGCGGCAGCCCCGGAGATCATCGAGCGATAGGGGCCGTAGCGATCGCAAATGGCCCCGACAACGGGAGAAACCAGGCCGAGTACCAGGCCAAATAGCGCGCCGGTAAGCGCAAATTGCCCCCGCCCCATGTCGAACAGATCTGCGAGATCACGGAAATAGACCTGGTAGGCTCCCTTGACTGATGAACTCAGGAACATCACCCCGAAGCCAACCGCGATTACGCCCCAGAGCACCCGCGAAGGCAGTCGGGTGGCGTGATCAGGCATAGCCGGATTCCGGTGAATACAGAGTCTGGTAGATACCCTCGTACATGCCATAGAACAGGCGGCAGGTGTGGTTGACGGCCTCCAGTGCCTCGCTTTGCATGCGTTCAGTGGTGCACAGGTCCGCGACCAGATCGAGACCCTGGCGGACGTGTGCAACATCCTCTTTCTGGTGCACCGAAAAAAACAGCAGATCTTTTTCCTGCAACCCGTAAACCCGTCCGAGTATGGTGTGCCTGGCCTCTTCGCCGAGGGTTTCCAGATTCTGGCCCTCACTGGCCACCAGCACAGCGGCAGCACCGATGTGATAGCGCTCCGGATTGGTGCAGGCATCAAGCCGGTAATTGATCAGTTCGCGGGTTGCGGGCAGGGCTAAGGTGGCGTCCCGTTGCTGATCGGAGATTCCCAGGGCCCGAAGAAAGTCTTCCATCAGGTGGACATGGTTTTTGGTGCGGGACAGGCGCCCGGTTTCCTCTTCAAACAGATTGAAAAGCAGATGGCGCTTGTGCCTGGGCAAAGGGCAGTAGAAAAAAAGATGCTCGACATAGGTCAGGAAGTGCCGGGTGAGCTGATAACCCTGGAGCGCAACCTTGCGAAGCAGGTCTATGTCCGGATTATGGGCATCCAGCAGCAAGGGGAACAGCGGATGGCTGAGGGTCAGGTTGCGTTGCAGGGTTGCATTCAGCTGTTCGCGAAAAGCGTTACGTTCCATCGTCATGGTGATATCCCGGGTTGTTTGCTATCAGGGTGTTGTAGTTGCCGTTGCACTCTGGTTTTTTACCGCCAGCCGGCGGGCCACGCGAATCGCGAGATCATCCACCGCTTGCTGCATGTAGTGCCCGCGAAAACTCTGTCCGGCGTAACGGGCGTAGTCCTCCAGAACGCCGAAGGTCTCGAAGCCCCAGTGTTCCCAGAGGCGATGGGCCATCGAGCCTTCGCGGACATCAAGGGTGAGGCGGCTGATGCCGAGTTGACGCGCTCTGTCGGTAATCTGCCTGAGGGCCTCCTCCAGCAAACCCTGGCCGCGATACTCCGGTGCAATGGTGCCTTTCATCAGTTCCGCCAGATGACAGGTGGTGGGCACGGTCTGGGGTTTCATTACACAGCTGACCACCAGGCGTCCGTGGATACTGCCGATCAGCAGCTGGCCACCGCAATTCAGGGTTTGCTTGAGCTGTTTCAGGTAGCTGTTCTGGGCGCTTTCGGTCGCGCTGTCGTCAATTCCTAGAATGGCGTTATCTTCCGAGGTGCGGCAAAGCAGGCGCCATAGAGCACCACCCAATGCATCGATGGGAAGGGGTGAATCTATCCAGGTGAAGTGGCAGGTCATAGCAGGCTCCTGTGGTTGGGAGCAGTGTCCGCGTATGGCGCGAACCTGGAAAGGCGTTTTCGGGACACAAATACGGCGGAAATATGACAGGAATGCAACAATGAGAACTGGATCTTTCAGAAAGATCCGGACTTGAACCGGATGGTGGGTAAGCGCACCATAATTGTTCACGGGGCCATCAGGCCAGTGAGTATTCCCACTGACACGGGCCGCAGCTGTCGGCCCCACAGGAAATTGAAGGACGGAACCATGATCAAGAGACATGCCAGCAACACGCTGCTGACCATCGCCCTGGCCCTGGTCAGCACACTGGCCTTCGCCGGCAGTCTGACGGACAGGCAGATTACCGGCTACATTGCCGCCATGGCGGAGCTGGAGGCGTCTGACCATGCCTTTGATGAACACGATGCAGCCTGGGAGCAGCACATCGAAGAGCAGGGGCTCAGTTTCGAGACCATGGTGTCTGACTCGCTGACTTTCATGAAAACCCGCGACCCTGAATCCTGGAGCCTGGTTGAGCGGGCATCCCGGGACCATGGCTTTTCGTCAGTGGAGGAGTTTGCCGGAGTAGGGGACAGGATCATGCTTGCCTATATGAACATCGAATCCGCGGAATATGCGCCCATGATGGAAGCCACCATGCGGGAAACCCTGGCGGAGATCGAGGCAAACACCTTTTTGTCCGAAGAACAGAAAGCCGACATGCGCAAGATGATGCAGCAGAGCCAGAGCCAGATGAGTGCTGCTTTCGATGCGCCGAAAGCGGACGTTGAAGCCATAAGACCCCATCTGGATGCCATTCGCGAGGTCGTCGGTTTCGAGGATGAGGAAGACGATTGGTAAGGCCAGGTAACGGTTTTCCGGGGTCTCGCGTGGGGCTCCGGTAAACGGGCAGGTCAGTCAGGAAGAAGAGATAAAGAATTGATAATTATAGAAAAATGGCGGTGGGCCAGGGATTCGAACCCCGGGACGGCTATTAACCGTCGGCGGTTTTCAAGACCGCTGCATTAAGCCACTCTGCCAGCCCACCGTTTTTCCATATACTGCTTGCTGCCGTTGCGACAGCGTGGTGCATGATACCGGAATGAAAAGGCCTGTCAACGCCCTGTTTTATTCCGTTTTATCCTCGCTGCCCTCAGAAGCGGTACTCCAGTAACAGAGAGCCAAAGCTGTTGCGGGGATCTTCGCTCGCCGCAAGGTTGGATTCGTCAACAGATTCTGAAGACAGCCAGAGAGTTGCGTGGGCACCCCAGCGGGGGGTGGTGTAGTGCAGGCCCAGAATAAGCTGGCGGGTCCAGGTTTCAGGTTCGATAGCGTTCTGTTCGGTCCATTCGTTACCGTTCCGCAGCAGATTGCCGTCCAGAGCGATGCTGTGGAGTGTGCCGGTGAGCCTGACCGTGGCACTGCCATAAATATAGCGGGCGCCATCGGCTCTCAGGGTGGCGTCGCTGTCCAGTCCCCGCCCCGGGGGGTCCGGTACATAGGCGAATCCCGGTGGTTTTTTGCCTAACCTGAATTCCAGACCGGTCTGCGCGAACGTCAGCATATTGCCCAGGGCAAGGTCTCCGGTGACGGATGCGTCAACGTGGTTTTTATTGAACACCTTTTGCCGGATTGCGTAGTGCAGGTTGAGCAATGGTTCCGAGTCCAGCTGATTGCTCCAGCCCCTGGGGTTATCGCCGCCAAGAATGGTATGAACCCCCTTTTGTGTGGCTTCGGCGTGGGCATCGCTGCCGCCCCAGCCCAGCAGCCATTGAAAGCCGTAGAATCGCTCATCATTGAAGGCGTAAAAGCCATTGGACCAGAACAGCCCGCCGGCGTAGGGCACGTCGTTCAGAATCAGTTCGCTGGTTTCGATGTCGTCCGGGGTCTGGATACTCTGCCCGAACACCCAGGTTTCGCGATAATAGAGATCCCCTGACCGGGGCAGCAACGGGCCAGCCAGCACCTTGCCAAACGCAAGGGTGCCACCAGTGTCATGCAGGCTGTCTGCCAGTCGGGAGTGGTGATGGATGGCAACACCGTTGGTGAACTGGTTGTCGGAGGACAGCACCACATCGTTAGCCAGTTCCAGCTGAAAGCTGGCCTGGTCATCAATTGCGTGAGCTGTGACCGGCAACGCAGTGGCACTAAAAAGTACGAGCCGGGTTATCGGTTTCAGGGTGTAATAACGGGCCTGCCATGTCTCTGGGTCACGCCGGGCTGCGGGGGTCAAGGGATGCCTCATGGTCTGGGGTGGCGTTCAGTAATGCTGCGCCTTGTGGGTTCCGGACGTCAGCTCACGGGTCAGCAGCTGCTCGAACTCGTTCCGTTCCTGGCGGCATTGAGCAAGATCACTCCAGCGAAAGCTTGCCGTGCTGCCGGGGCGGCGTTGCGCAAGGCGGCTGCAGTCCAGTAACGATATGGCTCCGATTTTAGGATATCCACCAATGGTTTGGCGATCGCTCAGCAGTATCAGGGGCTGACCATCCCCGGGAATCTGGATGGATCCCAGAGGGATCGCCTCCGATACAATACCACCGGGGCCTGATGCCAGCGGAGGCCCTGACAGCCGGTAGCCCATTCGATCCGAATGCGGAGAGATCCGGTATTCCCGGGCCGTCAAAGTACGGCGATCCTGTTGTGAGAACAGCATGGTCTGTGCCGTTGGCAGAATTCTGAGTTCCACCGGTTCCTGATAATCGATCAGCGCCGGCGCCGGCACACGGGCGTCCCTGTGGGGCGGCTGGGGTTTGCAGGGCAGGCAGTCGCCGGCCCTGGCCGGTGCCAGGCCGGCCAGATGTTCCCGCATGACTACCGAGCGACTTCCCAGGAAGGTCGTTGTCTGCCAGCCTCCGGCTACGGCCAGGTAACTGAGCAGACCAGCCCGGGGAGCCTCCAGGCGTATGGTGTCACCAGCGCGGACTTCAAGCGTGGCGTTGCCGGGATGAGCACTGTTATTGATCAGAATGGTGGCTGCCGCCCCGGTCACCGCCAACGACATGCGGCAGAGTGCGGTCGCCTCAAAGCCTCCAAGGGTTATTTCCAGGCAGGCACAGCCGGGATCGTTGTCCAGTAGCCGGTTCGCCCACCGGAAGGCCTGGTAATCGGCGGGGCCTCCGGTGGCAAGGCCCTGATGCTGGTAGCCCATGCGCCCCCGATCCTGAATCAGTGAACGGGGACCGGGTTTGATGAGCTGAAGTCCCGGGGCCGGAAGGCTCACAGTTCACCTCCGAGTGCCAGGTACTCATGCCGGCTGAGGGGGAAGAATCGAACCCTGTCACCTACTTTCAGGACGGCCAGGGTGCGCTCATCAAATAACACCGAGGGACTGCGCCCGATAAGTTGCCAGCCACCGGGGGAGGCAACCGGATAGACCGCAGTCTGACGGTCGGCAATGCCAACGGCACCCCGTGGCACCCGTGTCCTCGGGGTTGCCTTCCGGGGGCCTGCAATGCGCCGATCCACCTGCCCGAGAAAACCAAAACCGGGGCTGAAACCCACGGCGAACACCTGATAGGTGCCGGCGGCATGAATCTCAATCAGTTCCGCGACGGACAGACTGCAGGCCCGGGCATGGGCTTCAAGGTCAGGCGCGACTTCCGGGCTGTAAAACACCGGGATCTGATGCAGCGGCACTGAATCAGAGGTCGTAATCGACGCTTGCCAGGTGGGAGTGGAGGTTTCAGTGGCCCAATGGGCAACAAGTCGCTCGAGATCACGTTTGAGCCTGCCGGTGTCGGTTGTCAGGGGGTCATAGGTGCAGAGAATCGTCGTGTAGGAGGGCACCATGTCCAGCAGCCGCGGCCCCAGAGAGGCCTCAATCTGTTCACACAGCAGGGCGATACGAGGTGTAAGCTGTTCATCGATCCGGTCACCGAGCGACAGCAGAATTGCATCTTCAGAAACAAGGCTGACCGTTGCTTTCATTGCACATCGGTCTGCTTGCGG
>NZ_CAXBDN010000206.1:0-8176 GCF_963974375.1 uncultured Marinobacter sp.
GGTTGAGCGCCAGGATGCGCTGTTCCGGTTGCAGTCTGAACCGGACGAGCCGGTGCTGCCACTACTGGAGCGCCTGGGACATATGCCATTGCCGCCTTATGTGGATCGTCCCGATGAATCCAGCGACCGCGAGCGTTACCAGACGGTTTATGCCAGAGAAGCCGGTGCTGTGGCAGCCCCGACCGCCGGCCTGCATTTCGATGACGAGCTGCTGGCGGAACTGACTGCCAGGGGGATTGATACGGCGTTTGTTACGCTGCATGTGGGCGCTGGCACTTTTCAACCGGTGCGGGTTGACCGCATTGAAGATCACATCATGCACAGTGAAGTGGTACGGGTACCGGAACAGACCGCTGACGCCATTGCACGAGCCCGCAGCCGGGGAGGGCGGGTGATCGCCGTGGGGACCACGTCGGTGCGTTCACTCGAATCTGCGGCCCGGGGCGGTGTAGTCAGAGCGTTTCAGGGCGAAACCGATATCTTCATCAGCCCCGGTTACCGGTTCCAGTGTATCGACGCCATGATCACCAATTTCCATTTGCCCGAGTCCACCCTGATCATGCTGGTCAGTGCTTTTGCCGGCTTCCACCACACCATGGCGGCCTACAGTGAAGCGGTGGCAGAGAAATACCGCTTCTTCAGTTATGGTGATGCCATGTTTATCACAGGACAGGAGCCCAGCCTCGGTTCGCTGTCGGCACCGGTCCAGTCAGGAGTTACTGATGCGCAGTGAATGCTATATGTCCTTTGAGAAGCTGGCGGAAGATGGCAAGGCCCGTCGCGGCCGCCTGACCTTTCCCAGAGGCGTGGTGGATACCCCGGCGTTCATGCCGGTCGGTACCTACGGTACGGTCAAGGGCATGCTGCCACGGGATATCGAGGCGACCGGTGCCCAGATCATTCTCGGTAATACCTTTCACCTGATGCTGAGGCCGGGTACGGCGGTGGTGAAAGCCCACGGTGATCTGCACGACTTTACCCAGTGGCAAGGCCCCATATTGACGGACTCGGGTGGCTTCCAGGTGTTCAGTCTGGGAGAAATGCGCAAGATCACCGAGGAGGGCGTCAGTTTCCGCTCACCGGTGGACGGTTCGCCGGTGGAACTGAACCCTGAAATCGCCATGGGCGTGCAGCGGGACCTGGGTTCCGACATCGTGATGATCTTTGATGAGTGTACCCCTTACCCGGCCACCGAGAGCGAAGCACGGGAGTCCATGGAGCTGTCCCTGCGCTGGGCCAGGCGCAGCAAGGATGCTCATGGTGATAATCCGGCCGCACTGTTCGGTATCGTACAGGGCGGCATGTACAACGGGTTGCGCAAGCGCTCCCTGGAGGGCCTGACCGATATTGATTTTGACGGCTACGCCATTGGCGGGTTGTCGGTGGGCGAGCCGAAAGACGAAATGATCGCGGTACTGGACGACCTGCCACCGCAAATGCCGGAGAACAAGCCCCGCTACCTGATGGGCGTGGGCCGGCCGGAAGATATTGTGGAAGCGGTGCGCCGTGGCGTGGATATGTTTGACTGCGTCATGCCTACCCGCAATGCCCGCAACGGCTATCTGTTCACATCTACCGGTATTGTGAAAATCCGGAATGCCGGGCACCGCCACGATACCTCAGCGCTGGATGCAGAGTGCGACTGTTATACCTGTTCACATTTCTCGAGGAGTTATCTGCATCATCTTGATAAATGTGGTGAAATGCTGGGCTCACAGTTGAACACGATTCACAACCTTCACTACTACCAAAAGGTGATGGCCGGATTGCGCGGTGCTATTGAAGCAGGTACATTGTCCGACTTTGTTGAAACCTTCTACCAGAAGCGGGGGTTACCGGTGCCGCCAATGGCCGGGGCCTGATCTCTCTGAAGGTTGCAGCAGTGGCTGAATGACGCCTGCTGGACTGTAACCTTCGTCTGTTTGACTGATGACTAAATTACGGAGACGACCATGAATGCAGTAAAAACCATGCTGGCCACACTGCTGGCGGTAATCCCTGGCCTCGCGTTTGCACAGGAAGGCGGAGCCGGTGGAATGAGTATAATCGGTCAGGTTATCTTTTTTGGCGGTTTCATCCTGATCTTCTATCTGTTGATCTGGCGTCCGCAATCCAAGCGCGCCAAAGAGCACAAAAATCTGATGTCAGGCCTTAACAAGGGTGACGAGATCGTGATGGGCGGCGGCATGGCCGGTCGCATAACCCGTGTATCTGACGACTTTATTGTGGTCGAGATCGCTGATGGCGTTGAAGTCAAGGTTCAGAAAGTGGCTGTTGCTGCAGCCCTGCCCAAGGGCACTCTGAAAGACATCTGATACCACTGACCTGACGGTTGGAACCGAACTGCCGAACTGCCGAACTGCAGTTGGTCGGGAAAGGGCCCCTATGCTGAACAAGTATCCGCTTTGGAAAAATGTGATTATCCTGATCGCGCTTGCGATCGGGTTCATCTATGCGTTACCCAATATCTACCCGGATGACTACGCCATCCAGATAACCGGCGCCCGTGGTGCCACCGAGGTGTCCCAGAGTCACCTCGATGAGGCCGTCGCCGCTATTGAAGAAGCGGGTTTTGATATCAAGGGCAGTGAACTGCAGAATCGCAGTGCGCTGATCCGGGTAAACACAGCGGAAGCCCAGCTCCGTTCCCGTCCACTGGTTCAGGCGACACTCGGTGACGAGTTTCTTGTCGCCCTGAATATGGCAGAATCCACGCCCAACTGGTTGCGGGCGCTGGGAGCCGGGCCTATGAAACTGGGCCTGGACCTCCGTGGTGGCGTTCACTTCCTGCTGGAAGTGGATATGGAAAGTGCGGTAAGCCAGCGGCTTGACGCATTTTCCAGCCAGATCCGTCGCGAGTTGCGGGAGGAGCGTATCCGTTATCGCGGTGGCGAGGTTGCTGATGACCGCACCGTGATTCTGCAATTCCGTGACCAGAGTGAACGCAGTGAAGCTTTCCGTCTGGTTCAACGCAACTACAGCGAGTTTCTGCTGGATGAACGGACCAGCGGTGATGACTATGAGCTGGTGCTGACGCTGGCCGAAGGCGAAATCCGTCAGATCCAGGATTACGCCATCGAGCAGAACCTGCCCCCCATCCGTAACCGGGTGAATGAGCTGGGTGTGGCCGAGCCGCTGGTCCAGCGCCAGGGATCAGAACGCATCGTGGTGGAGTTACCCGGTGTCCAGGACACCGCACAGGCCAAACGAGTTCTGGGTGCAACGGCCAATCTTGAGTTCCGCCTGGAGGCTCGTCAGGACGCACCTGGCGGCACCACCGAGCAGTATCCGTTCCGGGATGAGGAAGGTCGCACTGCGCGTCTTGAAAGAGACATCATTGTGACTGGCGAGAACGTTTCCAATGCCCAGCAGGGCTTCGACGAGAGCGGCCAGCCCCAGGTCAACATCACGATGGATGGTGTCGGCGGTGACCGCATGTCGCGGGCGACCCGGACCGCCGTGCAGCGCCGGATGGCAGTATTGTTTATCGAGTTCCGGACTGAAACCGAACAGCGAGTTGTGGATGGAGAGCTGGTCTCCACCGAGAAGCGTGTTGAGGACCGGAGCATCATCAGTCTGGCCACCATTCAGTCGACGCTCGGTTCCAGCTTTCGCATTACCGGCCTGAATTCCGTACCGGAAGCCGCCGAACTGGCGCTGCTGCTACGGGCCGGTTCACTGGCGGCACCCATGTACTTCGTCCAGGAACGCACCATTGGTCCAAGCCTGGGTCAGCAGAACATCGATGCCGGCCTGATGTCGGTGGTCTTTGGTTTTGTGCTGGTGCTGTTGTTCATGGCGGTGTTTTACCGGGCCTTTGGTCTGGTGGCCAATATCGCACTGACCCTGAACCTGATGATGCTGCTGGCCTGTATGTCCATTCTCTCGGCCACTCTGACCTTGCCGGGTATCGCCGGTATCGTGCTGACAGTGGGTATGGCGGTAGATGCCAACGTACTGATCTTTGAGCGTATCCGTGAAGAGGTCCGGGCCGGTGCGCCGCCACAACTGGCGATCAATGCCGGTTACTCCCGCGCCTTTGTGTCGATCTTCGATGCCAACATCACCACCTTGCTGGTGGCGGTGATCCTGTTTGCCATGGGTACCGGTCCGGTCAAAGGCTTTGCGGTTACCCTGAGCCTAGGTATTCTGACCTCAATGTTCACATCACTAGTGGTCAGTCGCGGTATTATCAATCTGATATACGGGGGCCGGAAGGTCGAAAAACTCTCGATCGGAGGTAAGCTGGCCAATGTCTGATACCAGAGAACATCCAATTGATTTCATGAAGTTGCGGAAGGCTGCTTCCCTGCTTTCTATCGTTCTTGTGGTCGGATCCCTGGTGTTGCTGGGTGTCCGGGGCCTGAATTTCGGCCTCGATTTCACCGGGGGCACCTCGGTTGAGCTTGAGTACCGGCAGGCGCCGGCCCTGGAAGACGTTCGCGAAGCGCTGCGGGAGGCTGACTACGAAGACTTCGTGGTCCAGAACTTTGGCGCCGACACCACCGTACTGATCCGTCTTGCAGAGGCTCAGGACGATTCGGTTGCCCTGAGGATTGTCGAGGTTCTGAGGGCGTCAGGCGACGAGCTGGAACTGGTCAGTTCTGAGTTCGTTGGTTCCCAGGTGGGGGATGAGCTGAAAGAGGACAGTGGCCTCGGACTGCTGCTGGCGCTCGCGGTAGTGCTGATCTACGTGGGCATGCGGTTCCAGTTCAAGTTCGGGATTGCGGCGGTGGTACCGCTGGCCCACGATGTGGTCATCATTCTCGGGCTCTTCTCGCTGTTCCAGTGGACCTTTGATCTTACGGTTCTGGCGGCCTTGCTGGCGGTGATCGGCTATTCCCTGAACGATACCATTGTGGTGGCGGACCGGATTCGCGAGAATTTTCGCAAGATGCGGGAAGGTGACTCGGAATATGTGGTCAATGAATCCATTCACCAGACCATCAACCGGACCATCAATACCTCGCTGACCACGTTGCTGGTGCTGCTGTCGTTGTATTTCTTCGGTGGAGAGGCCATCAACAACTTTGCCATTGCGTTGTCACTGGGCGTCATTGTGGGTACCTATTCGTCCATCTATGTGTCTGCCAATATCCTCCTGGCCATGAACGTCAGTCGTGAAGATATGATGATTCCTGCAAAGGAAGGTGCGGACGATGGGTCAGAGGAAGAGCAGCCGCCGGAGTGGCTCAACCGTATGTAACAGGTCTGCGGTGGCAGGCGCTGCCACCGCTTTCCCTGGCTCGGGCACTAATCCAAAGCACACAAAAAAGCCGCCATAACATCAGGTTATGGCGGCTTTTTTGTGTGCGCAGAGAAAACCGCTGTTAGCGCGGCAGGCGCCCGCGGAAGGGGTGCAGGGTACGAAGCACCTCCTTGAACAGCTTGGGATTGGCAATCACCAGTTGACGGCTCTCCGGGTTGGACGGGTTGCCGGAAAAATCGCCGCTCAGCGCGCCGGATTCATTGGCGATGGCAAGGCCGATGTCGAGGTCCTCGGCCTGGGGCCGGAAAATAATGGCGGCATCCAGGTGGCCAGCCGCAACCCGGGCGATGTCCAGCACGGTACAGCCGGACGTTCTGACACCACCGCTCTGACTGGCCAGGGCAGCACTGATTTCACCCCATAACAGAGGGTCATCACTGCCTTTGGCGTGACTGAGCAGGTTGCTGATCAGCTCGGCTTCGGCAAGTTGCCGGACATCGCTGATGCGCACCCGGCGACTGTTGAGAGCAGCGCCACGACCGCGGCTGGAGGAATACTCTTCGCCGGACACGGGATTGACCAGCAGCAGATTTTCGGTGCGGCCTTCCTTTTTCTGGACCAGTGCCACTGCAAACTCGGGAATGCCCCGCAGCAGGTTCTCCGCGCCCAGAGCCGGGTAGATGTGCCAGCTCAGGGCGTTACCCGCTGCATCGCCTTCACCTTCGGGGGCGATGTAGTGGTCCTTGTAGGCCTTGCGGAGTTGATCCGCGAAGTTCTCGTGAATTTTCTGGGTGACACGCTCAAGCTGACGTCTTCTTTCTCCGGGTTCGTTTCCGGCGATGTCCTGACGTTCGAAGTGAGCTTTCAGATAATCAGAACCCTGGCGCGCGACACGCAGGGCCATTTTAATGGCTGGTTGCATCAGACTGTTCAGTACCTGGAGTGATCAAAGGCGCGATCATAACAAATCGGCCCCGCCCCTTAAATGTTTTTCGGCTCCGTACAGTCACCCATGGCAGCGACACCATAGCTTCCACAGTTCACAAACAGGCGCGCATTTGGCAAAGGGTCTGGTAACATATCGCCCCTGTTTAAAAAGTCAGGGTCTTCTTTACATGTTCAAACCAGCGATGCCCAGCACCTTTGACATGCCCGCGCGGGACTACGTACGCATAATACTTATGGAGACGTCCCATTCCGGCAACATTGGCGCGGTGGCCAGGGGCATGAAAAATATGGGGCTGGGCAATCTGTGGCTGGTGAATCCGGCCTCGTTCCCGGACGAAACCTCCTATGCCCGGGCAGCGGGCGCCGCCGATGTGCTCGATGGTGCCAGAGTGGTGGCCAGTCTCGATGAGGCCATCGAAGATTGTGTGCTGGTAATGGGCACCAGCGCCCGCGGCCGCAAGGTACCCTGGCCGGTGATGTCGCCGGCCGATGCTGCAGCTCAGGTGGGTAGCTATCAGGGCAAGGGTCAGGTGGCTCTGGTGTTCGGGCGCGAAAACAACGGACTCAGTAACGAAGAGTTGCAGCGTTGTCATGTTCACATACACATTCCTACGAATCCGGACTACAGTTCTCTGAATCTGGGCATGGCGGTGCAGGTGCTGTGTTATGAAATACGTATGCAGTATCTGCGCAGCCTTGAAAACCAGGGTGGCCACTCCCAGCTCAGGGCGATCAATTCCCCGGATGATCCTGGCTGGGATGTGGCTCCGGCCACGGTGGCGGAGCTCGAAGGGTTTTTCGGGCATCTCGAACAGGTACTTGAGCGGATTCAGTTTCATCGCCGCGAAAATCCCCGGCAACTGATGACCCGGATACGGCGGCTTTTCCAGCGTGCGCGCCCTGATCAGACCGAAGTCAGCATTCTCAGGGGCGTATTGTCTGCGGTTCAGAAATGTACGGGCGATCAGGCAACCACCAGCAAACAGGCAGGCAATGACGATGTTTGAAGGCTTGAAAGAGGATATTAGCAGCGTATTCCACCGGGATCCGGCTGCCCGCAATACGTTCGAGGTACTGACCAACTACCCTGGTTTGCACGCGTTGATGTTTCATCGCCTTGCTCACAAGCTCTGGAAGCATGATTTCAAATGGCTCGCCCGGACCATTTCCACGCTGGCGCGCTGGTTTACCGGTATCGAGATTCACCCGGGTGCCACCATTGGCCGTCGTTTTTTCATTGATCACGGTATGGGGGTGGTCATTGGTGAAACCACAGTGATTGGTGACGATGTCACGCTGTATCAGGGAGTCACCCTCGGCGGCACCAGCTGGAACAAGGGCAAGCGTCACCCCACCATTGGTGACGGCGTGGTGGTGGGGGCCGGCGCAAAGATTCTCGGGCCGTTCGAGGTGGGAGCAGGTGCCAAGGTGGGCTCGAACTCGGTGGTTACCAAAGCGGTACCCCCGGGTGCAACGGTCGTGGGAATTCCTGGCAGGGTGATCATCAAGAGCAAGGAGCCGGAAGAAGGGCGCCGTGAGGCCATGGAGAAACGTATGGGATTCGACGCTTACGGGGTAACCGAAGAGATGCCGGACCCCATGGCAAGGGCCATGCGTAGCCTGCTGGACCACATGCATGTGGTGGACGAGCGGATTGAAAAAATGTGCTGCGCACTTCAGAAGGTTAACCAGGAATACGTCGATAACGGCAAGCTGCCACCGCTGGACATAGAAGAGTTCGACTGTGTCCGTGCTCCCGACGACGAAAAGGAAGACCAGAGGACAGAAACGCGCTGAATACTTGACCAAAACAGTTGGTTAATTCATACTCAGTTGCTGTTAATTCTTGTTATCCTGGGTTGGGGCCTGGTTTATGCGACTGACAACCAAAGGCCGCTACGCGGTGACCGCCATGCTTGATCTCGCTCTTCACGGCGATAACGGTCCGGTAAGCCTGGCGGATATTTCCCGGCGTCAGGGCATTTCCCTTTCCTATCTTGAGCAGCTGTTTGCCCGACT
>NZ_CAXBDN010000207.1:0-8156 GCF_963974375.1 uncultured Marinobacter sp.
CAAGCTGATTTACCGGGTTCGCAGCACCCAGGACAAACGCAAGGTACACGCCCACCTGACGGAAGAAGGCGCCGTGCTGCTGGCCCGGGCACCGTTGCCACTGCAGGACAATTTCATCCGCAAGTTTCACCATCTGGACCAGTGGGAGCAGAGCATGATTGTGGCTTCCCTGCAGCGGGTCGCCAATATGATGGACGCCGATGATATCGACGCCTCGCCGGTACTGGATGTGGGTCCGGTGCTGCGGGAGGATGGCTGGAAGGCGGGGGAGTAAGCCCTTGTCGGGTTCTGCCTCCCCCCGTTCACCCTGACCCTGAGCTTGTCGAAGGGTGCTTGGCAGCATAAATTGGAGTTAGCGTCCTTCGACAGGCTCAGGACGAACGGGAGTTTCCAGCACCCCTCATCCACCTCAGTGCACACTCGCCCCCTTACGCGGCTTGTCACCAAAGCAGACCTGATACACGTCGTTGTAGTGTTTGGCGAAGTGCACGGTTAGACCTTCCTTCAGGTACCCCGGCAGTTCCTCGTAATCTCCCTTGTTGGCATCCGGCAGCACCAGGGTGTTTATTTTCTGGCGGCGGGCGGCGATGACTTTTTCGCGGATGCCGCCCACTGGCAGCACCTGGCCGGTCAGGGTCAGTTCTCCGGTCATGGCCATGTTCTGGGTCGGGGCTTCCTGGCGGGCGATGGAGAGCAGGGCCGTGGCCATGGTGACGCCGGCGCTGGGACCGTCTTTCGGGGTGGCGCCTTCCGGGACGTGCAGGTGCACGAAGGATTTGTCGAAAAACGTCAGGTCGCCCTTCAGCCGCTTCAGGTTGGAGGAGACATAGCTGTAGGCAATTTCGGCGGACTCTTTCATGACGTCGCCCAGTTGCCCGGTCAGCTTGAAGCCCCGCTGGCTGGTGTGAATGCGGGATGCCTCAATGCTCAGGGTGGCGCCGCCCATGGAGGTCCAGGCCAGGCCTGTAACCACGCCGGTGCCTTTCAGGGATTTTTCCTTACGGAAGGCGGGCTGGCCGAGGTAGGACTCCAGGTCGGAGACGCCCACGCGTACCGGTTTGTCCGGATTCTCCAGCAGTTTCACGATGCCTTTGCGGATGATCTTGTGTAGCTGCTTTTCCAGATTACGCACTCCGGCCTCCCGGGCGTAGCCTTCGATCACCTGGCGCAGGGCGGCATCGGAGATGTTCATCTGCTTTTTCAGCAGGCCCGCCCGTTTCAATAGCCGCGGCATCAGGTGGTGCTTGGCGATGACCAGTTTTTCCTCGGTGATGTAACCGGACAGGCGGATGGTGTCCATGCGGTCCAGCAGTGCCCGGGGAATGGTGTCCAGCTGGTTGGCGGTGCAGATAAACAGCACTTTCGACAGATCCAGCCGTACGTCCAGGTAATGGTCCAGAAACTCCCGGTTCTGTTCCGGATCCAGGGTTTCCAGCAGGGCCGAGGCGGGGTCGCCCTGATAGGACGAGCCGATCTTGTCGATTTCATCCAGCATGATCACCGGGTTCGACACTTTGGCGTCTTTCAGGGCCTGCACGAACTTGCCCGGCATGGCGCCGATGTAGGTGCGCCGGTGGCCCTTGATCTCGGCTTCGTCCCGCATGCCGCCGAGGCTGAAGCGGTAGAATTCCCGGCCGAGGGCATCGGCAATGGAGCGGCCGATGGAGGTCTTGCCGACACCGGGCGGGCCCACCAGCAAGAGAATGGAGCCGGAGACTTCGCCCTTGAAGGTGCCTTCTGCCAGAAACTCGATGATGCGGTCTTTCACGTCCGCGAGGCCGTCGTGTTCCTTGTCCAGAATGCGGCGGGCTTCGGTCAGATCAAAGTGGTCCTTTGAGGTCACGCCCCAGGGCACCTGGGTCAGCCAGTCCAGATAGTTGCGGGTAACGCCGTATTCCGGCGAGCCCTGCTCCAGTATCCGGAGCTTTTGCAGTTCTTCCTCGAACTTTTCCAGGACGGCTTCCGGAGGCTGCTTCTGGTCCATGCGCTCACGGAACCGTTCGGCATCGGCGGTCTTGTCGTCCTTGGCCATACCCAGCTCCCGCTGGATGACCTTGAGCTGTTCCCGCAGGAAGAATTCACGCTGGTGCTTCTGCACCTTGTCGTTCACTTCCTCGTTGATCTCCGCCTGCAGCCGGGCCACCTCCTGCTCCTTGCGCATGAGGATCAGCACTTTTTCCATGCGTCGCAGCAGCGGCACGGTGTTCAGTACTTCCTGCAGCTCACGACCGGGGGCACTGGTCATGGAGGCGCCGAAATCCGCCAGTGGTGAGCTGTCGTCCGGACCAAAACGAGACAGGTACTGTTTCACGTCTTCGCCGTAAAGCGGGTTGGTCCTCAGCAGTTCCTTGATGGCGCTGATGATGGCGAGGGTGTAGGCCTTGAGTTCATCGGCCGCTTCCTCCGGCTCTTCCGGGTATTCCACTTCCACCAGATAAGGGGGTTTGCGACGCAACCACTGCACAATACGGAAGCGCTGCAGGCCCTGGGCAATAAACTGGATTTTGCCGTTTTCCTGCTGGGCGTGGTGGATGCGCACGGCGCAGCCGGTGGTTTCCAGCTCATCACTGGCCGGTACTTGATTGTCCGGGTCTGGTGTCTCGACGTAGCAGATGCCCAGCATGTGGTGGTCGGTATCGCTGACCCGTGACAGGGTTTCCTGCCAGGGCTCCTGATTGACCACTACCGGTTGCACCTGGGCCGGAAAGAAGGGCCGGTTGGAGACCGGTATCACATACATGCGTTTGGGCCGCGCCTGCCCGGGAACAATCAGGCCTTTGCTTTTTTCATCCTTGCCGATGTATTCCGTCACGTCATCATCGGCGGTGGGCTTGCGGTTATCTTCGCGGGAGTCGTCAGCCATGGGGTTAGCTATTCCTGATAAATAGGGTGAACGGAAGGTGGCCGTCTGTTGAGCCCTCGGTGCAGCCAGTCTCTGCTGCAGTTAATCTGAGTCATTGTTGTTATGTAGCGTCGGCTTGGGGTATTTCAAGGCAGCGGGTCCAAACAGTCAGGCGACCCGTCCCCAGCCTTGAAATTCGCGGAATTGGCTCCATGTAGTCACTATTCCGAATTCATACGCCCGACAGGTGCGGGACGACCAATCTGCAGGTATTTCCCTATGAGTACATCGCCTTACATCTTTGAAGCCACCATGGAAAACTTCCAGGAGCAGGTCATGACGGCCTCGGAGACCACACCGGTTCTGGTGGACGTCTGGGCCGAATGGTGCGCGCCCTGCAAGCAGCTGACGCCGGTTCTGGAGAAGCTGGCGGACGCCTACAAGGGTGGCTTCCTGCTGGCCAAGGTCAACGCCGACGAACAGCAGCAGCTGACCGCCAGCCTTGGGGTACGCAGCCTGCCGACGGTGATACTGGTGAAGAATGGCCAGGCCGTGGATGGCTTCAACGGTGCCCTGCCGGAAGGCGAAGTGCGCAAGGTCCTCGACAAGCACATCGAGATTCCTGAAGAAGTGGAAGATCCCTACGAGAAGGCTCACAGCCTTTGGGAAGCCGGTGACCTCGAAGGCGCTTTGGCGATCTTCACCGAGCTGAACCAGGACAATCCGGAAGACATCAAGGTGTTGATTGACGTCGCTCAACTGAAAGCCGAGCTGGGGGATCTGGACACGGCGGAGCAGGTGCTGGAAAGCCTGCCACCGGAAGAAAAGCTTCAGCACAAGGCCAAACAGCTGGCGGCCCGTATCAAATTTTTGCGTCAGTCGGGCGACCTGACACCGGAGGCCGAACTTGCCCAAACCTTGGCGCAGAACCCGAAAGACTCCGAAGCCCTGCACCAGCTGGCTCTTCATCGGGTACTACAGGAAAACAATGCCGAAGCCATGGAGCTGCTGATCCAGTTAATGCAGAGCGATGCAGGCTACAAGGATGGCATCGCCAAGACGACGCTTGTGGAACTGTTCGAGAAGCTGGGCAATGGCAATCCGGATGTGCGGACCTACCGGCGTAAGCTGTACACCCTGATGCATTGATTGGCGGGACAAGTCAGGAAAGAAAAGCAGTAGAGCAGGAGAGCGGGTTGCGAGACGTCAGTCCCGCAACCCGCCCGGAAGCAAGACCTAAAGCAGCGTGTTGATAACGTCCTCCTCGCCGTTCGGGTAGATGATGACCGGCATGCTGTTTCGCAGTTGCAGCTGACCGATGGTTTCGCCATTGAGTATGGCGTCGCCGGCCAGTGAGTTGATATCACCACTGGTGTTCAGACCCACCCGGAACGTCAGTTCATAGCCCTGGCTGTTGAAGATCCTGCCGCGGTAGGCGGTAGGTTCTTCTGCATTACTGGTGTTCAGTGCAATGGAGTAGTTGCCACCATCCCAGCGCACATTGGCCAGCAGGTTACCGCCCCGGTAGCTGGAGCGATTGGCGGTCACCGTGACCTGCGCCGTGGGCAGTTCATTCAGGGTTACCGAACTGGTGACGCTGAGCGAAGAGTCCAGGAATCGGGTAGTGGTTTCCAGATCCGGATATTCAACCGTCAGGTCGAAACTGCCGGCCTGGGTGCGGTCATCGGCGAAACCGAACAGCTCCACGGTCTCAAGCTGGCCGGCCAGGGTCGAGCCGAAGCGCTGGACCAGGGCGTTCTCGATGATGTTATCGATCAGTGCCACTTCGTCGGTGTCGAGGGTACGGTTGGTGTTCAGATTGTAGGACAGGATGGTTTCCACACAATCAAATGTGGTTGCCTCGGGGAACTTCAGGAATGCCGGTGGGTTCTGTTCACAGCTGTTGAAGTTTTCCAGGGTTGACTCGATCAGGAATGTATAGTGGTTTGTTTCCAGGTTATCGCCCAGTCTGAATGAATACTCGGTGGCCACATCCGGAGTCGGAACGTCCAGAATCGCGACGATATCCTCCAGGCCGGTACTGAATACTGTGGTGAAGCGGGCAATCGAGCCGGGGCCGTCCGGGTTCTGGCCAAGCAAGATGTTGAAGTCTTCGGCGCCAAAGATGCTTGCGAACTCGACCCCAGCAGGCAACAGATTGCTGCTGTGGGTGATGCTCATCTCATAGCTATTGGTGGCAGAGAAAAGGAAGGAACCACTAAGCTCCCTGTTGCCATTGAATAGCTGGCTCAGGTCCAGTGTGAAATTCTGCTCCTGATTCTCACTGTCAAAGTAGGTAAAAACGACATTTGCCGGGAATTGACTGGCGATGACGTTCTGGGCTTCGTTCAACCGGCTGGTGAGGTCATCGCCAGAATAGTTGCGAGTAGTTGCGATGGGACCATTAAACACGGACCAGCCGCCCACGTTCAGGCGATAGGCGTTTGAGCCATTGGCGCCCTCCTCCAGGAACAGGGATGTGGTCGAGAAAAACGCCTCCTCGTCCTGGTTCTCGGGGGACAGCAGAAGTTCGAAGTCGCTATAGGCGACCGGAATCGTCAGGCCCGAGCGGTCATTGCTGTACTGCAGCCAGGCAAAGGTATCAAAGCTGGTGGCGTTGTTGACGTTGAGGGTGGCAGAGGTGCGGAACTGGTTGCCGTTGGCACCGCTGAAGTCGCCAGCAACACGCAGCCGGCTGAGGGAGTAGGGTCCCATGCTGAGGCTTTGGTTAAACGCAGCCCCCGGATTCAGCCTCACCAGGCTTGCGCCTATTTGTCCTTTAAAGCTGTCACCCGCCATGCCGTAGGCCTCGATGGCGCCGTCAAAGGTTGCGGCGCTGAAGGCGTCTGCCAGCTGTGTTTCCGTGATCCCTGTGCCGTTGCTCAGCGCGGCACTGAGATCCAGCTTGATTGTCATCTGGTCCAGAACCAGGCCATCCGAGCCGTCGGCATTGCTGATGACGCCGCTCAGGCCAAGCGTGTTGGACGTGGCCAGGGCGGTAATGGTGGAGCTGGTCAGATCCAGGCTGCTGGCGGGTATGTTGGTGTCCAGCTCCAGGTTGAAGGGAATCGAGGTGGTCTGGTCCGCCAGGGTAATGATGCCGTCAAGCTGGATCACCACACCGTTGTCGTTGGACAAGGTCATGTCGATGGTGGCTTCAGACTGGTCGTCGGCATTGGTCAGGCTGAACGAGCGGGTGCCGCCATTGGCCAGTAGCTGTTGCGCGGCGGCCGGATCGCTGAGCAGTTCCACAAAGGCCGCATCCAGGGCATCGCCGATAAACTGCAGCTGGCCCTGGGCGGTGGTGTCAAAAATCGCCTGAATGGTTTCTATGTCTGTGTTTACGGCGAGTCCAAGCTGATCGCTGTCCAGGTCTTCAAAGGACTGGAACCAGCCACTGGCCTGACCAACAAACGTCTGGAACTGGGCGATTTTCTCATTCTGGCTGGCATTGTCATCGACGATCAGGCTCTCGTCGTAGGTCGATGCATAACCATCAGGGCTGGCATCGTATTCGGTGGTTTTATTGTTCACCGCATCCCGGGTCAGGCTGTCCAGATCCGGCGTGGTGCTGACCACGGTCTGGCTGGCAGTGGCCAGCTGGGCCAGATTGTAGTCGTCTTCAGCGTCACCAAATATGCCGTCTTCGAAGGTGGTGGTGAATTGGGACAGTTTCTGTGCCAGGTCTTCGCTGCTGGTATCGCCGAACAGGATTTCAGCTACGGCGGCGTTCATGACAGCGGACTGACCTTCGGCAGGAGACGCATCACTGATCTGGCTGAGGCCAGTGGCCCGGGTGGTCAGGATGTCAAAACCGACCAGGTCAGACACTTCGCTATTGGCCCGGCGGGCAGCGGCCCGGGGCGAACTACCGTCAGTGATGAGTGCCTGAGCGCGACTGGCCGCAAGGGTGGACCAGGCAGTGACGGGCGCTGAAATGGTCGTCGCACTGGTGGGCGCTTCGGTTATGGTGTTCAGGCTGAAACCGGACGGTAGTTCAATCAGGTCGCCACGGCTGGCGGTTCCGCAGGCGCTGGCGTCGCATACCATGCGGGTATCGCTGTCTGCAGTGACCTCGATCTCGATAAGGTCACCACGGTAACCGGAGCCGAGTGGAAGGCTGTATGCGCCTTCGTTATCGGTTCTGGTGGTAGCGATCTGGCTGGCGCGGCTGCCACTGTCATCAAGCAGCCAGGCGGTAACAATCGCATTCCTGAGCACGCCCTTGACGGCGTTACCGCTGACGGTTTGTTCCGTGGGGGTTGCGGGTGGTGTGGACGAACTACTGCCCCCACCACCGCCACAGCCGGCAAGACCAAGGGCAGAACTGATAGCAACCGCCAAAGCGGAGGTACGGAATAGACTCATGGTTTCGGATCTTCCTGCAAGGATATCGGTTATCCGGTGATTGCCGAGGGTGGCAAACCGGTGTGCTGAATGTCGGGGGTGGCCAGGGGCCGGGTAAGGCGCAAAGGTAGGCTAGGTGGAATCGGGGGCAATTCCCGGGAAGCGGGGTGTCCGTGTGCTGTCCGATCTGGAAGCAGGTAAGGAAACGATCATGGGTACAACCTCCTGAAACACGGAAACCCCAGTTATCAGACCAATTTAGAAAGCTCTGCCCCGGTGCGCATCCCCCATTTGGGGTATGAGCGCCTGTTTTTTTGATAAGCAGTCGTCAGGTCGCGACACTAGCCGGTGAACCCGGGTCGGTGTATCAGCATAAAAAAGGCCCCGCAGTGCGGGGCCCGGGTATGGGTCTCCTATCGGTCAGTCGCAGTTGGTACAGATGGCGTAGGTGATACCAACACCGCCCTCCTGGGTTGTACCGTCATCACTGTCCGCGATCAGCGTGGTCTCGAATACCAGTAGCCGGCCATCCGGAGTGGCGAACCCGTTCAGCTCCAGGTCCACAACGCCTGGCTCACCAAAGTCCGATGACATGGTGATCCGGCCGTTGGTGCCGACGGAGTACTGGAATGTGTCGGTTGCTTCCGGGTCTCCTTCGCGAATCAGTGGCAGGTTGTTGATGAATTCCACGTAGGCGAAAGTGGTTGCACGGCTTAATGTGGCGGGGTTTCCGCCAACCGGGAAGCTGAGCGTTGCACCCGGCTCCAGATAGTCCACTTCGAAGAAGTTGGGCTGCAACCAGTAGGACTGGGAAATGACAGCGTATTCCTTGCCTTCGAGGTCAGCGCTGCTGAAGGTGTCAGAGAGTCGAACACCGGTGATCCATTCTGACTCAGACACAAAGTTCTGCTCGTTCAGAGGCTCGATCGGGTTCATCAGTGCCAGGAACAGCACGTCGGCATCGGCA
>NZ_CAXBDN010000208.1:0-8118 GCF_963974375.1 uncultured Marinobacter sp.
CAATCTCGCGCCCTATTCATTTTTTACCGCAGTCATCAGCAGTGGCGGCGAGCTGGTGACTGCGGTAAAAAATGAATAGGGCGCGAGATTGTAACCTTCGTCCGGATTCTCTGTCAGCACCCAGGCCACGGGCCTGGGAATAAGAGTCTGGGTGATGGTGTGGTAGGCATCCTGGGGCGCCAGGGCGGTAAAGTCTATGTTCATAGCGACCTCAGACAGCGAGTCATTTCTTGCGGTAGATGATTCCGGGGTGGCACTGGACCATTTCGTAAAGATCCGAAAGACCGTTCAGGGATTCAGACGCCCCCAGAATGAGATACCCGCCAGGGTTCAGGGCGCCGTGCATGCGGGTCAGAATGTCTTTCTTGTGCTCCGCCGAAAAGTAGATAAGCACGTTGCGACAGAAGATAAGGTCGAACTTGCCCAGCATGTAGCGATCCAGCAGGTTCATTTCCCGGAATTCAACCATGGACTTCAGGTTAGGCTTGATCTGCCAGCCGCCGGTAGGAAGCGTGCTGAAAAAGCTGCGCTGACGTTCAGGAGACAGGCCGCGACCAATGGCCAGCATTTCATACTCGCCCCGTTTGGCCACATTCAGTACGGTTTTGGAAATGTCCGTTGCGACAATCCTGAAATCCGCTTTCAGACGTCCCGGCTGGGTCCGGCGATACTCTTCCACCGCCATGGCAATGGAATAAGGTTCCTGCCCTGTGGAACAGGCTGCAGACCAGACACGCAGCGGCTGCAGGCTGTTGCGGGCGGCCAGTTCCGGGAGCAACTTGTCGGAGAGGATACGAAAAGGGTGGTTATCCCGGAACCAGAGCGTTTCGTTGGTGGTCATTGCATCAATAACGGTTTCTTTCAGCTGCATCTGGCCGGGGCGACGGATGCGCTCAAGCAACTCTCCCAGCGTATTCAGCTGATTATCTTCCAGCAAACGGCGCAACCGGCTCTTGACGAGGTACTGCTTGTTGTCACCCAGCAATATGCCGGATGCATCCTGCAGAAACTTCTTGAACGCCTCGTACTCCTGGGGGGTTATTTCTGCTTTCATCAGTACTCTGCAATGGATGGCTGGGATGAACAGGCTGCATCATAACCGGCGATTACTCCCGGTCCAAAATTTCCATTACCCGCTCGGCAAGTTCGTCCGGACTGAATTTGGCCATAAAATCATCCGCTCCGACTTTCTGGACCATCGCCTTGTTGAATACGCCACTCAGGGACGTATGCAGCATAATGTACAGACTCTTCAGGGCCGGGTCATTCTTGAGTCGGGTTACCAGGGTATAACCGTCCATTTCCGGCATTTCCACATCAGAAATGACCAGAGAAATATGGTCGTCCACATTGCTGCCGTCTTCCACCAGCCCCTTGAGATAGCTCAGCGCCTGCTTGCCATCGTTCTGGGATACAACTTCCAGACCGATAGCGGTCAGGCAGCGAATCATCTGACGTCGGGCTACGGCCGAATCATCCACCACCAGTACCGGCTTTGATGCACCGCGGTCTTTGGTGTTTTTCGACAGCACATCCGCACCCACGTCTTCCCGCAATGGCGCCACTTCTGACAGAATTTTCTCGACGTCGATCACTTCGATCAGCTTGTCTTCGAGTTTGGTCACGGCGGTCAGATAAACCTCACGCCCTGCCCCTTTGGGCGGTGGCAGGATATCTTCCCAGTTCATGTTCACGATCCTGTCCACGCCTGCCACCAGGAAGCCCTGGGTTTTACGGTTGTATTCGGTAATGATCACAAAGGCCGTTGCCAGGTCCTCTGCAGGCAGTCCCGGCTGGCGAATCGCCATGCCCAGGTCAATGATCGGTATGGTCTCACCGCGGATATGGGCAACGCCCCGCACCATGGGTCGGCTGTTCGGAATCGAGGAGAGCCTGGGGCATTGCAGCACCTCTTTTACCTTGAACACGTTGATGCCATAAACCTGACGACCCCGGAGTCGGAACAGCAGAAGTTCCAGCCGGTTTTCCCCAACCAGCTGGGTGCGCTGGTTAACACTGTCTAATACACCTGCCATTGCTGAACTCCTGACCCGGTTTTCCCGGTTAGATTGAACGCTGACATCATCTGGTCATCCGGCACAGATGTTGCTTCGTTACTGCCAACTGATACTCCGGTGCTCCATAAAAAGAAGCACCAGACTGAATTCCGTTATTGTAAACCGTGACGAACCTGCCATGTGTAACGGCTGGTATCCGCCAAAGTTTAACAATAACCGCACCCCGGGGAAGGCTCCGGCAATACCGGCCCGGCCCGTTTTCATCAGCATAGGACAAACCTGATCAAATGCGCATTCTGAAATTGATGATCACCGGTATATCCCTGCCCTGGCTGCTGTTTTGCTCAACCGTTGCTGCCGGGCAGGACCACACCGGCCCGGACCAGATTATTGACGCGTCTCGGAACTACCTGGCCGGATTCGCCGAAGAACTGACGCAAGAAGGCTACGACGTGAGTTTTGAGCCGGGCCGGCTCGATCCACGCCTGCAAATGGCGGCCTGTGATCTTCCGCTGGCACTGGAATTCAGTGGCGACCCCTGGCGTTCGACCCAGCCGAATCTGCAAGTCTCCTGTATCGGTGAACGACCCTGGCGGATGTATCTTTCAATATCACTGGAAATCCGGGGCCAGGCACTGGCGGCCGCCCGCCCCATCGGACGCGGTGAACGGGTACAGGCGGGCATGTTTGAATCCCGGACCGTGATCGTTAATGCCATGCGCCGTGGCACCATTACCGATGAGGAGCATCTGGCCGGAATGGAGCTCAGGAGATCCGTGAACGCCGGCACCATTTTTACTCCAGACCTGATCACCGCACCGGATGCCATCGCCCGGGGCGACCATGTTATGATCACCGCCCGCTCCGGCCAGTTTTCGGTATCCACCCGCGGCCGTGCGCTGGCTGCGGCCGGCATTGGCGAGCAGGTGATGGTTGAAAATCTCGGGTCCTCCCGGCGGGTTCGCGCCCTCGTTGTCAGTCCCGGCCATGTGGAAATTCCCATGTAGGCAAAGTCAGAGCATATCGGCGGCAACCCGCTGCCCCGGGGTACCGGAATCCTGAAAAAACGGCAATGAATTGCCGCTCAAATAGTACTAAAGTCTTCCGGAACACCGCCGATAACCAGTCAAGAACCTATCAGACCGCCACGGAGCGGCAGACAATTGGAAGGGTATTATTATGACAGTTGACTTAAACGGAATCGGCAACGGTCAGCTCAACAACCAGAAGACCAACGCTGACCGGTCCCAGGCCTCCCAGAAAACGGCACAGCCCGCGGTGGAGCAGGCCCGCACCCAGACTCCGGCAGCCCGCGGCGAAAACGTCAGCCTGAGCAAGCAGGCGAAGGAGCTCAAGCAGCTGGACCAGAAGCTCGAGAGCTATCCCGAGGTTGATGACAGCCGGGTGGAAGAAATTCGCGCTGCCCTGGCAGATGGTTCCTATAAGGTAGACGCAGAGAAACTGGCCCAGAAAATGCTTGAGATGGATCAAAGCATATTCGGGTGAGGTAAATCATGTCCGCCGTTCAGGAACTCAAGCAGCTTCTTGAAAACGATATCCACCAGTTGCGTCAGTTGATGGAACTGATGGAAGAAGAGTCCCGGGTACTCCGCAGCCGGGACGTCAAGGCACTGGAGCCCCTGGCCTCGCGAAAGGGAAAACTCCTTGATGACGTCCGTAACCGGGCCAGAGAAAAAGTTCACCTGCTGGTGAAAATTGGCTATCGTCCGGATCAGGGTGAACCCTCCCGTTTTATACGCAGTGCCGGTCTTGCCGACCTGGCCTCGCTGTGGGGCGATGCCCAGCAGCTGCTGGATCAGTGCCAGAACATCAATCGCCAGAACAGCCGGACAGTGAGCCACCTGCAGAAGCGCCTGGCAAGGCTCACCGATATCTTCCGGGGATCCTCAAGCCAGCAGAAACTTTACGGCGCCAGCGGCCAGCAGACTTCGGTTGGTCAACGCAACATTCTGGCCAGCGCCTGACCCCCGCCCTGGTGCCCCTGACCCTGGCCTGACCTGACCTCCGCGACGCCGGTCATCACCATTGCCGGCGCTTGCCTGCAGCCGATGCACCGGGCAACATTGACCTTCCTGTAACCTGTCCCGCCACTCACTCTCTGGTAAGCTGATTGCTTATCTTCGCTACCTGAACTCTCCGTCGAGGTGTCTTTCAAATGCGTGCATGCTTTTCCGCTGACTGCTCCCGCAGTCGTCATGTTTCCGCCCTTCTGAAATTTGTTTCCACCATGATGCTGGCCGGCTTGCTGGCAACGCTGCTGTTATCCGTTAACGCAAGGGCCGACAGCAGTTCTGATGAGGACCTGCCCAGGGTCCGGGTGACCACTTCTGAAGGCGCCTTCGAGATACAGCTACGACCGGATTATGCACCCCGCACCGTTGAAAACTTTCTTCAGTATGTGGATGAAGGCTTCTACGATGGCACCATTTTCCATCGGGTCATTGACGCCTTCATGATCCAGGGAGGTGGCTTCGACCAGGATATGCGCCAGAAAACCACTCGTGAGCCGGTGGTGAACGAGTCTCGCCAGACTGCGCCGAATCTTCGCGGCAGCATTGCCATGGCACGCACCGCAAATCCGGATTCGGCCACGGCCCAGTTCTTCATCAACGTCACCGACAACCGTCACCTCAACGCGGCTGCCAACCGGCCGGGCTATACGGTGTTCGGCAAGGTAACCGAAGGCATGGGAGTCATCGACGCCATTGCCCAGGTCCGTACCGGCGTCCGCAACAACATGGGTGATGTTCCACTGCAGCCTGTGGTCATAGAGTCAGTCCGGCGTATCGGTGAGCCCTGATGAAACGGCCGGCGCCAAACGGGACGTTGCTGCCACCCGCCCTGTCGCCCGCCGAGGTTCAGTGGCAGGACGGCCGGCCCGGCCCCGGTGAGTGCGGTGGAACTTATCTCGGTGTTAATAATGAACCCGCGAGCCCCGTCGACCAGTTGCTGCTCCGCAACCGCATAACGGATCGTTTCAGCTCACTGGGACACCGCCGCCATTTCGTGATCGCCGAGTCCCGCTTTGGTGACGGACTCAACTTCCTCAGCACCTGGCAGGCCTGGCGGGGTGCAAATCCCGCCCCTCACGCCACGCTGCATTATGTCGCCACAGAGCCGGCACCATGGGCCCGCGACGACCTGCAGCGGGCACTGGCGTTATGGCCTGAGCTGGGCCAACAGGCGCAGGAGCTGCTTGGCCACTACCCGCCACTGGTGCAGGGAGTTCACCGCCTGGTACTGGACCAGGGCCGGGTCCGGTTGACGCTGGCTTTCGGGGAGACCCTGAAAGCACTCAGGGACCTGGAGTTTGTTGCCGATGCCTGGTATCTGGACAGCAAATGCAATGAACTGACACAGGACACGCTGGCCCGGGAAATTCGCCGCCACAGCGGTCATGGCACTACCTTTGCCACCCATGCGGCTACCGGCCAGCTCCTGCAGGCCTTATCCGGAGCAGGGTTTGTCACGGCACAAGCACCCGATGGTTCCGCCGTTGAAATGCAGTCAGGGTTTCTGGATCTGCCAGGGCCTTTCGCGAAACCGGCAAACCCTGAACCGCCGGCAGCGGATCGCGCCATACCGGCCGTGGCACCAGAATCCCCGCCCCTTGGATCGTCCACCATAGACGTGGCCGTTGTCGGTGCCGGAATCGCCGGCTGCCTGCTGGCCCGCAACCTGGCCGAGCGCGGCTACCGTGTACTGCTTGCCGAGCAGGGCAACACCCCGGCCACCGGTGCCTCCGGTAACTCCCAGGGCGCGCTTTACGTCAAGCTGCCCGTGGAATACAACAATCAGGCAGACCTGGCCCTGAGTTCACTGCTCTTTGCGCAATCCTACTATCCGGCGAATACCCCGGCCCAGTTTCACCGGACCGGGTTGCTGATGATGGCCTCGTCTGGTCGCGAACAGGACCGGCAGCACCGGTTTCTTGCTCGCAACCATTATCCACACTCGATCTTTCGTGCCGTCAGTGCCGGGGAGGCTAGCCAGCTGACCGGTGTGCCCTGCCCGGCCGGTGGTTTATGGTTTCCTGAGTCCGGGTGGCTGGCCCCCGCAGAGGTGTGTCGGCATTTGCTGGACCATCCGTTGATCCGGTTTGAAGGTCAGTACCGGGTATCCCGGCTGCTGCCCAGTAATAACCGTTGGCGTCTGTCTGCAGAAGGCCGACAGGATATTACCGCCAGCCATGTGGTGCTGGCAGCAGGCCATGAGAGTGCAGCCCTTGACGCCCTCCTTGGCCACGTTGGTACCGGCCGTTACCGGTTCAAACCCATCCGGGGTCAGATTTCCTCTGTGCCGGCCAGCAGTCTGAGCGCCAGTCCGCGAGCAGTCATTACCGGCGAACGGTATCTGAATCCACCACAGGACGGCTGTGTGGTTACCGGCGCGACCTTTGATCTTCACAATGACACGACGGAAGAGCTCTGGAGCAGTCACGAGGAAAATCTGGCAGGGTTATCGGCCATGCTGCCGGGCCTTGTGGACCAGCACCCGCACTTCGGTCAGGTGACCGGGAGAGTGGCTTTTCGCTGCACCACTCACGATTACCAGCCAGTGGCAGGGCCCCTGACCACCAGCAAGGGCCGCCCCATTGACGGCGTCTGGCTGCTCACCGGTTTTGGCAGCAAAGGCCTGACCTGGGGACCATTGCTGGCGGAATTTCTGGCAGACCGGATCAGCGGTCAACCAGAGGCTCTCCCGGCTTCCCTGGCCCGCCGGGTGGCGCCGGAACGGTGTCTCAGAAAGGCTGATCCGGCTTAAGTTCTGAGGGTTCAGGCCGCTAAACAAGGTATAACTACGAAATAGCCCGGATCAAGGTTCGGGCACCCATGGAGCAGCCGGTTATGGCCATACACATCAGCGAACCTGGTCGGCCCCAGGGTACCCGGCTACCCGAGATTTTCCGGGGCCGGCGGATTGGCGATATTGAAGAATCCGCAGAGACCCACGCCTTGAGGGAAAGCAGCAACGAAGCCACCGACGGCGAATTTCAGCTTGCCCGCGAAGTGAACGCCCGCAAGGCACTGGAACGCTACGGCCAGGCAGAGGAAGCGGAACCGGAACCGCAACGGGCCTATCTTCCGGTCAGCAAGATGTGCAGTCCGAGAATCCATACCATGGAGGCCACAGCCACACTTGCGGAAGCCCTCAGCGATATGGAGCGCCATGGTGTTCATCACCTGGTGATCGCGGCGGATGGCCTGGTGGGAGGCCTGATCGACATACGCTGGACCCAGAACTGGTTACTGGAACATCGCGCTGACCCCGACCGGCAAACCTTTCAGCATATAGAGTTGCCGTCCTTTCTTACGGTCACGCCGGAAACCGATGCCCACCAGCTGGCCCGCCTGATGCTGGCCCACCAACTGGACGCAGCCCTGGTGGTCGATGCGTCCGGCTCGCCAACCGGGATTGTCACCACCACCGACTACCTGCGCCTGTACGCCAGCATGAGTCAGCAGGAAGGTGATGTCTGAGGGCCGCTCAGGCGATGCCCTGATCCTGCAGAAACGCCTGAAACTCCGCCTCACTCATCACCCTGACACCCAGCGATTCCGCCTTTGCCAGCTTGGATCCTGCCGCCTCACCCGCCACCACACAGCGGGTTTTCCCGGAAACACTGCCCGACACCTTTGCGCCCAGCTGTTCCAGCTTTTCCTTGGCCTCATCCCGGGTCATGGCTGACAGGGTACCGGTCAATACCCAGGTTTCTCCGGTCAGTGGCAGGCCATCCTTTGCGGTGTCAGGCCGGATGACCGTCGCCGGCTGCCAGACAACCCCGTTCTCCCTTAGAGCCGCCAGGGTTTCCTGGTTGTGAGGCTGACTGAAGAAGCTTCGGATATGACCGGCCACGACCGGCCCTACATCCGGCACCGCCTGAAGCTCCTCTTCGGTGGCTGCGGCCACCGCATCAAGGGTACCAAACCAGCTGGCCAGGGCTTTTGCGGTGGCCTCGCCCACTTCGCGGATACCGAGCGCATAGATGAAGCGCCACAACAGCGGATGGCGTGAGGCATCAATTGCCGCTACCAGGTTGGTGGCTGATTTGTCGCCCATGCGATCCAGCCTTATCAGG
>NZ_CAXBDN010000209.1:0-8036 GCF_963974375.1 uncultured Marinobacter sp.
CGGCGGATAACTGGACCGACCAGGTACAGGCCGATATTGCCCTGGCCTTCGAAACCGCTGTTGTGGAAACCCTGACCATCAAGTGTCGGCGGGCGCTGGACGCGGTTGCCGGCAAGCGCCTGGTCATTGCCGGCGGGGTCAGCGCCAACAAGCGTTTGCGGGCGGCGCTGGAGAAAATGACCGCAGATCGCGGAGCAGTGGTGTTCTACGCCCGGCCGGAATTCTGCACCGATAACGGCGCCATGATCGCCTACGCCGGCTGCCAGCGCCTGCAGGCCGGTCAGAAAGACGGCGACCGTATTCTGGCCGTACCGCGCTGGCCCATGGATACTCTGCCGGGACTGGATCAGCCCTGCGACAACGGCCTGGTGGCCTGAGCAGCCGCGGCCGCGTTCAGAACCGGCGTTCCCGGCCCTGGGCCAGGCGAATCAGGTTGGTGCGATGACGAATCACGATCACGATGGCGAGTAATCCGAACAAAGGCAAAGTGTGCGGCTCGAAGAGAGCGCTTATGGCCGGGCCACTGCCCAGGGCTACCACCGAGGCAAGTGCCGAAATCCGCATACGCCACATGATGACAAGCCAGATCAATGCCAGCAGCATGGTGGTGGCGGGCGCCAGTACCAGCCCGCAACCGAGAGCCGTGGCGACACCTTTGCCGCCCTGAAAGCGATAGAATATGGGGACCATGTGACCGGTAACGGCGCAGAGCGCCACCATGGCCTGAACGTATACTGACAGGCCGGCGGCCTGGGCCATCCATACCGGCAGGGCGCCCTTGAGAGCGTCCAGCGTCAGGGTGACGGCGGCCGGAACGGCACCGCCGCCGCGGTAGACATTGGTGGCTCCCGGGTTGCCGGAACCAATAAGGCGGGGGTCGGGCAGCCGCCACAGGCGGGATACCGGCACAGCGAACAGTACTGAGCCGGAGGCGTAAGCCAGCATGCAGCTGAGTACGATCAGTGTGGCTTGCAGCGAGGCGTCCATGAGATTGGTTGTGCGTCCTTATCTGGTCCGGTAAACAGCTCTTGATGGCTTTCGGGTGCGGGGCTGGCCACCGGTGTTCAGAGCGCCGCAGAATTCATTACAAAACCATAGCGGGTTCCCCGAGACGGTTCAATCAGCAAAAATACGCCCCCGGGCGCACTGGCGGAGTGGTGCAGGTTTGACAGATTACGTGATCATCGAAGGGCTTGAGCTGGAAACCGTTATCGGTGTCTATGACTGGGAGCGGGAAATTCATCAGCGACTGGTTCTGGATCTGGAAATGGTCTGGGATAACCGGGCGGCCGCGGACAGCGACGATGTCGGTCTGGCCCTTGATTATGGCGCGGTCAGCGAGCGAGTCATGGCGTTTGCATCAGTGAACCAGCCGGCGCTGCTGGAGACGCTGGCCGAGGGCCTGGCCGCAGAGCTGATTCAGGTCTTCGGCATGGCGGGCCTGCAGCTGACCCTTCGCAAACCGGGGGCAGTCACGGCCGCGGCAGCGGTCGGTGTGCGCCTGCAGCGGGGTCAGTTCCGGTGAGCGAAGCGCAGGGTCCGGTCCGGGTGTATCTGGGGGTTGGCAGTAACATCGACAGGGAGCGCCACATCCGGGCCGGACTGGACGCGTTGGCGGCCACGTTCGGGCAGCTGGATATCTCACCGGTCTATGAAAGCGAGGCCGTCGGTTTTTCCGGTGATCCGTTTTTCAATCTGGTGGTCGGCTTACAGACACAGTGGCCTGTTGCCAGGCTGTCGCGGTTTCTGAAGGGGGTCGAGGTGGCCAACGGCCGCAAGCCCGAATCTTCCGGTCTGAACGCCAAAACACTGGACCTCGATATCCTGACCTATGGGCAGCTGGCAGCCCCCTGCGACGGGGTTGAGCTACCCCGTGGTGAGATACTGGCCAATGCATTTGTGTTGCGCCCACTGGCTGATATCGCCGGCCACGAGCGCCACCCGGTCACGGGGATCAGCTACCGCGACCACTGGCAAGCGTGGTCGGGAACCCAGAGGCTGTGGCCGGTGGCCTTATGCTGGCCGCTATGATCAGCCTTTGCGAAACCGCTCGATAAGTCCCGCTGTAGAAGCATCAACACCCTCGGTACCGGATTCTCCGGCGAGCTGGGCCATAATCGGCTTGCCCAGCTGCTTGCCCAGCTCCACCCCCCACTGATCGAACGAGTTCAGATTCCAGACAATGCCCTGGACAAAGGTGCGGTGCTCGTACAGTGCGATCAGAGCTCCGATGGCGGCAGGGGTGGTCTGATCAAAGGTCAGGGTGTTGGAGGGTTTGTTGCCGGGGATTACCTTGTGGGGTGCCAACCAGTCGGCATCCGGGGCTGACAGTCCGTCGGCCATCAGTTCCGCGCGTGCTTCTGCAAGGGTCTTGCCCTGCATCAGCGCCTGGGACTGACTCAGGCAGTTCGCGAACAGGGTTTCGTGATGTCGGGCCACCGGATTGTGGGTGCGCATGGGGATAATGAAATCAACCGGTATCAGCAGGGTGCCCTGGTGCAGCAACTGATGGTAGGCGTGCTGACCATTGGCGCCGACACCACCCCAGATCACCGGGCCGGTGTGGTACTCCACGTCCTGTCCATCACGGGTTACCCGCTTGCCGTTACTTTCCATGTCCAGTTGCTGCAGATGGGCGGGAAGTGCCTGCAGGTACTCGTCGTAGGTAATGATGGCATGACTGGAGGCGCCCCAGAAGTTGACGTTCCAGACACCCAGCAGTGCCATGATCACCGGCAGGTTCTGCTCCAGTGGCGCCGACCGGAAATGTTTGTCCATGGCGTGGGCACCGTCAAGAAGCTCGCGGAAATGGGCCATGCCGAGGGTCAGTGCGATGGGAAGTCCGATGGCTGACCACAGTGAGTAACGACCGCCAACCCAGTCCCACATGGGGAAAATATGGTCCTTGTGGACACCGAAGCGGATGGCGGCCTCCGGTTTTGAGGTGACCGCGGCAAACTGCATCGGCAGGTCCTGCCCGGTTGCGCCTGCCTGCACCAGCCAGTCTCTGGCCACCTCACTGTTGGCGAGGGTTTCCTGGGTGCTGAATGATTTGGATTGAACCAGAAACAGCGTGGTTTCCGGTTGGATTTGGGCCAGCACTTCGCTGATGTCGGTGCCATCAATATTGGCCACGTAATGACAGCAGATACCCTCACGGCTGAAGGGTTTGAGGGCATCGGTCACCATGCGTGGACCCAGATAGGAGCCGCCGATCCCGATGCTCACCACGTCGCGAATCGGTTGCCCGCTGAAGCCTTTGCAGTCGCCGTTATGAATGCGGGTAACGAAAGACTCCATGTGATCCAGCGTGGCCTGAATATCCGGAATGATATTATGTCCGGCAACCCGGACGTCAGCGGTGGCCGGGCTGCGCAGGGCCGTATGCAGCACCGGTCGATGCTCGGTATTGTTGAGAGTGGCGCCGCTGAACAGGTCTTCAATTCGCTGGGGCAATCCACAGGCGCGAGCCAGTGCTGACAGCAAGGGCAGTGTTGCGCTGGTTATCCGGTTCTTGGAGTAATCCAGGAACAGGCCGGCCGCTTCGGTGGAGAACCGCTGGAACCGCTGTGGATCCTCCTGGAACAGGGCCCGCATGGGGCGTTGTTCCAGCTCCGACCGGTGAGCCTGCAGCGCCCGCCACTCGGGCCGGCGGGTGAGTCGGGTGGTTGCCTCTGTCATGGTGAGTCCCTTCAGTCAGTGAGTATCAGCGGTTGACGGTCAGATTATCGATCAGCCGGGTAGTGCCCAGGAAGGCCGCCGCCAGTATGGTGAGCTGGCGGTCTCCGGGCGCAGCAGGTTTGAGGGTCTCGCTGTTCACAATGTTGACGTAATCCGGGCGAAAGCCGGTATCGGCCAGCTCAGCCCTGGCTGTGTCTTCCAGGGCTTTGAAGTCATCGCTGCCGGAGGCCAGGGCAGCACCAATATGGGTGAGTGACCGGTAGACCGCGGGTGCCAGGCTGCGTTCGGCCGCTGACAGGTACCCATTGCGCGAGCTTTTGGCGAGGCCATCAGCCTCACGGATAGTGGGCGCACCAATGATCTCGATGGGAACAAACAGATCGCGGCTCATTTTGCGGATCACCGCCAGCTGCTGGAAATCCTTTTCACCAAACACCGCGACGTCTGGTTGGACCATGTTGAACAGCATGGTGACGACGGTGGCGACACCCTCAAAATGACCCGGCCTGCTGGCGCCACAATGGCCTTCACTGACCACTGGCACCAGCACCTGTGTCTGGCGGCCGGGGCCGTTGGGATAGACCTCCAGGGCTGTCGGTGCAAACAGCAGATCGTTGCCGGCCGCCTGCAGTTTTGACTGGTCTTCCTTCAGGGTACGGGGGTATGCATCAAGATCTTCGCCGGCCCCGAATTGCATGGGATTGACAAAAATACTGGTGACCACGATGTCTGCTGCTTCACGGGCTTTTTCGACCAGTGCGATATGGCCTTCGTGAAGATTGCCCATGGTCGGAACAAGGCCTATGCGCTTGCCCTGGTTGCGAAAGCCGGAGATGGCCGCTCTCAGTTCCTGGATGGTGTGTAGGGTTCTCATGCCTTGAACGTATGCTCCTCGGCGGGGAATGAGCGCTCGCGAACGGCTGCCACATAGGCTTCGATGGCCCCGGGAATGCTGCCGCCTTCCGCCAGGAAGTTCTTGACGAAGCGGGCTTTTTTACCCGGTGGTATGCCAAGCATGTCGTGCAGTACCAGCACCTGGCCATCGGTATCCTTGCCGGCGCCAATGCCAATGACCGGTGCCCTGACCGCCTGGGTGATGCGTGCTGCAAGGGCAGAGGGCACACACTCCAGCAGGATAACGTCGGCACCGGCAGCTTCCAGCTGGCAGGCGTGTTCGATCATTTGCTCCGCCTGCTTTTCGTCCCGCCCCTGTACCTTGTAGCCGCCGAACTTGTTGACAAACTGCGGCGTCAGGCCCAGATGCGCGCACACCGGAATGCCGCGATCACTGATTGCCTTGATGGTGTCTGCCATCCAGTCAGTGCCTTCCAGCTTCACCATGTGGGCGCCGGCCCGCATCAGTGCGGCGGCATTGTCCAGCGCGCTGGGAATAGTGCCATAACTCATGAAGGGCATATCCGCCATGATCAGGGCGCCGCGGTTGCCTTTGGCGACAGAGCGGACGTGATAGCAGATCTGCTCCATGGTGACGGGCAGGGTGCTGTCGTGCCCCTGAAGTACCATGCCAAGAGAATCGCCAATCAGAATGGCGTCCACGCCGGCTTCGCTGACTACCTGGGCGAAGGTGGCGTCGTAGGCCGTCAGTACGGCAAACGCCTCGCCCTTTTCCTTGTAGTTGCGCAGTGTGTTGATGGTAACAGCCATAGCAGTCATGCCCTTAGGGATAGAGTGGGACCGGCTCGCCGGTATGTCGTAAGGTTAATGCGGGTAACTTTGGGAGGCAAGGCCGGTTGGTCAGCCAAGGGACAGCCTTTTCAGGTTGTTATCCGGACAGGTTGCCAGAAGCCCGGAAGCACTGAGGCCATTTGGCAGCACCAGGTCGGGCTCGATATCGAGCAAGGGGCGAAGTACAAAGTCTCGCACTGCGATGCCCGGGTGGGGCACAGTTAACCGGTCGCTAGTGATCTGCTGGTCGCCATAAAGCAGCAGGTCCAGATCCAGCGTCCGGGGTCCCCAGTGAATAATGCGCTCGCGACCATGATCCTGCTCAAGGGTTTGCAGCTGGTCCAGCAGTGCTTCGGCAGGCAGTTCCGTGGAAATCAGTGCGACACCGTTTACGAAATCCGGTTGATCCTGAGGCCCCATGGGCGAGCTTTGGTAAAACCATGACTGCGCCAGTAAACGGGTTCTGGGCAGCGACGCCAGTTGGGTGATGGCCAGTGCAAGCTGGGCCAGCGGGTCTTCGAGATTGCTGCCCAGGCCGATCCACGCCTTGACCGGCCCGCTCATCCACTGTTTCTCCGGTCGGCCGGGTGGCTGGTCGGTTTACGCCGGCGCCGGCGCTTATTGGGAGCGGTTCCACTGCCCAGATCGCTGAGCATCTGTTCCCGCCGGCGTTCATCAACCGCCTGAAAATCGGTCCACCACTGGCCAAGGCCAGGCTCCAGCTCGCCAGCGGATTCCCGCACCAGCAGGAAGTCATAAGCAGCCCGGAAGCGGGGGTGCTCCATCAGCGAATGGGCGCGCTTGCCCTGGCGTCTCGGCAGGCGTAACTGCAGTTCCCAGATTTCCTTCATGGGCCCCGAGAAGCGTTTTGGTATCGAGGTGGCCTGCACTTGACGGCCAATGACTTTACCGATGGCCAGGTGCAGGGCCTGTACCGCCGGCTCGCCGTTATCCTGCCGGCGCTGCCATTCGGCCTGCAGGGCGGGCCAGAGCATGGCCGCGTAGAGGAAGTAAGGGGTAACGGACTTGCCCTGGCTGATGCGCAGATCGGTATTTCGTAAGGCCTGAAGAATCAGCGCGTCAGACTGTCCTTCGTCCAGGGCTTTCACGGTTTCAGGAAACAGCGACGCCAGCAGGCCGTACTGACGGAGCAGGCGGTAGGTGGCCTCGCCGTAGCCTGCGGAGAAGAGCTTGAGTACTTCCTCAAACAGGCGGGCAGCCGGAATGTGGTTCAGCAGGGGCGCCAGTTCCCGGATCGGCTTTTCGGTGCCGGGTTCGATGGTAAAGCCCAGTTTGGCGGCAAAACGGACAGCCCGCAGCATACGCACCGGATCTTCCCGGTACCGGGTTTCCGGATCGCCAATCAGGCGTAGCTGTTTTTTGTTGAGGTCGTCGATGCCGTTGGCGTAGTCAACAATGGTGAAATCGCGGATGCAGTAGTAAAGCGCGTTGACGGTGAAATCCCGGCGCAGTGCGTCCTCTTCCTGGTTGCCGTAAACGTTATCCCGCAGCAACTGGCCATGTTCACCGGTCTTGCGGTCATCGTCTTCTTCGCTGTCGACGCCCGTTGCGGCATTGCCACGGAAAGTGGTTACCTCGATGACTTCCCGGCCAAACAGAACGTGCACGATACGGAACCGCCGGCCAATAAGTCGGGAGTTACGAAACAGATCGTGGATCTCTTCGGGGGTGGCATCGGTGGCGATATCGAAATCCTTGGGCCGTTCGCCCCGAAGAATATCCCGCACACCACCGCCTACCAAGTAGGCCTCGTAACCGGCATTGTTGAGACGGTTCAGGACCTTTTTGGCGGGTTCGCTGATGAAGGAGCGGGAAACCGTGTGCTGTTCCCTCGGAATCTCCCTGCGTTGGTATACCGGCGCCTTACGGGACTTTCCGGACATCAGGGAGCGGACTGTTTTTTTGATCTGGTTCAGCATTGAAATCCATGAACTGATTGGTTTCTGTGCTGGTCAACCGGACTGTGCGGGCGGGCAACATGTTTGCCAGTGCCGGCTCCGATGACCGTGCAAAGGGAAGAGTTTAACGGTTTGTGCAGGTTTTGCCCACGGGGAAGGGGAAAACCGGCAATAGAAGGGCGCAATCAGGTTTACAAAGGGCAGATAATCAAAAGGCGGGAACGCTTGCGCGAACCCGCCCTGGAAGAGTAGACGATCTGCATTATTGTTGTTATTCACAGGTAACTCCTGCGGATGCCTCAAATCCAAGGCCTACAAAGCAAGCAAGCGGAACGCTTTGAATACAGAGAGCGGCAGTGACTGTGTGAAAGCTTTAGCAGGTTGTAGCGGCGTCTGGAAGACGATTCTTCTCTACAGCTGCGGCTCGCACAAGCCAAGGCACCACTAAAAAGCTCAGCACCCAAAACACTCAGTTCGCTCACGCCCTATCATTGTTTTTGTTAACGGGCGCTTTCTCTGCAGCTTTTTGTTTTTGTTTTGTCGCTGCGTTGTCACATTGTTTTTGTTGTTGTGCACGTAACTTATTGCAGTGTGCGTGCCAGTTTTGCAAACCCCTTTATTAACAGCGTGTTGAGTTTTTTTAATCCGTTTTCGGAATAAAAAATCCCGGGTTAGTGTTACTGGTCTCACACTTTTACCTGGGAAGGTGTTCCGGGAGGTAACACAGGGTAACAAGGCGTGTGTTACCGA
>NZ_CAXBDN010000210.1:0-7965 GCF_963974375.1 uncultured Marinobacter sp.
CATCAATCGAGGCGTTCACGGCCGGGAAGCGCTTGAGGGCTTCAGTAGCGGCCTTTACGAACAGCGACATGAAACCGAGCTTGACGCCGTGACGCTTCTCGAAGCCATCCTTGTACTGCTTGCGCAGATCCATCAGCGGCTTCATGTTCACTTCGTTGAAGGTCGTCAGCATCGCTGCGTTCTGCTGGGCACTGACCAGTCGCTTGGCGATACTGGAACGCAAACGGGTCATGGGAACCCGCTTCTCGGTCCGCTCACCGGCTGCCACGGTTACTTCCGGCATGGCTGCGGGCTTGCTGGCTGCAGCAGGCGCTGACTTGCCACCATCGATATGGGCCTGCATGTCTTCCCTGGTCACCAGACCGCCCTTGCCCGTGCCCTTGACGGAATCGGCACTGATATCATTTTCTTCGGCCAGCTTGCGTGCGGCCGGGCTCACCCGGCTGTCTCCGGACGCTGCCGGGGCAGGCTCCGCGCTGGCGGCTGCCGGTTTTTCGTCCTGCTTTTCAGGTGCCGCAGCGGGGCTCTCGCCCGCAGCCCCTTCCTTGAACTTACCGATGACCTGACCGCTGGCTACCGTGTCGCCTTCGTCACTGAGGATCTCCTCAATAACACCACTGGCGGGTGCAACCACTTCCAGAACCACCTTGTCGGTTTCGATATCGACAATCAGTTCATCCCGCTCACAAGCTTCGCCGGGCTTCTTGTGCCAGGTGGCAACCGTACCCTCAGCGACCGATTCGGGAAATACAGGGGCTTTTATTTCTATCGACATTTCAAATCCTTACGTTCGGTAGCTCGTCAAAGTTCAAAGGCGTCAGTAACCAGCTTTTTCTGCTGCTCGACGTGCACAGACATGTAACCGGCGGCTGGAGCGGCAGACGCCTCGCGGCCAGCGTATTCAAGATACAGTTTCGGATTCAGGCGATGCAATGCCGAACGCATATGATGCTGGCTGCAATACCAGGCACCCTGGTTCATCGGCTCTTCCTGGCACCAGGCCACGTGCTTGAGCTTGGTGTACTGGCCTATCAGCTCGTCCAGATCGTCCGCCGGGAACGGGTACAGCTGTTCGATACGAACAATTGCCACATCATCCCGGCCATCTTCTTTTTTCTTTTCGAGCAGGTCGTAATACACCTTGCCACTGCACAGAATCAGACGAGTTACCTTTTTCGGATCCGATGGCTCCCGTTCCGGCAGTACAGTCTGGAAGGTGCCCTCGGTCAGATCGCCAAGTTCCGAAGTGGCTTCCTTATGACGCAGCAGGCTCTTGGGGGTGATCGCGACCAGGGGCTTGCGCAACGGTCGCTTCACCTGCCGGCGCAGCATGTGGAAAACCTGGGAAGGCGTGGTAGGCACACAAACCTGAATGTTCTGCTCTGCGCAGAGCTGCAGGAACCGCTCCATACGGGCCGAACTGTGTTCCGGGCCCTGGCCTTCATAGCCGTGGGGCAGCAGCAGGGTCAGACCACACAGCCGGCCCCACTTGTGCTCTCCGCTGGTCAGAAACTGATCAATAACAACCTGAGCACCGTTGGCGAAATCACCGAACTGTGCTGCCCAGACGATGAGCGCATTCGGCGACGTCGTCGAGTAACCGTATTCAAACGCCATCACCGCCTCTTCGGACAGCAGCGAATCGTAAAGGTCAAACGGCGGCTGGTTGTCAGACAGGTTGGCCAGCGAGGTCCAGGTTTCGCCGTTTTTCTGGTTATGAAGTACGGCATGACGATGGGAGAAGGTACCACGACCCACGTCCTGTCCGGTCAGGCGAATCGGGTGACCTTCGTTGAGCAGGGTGGCGTAGGCCATCATCTCACCGTAGCCCCAGTTCATGGACAAGGCACCGGCGGTCATCTTGTTGCGGTCGTCAACGATCTTCGAGACCTGACGCTGAACCGTGAAACCTTCAGGCAGCTGGGTGATTTTCTTGCCCAGACGCTGGATGGTCTTGAGGTTTACGCTGCTCTTGCACTTCGCCGTCCACTCATGGCCCAGAAAAGGAGACCAGTCGACATAGAGCTCTTTATTGGGCTCCTTGACCAGGGACTTGACCACGTGCTCGCCATTATCCAGCGCGTCACGGTAGTCCATCTCCATCTGTTTGGATTCTGCGTCGGTGATCACACCGGCGGAAATCAGGGTATCGGCGTAAAGCTGACGGGTGGTTTTCAGCTTGCGGATCTTGTCATACATGACCGGCTGGGTTGCGGAAGGCTCATCCGCCTCGTTATGGCCGCGACGGCGATAACATACCAGATCGATAACCACGTCCCGCTTGAACTCATTGCGGTAGTCCATGGCCAGCTGGGTCACAAACATGACCGCTTCCGGGTCGTCGGCGTTAACGTGCAGAATCGGCGCCTGTACCATTTTGGCGACGTCCGTGCAGTATTCCGTAGAGCGGGCATCTTCCTGACGATGGGTGGTGAAACCCACCTGGTTGTTGATGACGATATGTATCGTGCCACCAACACCGTAGCCCCGGGTCTGGGACATCTGGAAGGTTTCCATGACAACGCCCTGGCCGGCAAAGGCCGCGTCGCCGTGGAGGATAATCGGTAATACCTGAGTACCGTCAACACACCCCCGGCGATCCTGGCGGGCTCGTACTGAACCGACAACAACCGGAGATACAATTTCAAGGTGGGACGGGTTGAAGGCCAGCGCCAGGTGAACCTCACCGCCTTCGGTCATGACGTTGGAAGAAAAGCCCTGGTGATACTTGACGTCACCGGAGCCGGAATCCGCCATTTTCTTGCCTTCGAACTCATCAAAAAGATCTTTCGGGTTCTTGCCAAGGGTATTGACCAGCACGTTGAGGCGACCGCGATGGGCCATACCCAGAACAATTTCCTTGGCACCGTAGCTGCCGGCCCGCTGGATAAGCTCATCCAGACAGGGAATCAGGCTTTCGCCGCCTTCCAGACCGAAGCGCTTGACCCCCGGATAACGGGAGCCCAGATATTTTTCCAGACCTTCTGCAGCGGTCAGGCGCTCCAGAAGATGCTTGCGGGTGGCAGGCTCAAACGCCGGCCGGGAACGGGATGGCTCCATGCGCTGCTGGAACCAGCGCTTGATGCGGGTGTCCACCACGTGCATGTATTCGGCACCCACGCTAGAACAATAGGTCTTGCGCAGCTCATCAACGATTTCACCGAGTTTCATGACCTCTGAACCAAAATTCAGAGAACCGGTCTGAAACTCCAGATCCCGATCAGCCTCGCTGAGTTCGTGAAACGCCGGATCCAGATCTTCCACTGTCTGCCGCTGCCAGACATTGAGGGGGTCCAGCTTCGCTTCCTGATGGCCGCGGAAGCGGTAGGCATTGATCATCTGCAGAACACGGATCTGTTTGCGGTCAGCGTCGGAGGTCGCGGAGGCAGGAACGCCAGCGCCGTTAAAGAAACGCTGATTGCGGGCGATGTGCTCGAACTGTTCGCGGATGGTGGAATGTGCGATATCGCGGGTTTGACCGTCGACGCCGGGAAGCTTGTCAAAGTAGCTACGCCACTCTTCGGGGATGGCGTTGGGGTCGGTCAGGTAGGTTTCAAAAAGCTGCTCGACATAGGCCAGATTCCCACCTTGTAGATGAGAGGTCTGCCATAACTGCTCCATTATGCTTTCATGCATTTTGAATAGCTCACCTTGGACTGGTGCGGGGGAGCTCACTATGGTCGGCCAGGGGTATTTCACAGTCAATACGGGTTTTTACGAGATCGACTGTAGCCACCACAATGCACACGGATGTTTTCCGTTCCCCGGTGGTTTTTGTACTAAATCAAAGCCGCGAAAGTGCTTTGTGAGCAATTTTCGCGGCCTGATAGCGTGCCCTACCGGCCCACACTTGCCAATGCGCCTTTGGTAGAAGGCTTTTCAGGACAAGTGGAATGCAGGCCGGGGGCTCTGGCACTTCCAGAACAGTATAGCGGCAATTCAGAGAACTGCCTGTCAGGTTGCCCGTTGCAACAGAAGGTCACGGATATGACCAATGGCACGGGTCGGATTCAGTCCCTTCGGACAGACGCTGACGCAGTTCATGATACCCCTGCAGCGGAATACGCTGAACGGATCATCAAGATTGGCCAGACGATCGGCCTGGGCGGTGTCACGGGTGTCCGCCAGGAAGCGGTACGCCTGCAGCAATCCGGCCGGACCGATAAACTTGTCCGGGTTCCACCAGAACGAAGGACAGGAGGTGGAACAGCAGGCACAGAGAATACACTCGTACAGGCCATCCAGCTTCTCACGGTCCTCGGGGGACTGCAGCCGCTCGATAGCCGGCGCCGGCTTGTCGTTCACCAGGTACGGCATGACCTTCTCGTACTGCTTGTAGAACAGGCTCATGTCGACGACCAGATCACGAATTACCGGAAGACCCGGCAGTGGCCGCAGCACCAGCTTGTTGTTCTTGAGCACCTGAGACATGGGCGTGATGCAGGCAAGACCGTTCTTGCCGTTCATGTTCATGCCATCAGAACCACACACGCCTTCCCGACAGGAACGGCGGTAGGCCATGGAGGAGTCACGCTCCTTGATCAGGTTCAGGATATCCAGAACCATCAGATCCTTGCCTTCCGGAACCTCGACCTCGACGTCCTGCATGTAGGGCGCGTTGTCGGTTTCCGGATTATAACGATAAAGGCTTACTAACATTTTCACATCCCCCTTAGTAAGTCCGGACCTTCGGCTCGAAGGTAGGTACGGTCTTCGGCGCGAAGTTTACATCACGCTTGCCGACGCGCTTGTCCAGCGGGAAGTACATGGAGTGCTTCAGCCAGTTCTCGTCGTCACGCTCGGTGAAATCGTTACGGGCATGGGCACCACGACTTTCCTTACGCTCAAAGGCCGAGATCGCAGTGGCGAGTGCAACTTCAAAGAGGTTGTCGAGCTCGAGCGCTTCAATACGCGCGGTGTTGAAGGCATTGCTGGTATCGGTCAGTTTGGTGTTACGAACACGCTCACCGATGGCTTCCAGCTTCTTCAGACCTTCTTCCATGCTCTTGCCGTCACGGAATACGCCGAAATACAGCTGCATGCAGTTCTGCAGATCCTTGCGGACCGCGGCAACGCTTTCGCCTTCGGAGGCATTGTTCAGACGCTCAAGGCGTGCCATGGCGCGAGTGATGTCTTCCTCGCTGGCTCCGTCAACCTCGAATCCGCCGCGCAGTTGCTCCTCGATGTGAAGACCGGCGGCACGACCGAACACCACCAGATCCAGCAGCGAGTTGCCGCCCAGACGGTTGGCGCCGTGTACCGATACACAGGCTGCTTCACCGCAGGCAAACAGACCGGGAATCGGCTTGTCTTTGCCGTTTTCATCCTGGGTCAGCGCCTGGCCACCCACGTTGGTGGGAATACCGCCCATCATGTAGTGACAGGTGGGTACTACCGGAACCGGCTCTTTCACCGGGTCCACGTGAGCGAAGGTACGGGACAGTTCGCAAATGCCCGGCAGACGCAGGTTCAGGGTTTCTTCACCCAGATGATCCAGCTTCAGCAATACGTGGTCCTTTTCCGGACCACAGCCACGGCCTTCAAGAATTTCGATCACCATTGACCGGGCCACCACATCACGACCCGCCAGGTCTTTCGCGTTGGGCGCATAACGCTCCATGAAACGCTCACCTTCGGAGTTGATCAGGTAGCCACCCTCACCGCGACAACCTTCCGTTACCAGCGTACCGGCACCGTGAATACCTGTCGGGTGGAACTGCCACATTTCCATGTCCTGCATCGGGAAGCCCGCGCGCAGGGCCATGCCGATACCGTCACCGGTATTGATCAGGGCGTTGGTGGTGGAAGCGTAGATACGCCCTGCACCGCCGGTCGCCAGAACTGTCGCCTTGGACTTGATGTAAGCCACTTCGCCGGTTTCGATCTCGATAGCAACAACACCAACCACTTCGTTCTTGCTGTTCTTGACCAGATCCACCGCATACCATTCGTTGAGGAAGGTAGTGCCGCCTTTCAGATTGGCCTGGTACAGGGTGTGCAGCAGGGCATGACCGGTACGGTCGGCGGCGGCACAGGTACGGGCTGCCTGGGTGGGATCATCGGGGCCCTTGGACTGGCCACCGAAGGGACGCTGATAAATGCGGCCCTGCTCGGTGCGTGAAAACGGAAGGCCCATGTGCTCAAGTTCAAACACCGCCTGGGGACCTACTGAACACATGTACTCGACAGCGTCCTGGTCGGCGATGTAATCGGAGCCCTTGACCGTGTCATACATGTGCCAGCGCCAGTCGTCATTGGGATCAGCGCTTGCAATGGCACAGGTGATACCACCCTGAGCTGATACCGTGTGGGACCGGGTAGGAAATACTTTCGTGATACAGGCCGTATTGACGCCGGATTCGGTCAACTGCAGGGCAGCTCGCATACCGGCGCCACCGCCACCGATAACAATCGCGTCGTAAGACATGGTCTTGATATTAGCCATCTGTTAAAGCCCCCAAAGAATCTGAATGCCCCAAACCACATAGACAAACATTGTCGCCCCACAGGCTGCCTGAATCAGGAATCGCAACGCAGTGGCCTTGATGTAATCTGTGGTAACGGTCCATAAACCAACCCAGGCATGCCCACCGAGAGCGATCAGCGTGCCTAGTGAGAATATGCGGAACCAGGTCTGACCAAACAAACCTGCCCAGGCGTCGTAGGTGACGTCAGTGGTCAGCATGAAGCCAAGCAGGAAAATGGTGTACAGAGCCAGTACGTAGGCGCTGACCCGCTGGACCATCCAGTCATAGACACCGCTGCGACCGAGATTCGTTACGCTGCTTACAGCCATATCCATACTCCTGCCAGAACAATCAGAATAACTGAGACAACCACCGTGATTTTTGCGGCGAGCCGCCCGCTCTCCAGCTCCTCACCGATACCCATATCCATGAACAGGTGCTTGATACCTGCAACCAGATGGTAAAGAAGGGCTGACAGTATGCCCCAGATAATGAGCTTCGCCAGGAAGCTGTTCAGCAATTCATTCACGCGGTTGAAGCCGTCTTCCCCGGACAGGGAAAGGTCCAGCCCGTACAGCAGGAAGGCAACACCAATAAAAATGATGATGCCGCTGACGCGATGCAGGATGGAGGTAATGGCAGGCAGCGGAAAATGAAACTTGCCGAGATCGAGATTTACTGGTCGTTTGCTATTCACAGCGCTCTCACACTCTCTCTTGGTTCCGCGGTTCCGGACAGGCCGGGGCGGATGGTTGGTATGTAGGACGCCGCACCGGTTGTTTGGGCACCGGGTGCGACGGACTCTGGAGGGAGAACACCATCGCAGACGTCGTTGCAGGCGTTCAGGCTTGGTATGTCCCCATTTCCGGGCTAGGGATTATAAGGAGTGGACCCCGGAATTACAAACCGGCAAGGTATAAAATCCCCGCCAAATCAGTTCCTCACCTCAGCTATAGGGATGATTGACATTCGCTATGCAAAAGGGCATTAAAGGCGGGTACATTTCAGGCTTCGCTCAAGTTACGGGTATTGATTTAACAGCTTTTATCCAATGTTCCATTGACAAAAAAAGCCAACACCCTATATTTTGCCGCCGGTTAATGAACATTACGCGCCTTCACGCGCTTTCAACGCTGATAACAGGAGAGCACCATGACCGACAGGAAAGCCACGCTCTCGGTGGGTGACAAGTCCATTGAGCTACCGGTTTACTCAGGCACCGTCGGACCCGACGTTATAGACGTTCGGAGCCTTGTCCAGGAAGGCGTGTTCACTTACGACCCGGGCTTCGTTTCCACTGCAGCCTGCGAGTCCAGCATCACTTACATCGACGGCGCCGCCGGCATTCTGCTGCACCGCGGCTACCCGATTGATCAGCTGGCAGAAAGCTCGGACTATCTCGAAGTCTGCTACCTGCTGCTGAACGGCGAACTGCCCACGCCGGAAGAGAACAGGAAGTTCCACGACACCATCAAGAACCACACCATGCTGCACGATC
>NZ_CAXBDN010000211.1:0-7956 GCF_963974375.1 uncultured Marinobacter sp.
GCCTGGGCATCTGACAGCACCTGCCAGATGCCCAGGCCGATAACCGCGGTGATGCTCACCGCAATGAGCACCTCCATCAGGGTGAAACCGGTCTGCCGGGAGCCCGCCGTCAGAGGGCGGCAGACGAGACGGGAAGAGTTAACGGACACGGACAAAACCTGACTGGGAATAGAGCTGGGCGGGGTCACCGGAATTGTCCCGGTAGGCGGCGATACGGATGTCCACCCGACGAATGGCGGGCTCGTCGGTATTGGCCACCACCGTGGTCACCTGCCATCGACGGCCGGCATAGTCCATGTCTTCACGGTTCTCGGATGCGGTCGGGGTATTGGGCTGTACCCGGATCTCATTCATGTAATTACCGGCAATCCAGGAGGCGAAGGTCAGATCACGGGTTCGCTCGAAGCTGCTCATGTACTGACTGCCCACCTGTGAGGCGGCGGTCGCCACGATACCGAAAATCATCAGTGCCACCAGCACTTCGATCAGGGTAAACCCTTTTTGTCTTTGGCTTTTACGAGGACTCCGCAGCCGGTTCACAGTTCTGCCCTGTCCGCAGCGGTCTGCAACTCGATACCACTGAAGCCGTCAGAGATCAGAGATATCATCTGTTCTTCGGCCTGGGCCAGCATGAATTCAAGCTCAAAGGGGGTGGTTTCCCCGCTGGAATAGAACACGATGTCAGGCTGCTCAGCGGCCTCGTCAGACACCATTTTGGGAAGATCATCATCAGCGAACAGGGTCACGCTCACCAAGGGCGGGAACGCCCGCTCCTGGAACAGGCGCTCACCCTGCCCTTGCCATCGTTCTTCAAGCTCGTTGAATACCATGAAGCGATAACCTTCTTCCGTGATGCTCAGCCCCAGTTCCTGATTATTCAGGATGGCCTGATCTGATGCGGTCTGCATGAGCACGTAAAGCTCCCGGACCTGGCTCGTCAACTTGCGCTGCTCACTGCCCCCGCCAAGGTTGGTGATGGCCAGCGCAGCCAGCAGTCCTACCACAACCATGACCACGAGAATCTCGATCATGGTGAAACCGAGGTTTGCTTTCCGTAGCATCATGGCAGGTCTATTCCCTCAGTCCGCGAAGCACTCAGTTTATCTCGTGCACGCTGATATCGGTGGCATCGCCATCACCACCTTCCTGACCGTCCGAGCCAAGGGAATACAGGTCGTAGGGGCCATTTGAACCGGGGCTGACGTACTGATAGAGATTTCCCCAGGGATCTTCTGGCACGCTCTTCAGGTAGCCGTCCGGGTTCCAGTTGCGGGGTTCGGGGTTGCCGGTAGGACGGTTGACCAGCGCCTCAAGGCCCTGCTGGGTCGAGGGGTAGCGGCTGTTGTCCAGGCGATAAAGGTCCAGTGCGTTGGCGATATTGCTGATCTGGGTTTTGGCGATGGTGACTTTCGCCTGGTCACTGCGGCCCATGATGTTGGGCGCCACGACAGCAACAAGCAGCCCCAGGATAACCATCACCACCATGATTTCAATCAGGGTAAAGCCGCGCTGGTGAGTTTTGCGTTTCATCGTCATTGCTCTCTTTTTTGGTTTGGCTTGTATCAGTTTTTCGGGTACTGCAACGTCCGTATTGGGCAGGAAATGGCTTTGAGAGTTCATTAAATCAGCTTCATCCTGCCGGATTGTCATCCTTGCACATGAACCACTGGCTTATCCCACAAGATTGCTCATATTGAGGATTGGCAACATGATGGCCAGTACAATGATCAGCACCACCACCCCCATAACCAGCAACATCATGGGCTCGAACAGGCCAACCATGGCCGCAATCTTGGATTGCAGGGTGTTTTCCTGCATGCGGGCGGTGCGCTCCAGCATGCTGTCCAGTTCGCCACTGGCTTCCCCGCTGGCAATCATATGCAACATCATGGGTGGAAAGTAGCCCGACTGGTCCAGGGCCCGGTGAAGACTTCCGCCCTCACTGACTTTCTGGGCAGCCGCCCGCAGTTCCTGCCGCAGATAATCGTTACTGAGTACCTCGCCGGCTATCCGCATGGCCTCTACCAGGGGCACACCACTGGTAGTCAGAATACTGAGAGTACTGGCATAACGGGCGGTATTAACCCCCCTGACCATGCCTTTCAGCATCGGCATATTCAACAGGGCCTTATGAAAGCGAAGGCGGTTTTTCTCGGTTTTCAGGGAAATTCTGAAGGCAATGGCAGCAATGATCAGCACCAGCAGCAGCCAGATGCCCCAGGTGGACAGAAAGTCAGAGGCCACCAGCATGGCGTTGGTCAGTGCAGGAAGTTCCTGCCCCTGACGGACGAACACCTCGATGATATCCGGCACCACGTAGGTCAGCAGGAACACGACAATGGCGATGGCCACAAAGCTGAGAATGATCGGATAGATAGCCGCCAGCTGAATTTTCTGTCTCGCTTCCTGACGGGCCTCGGTGTAGTCCGCAAGCCGGTTAAGTACCAGGTCCAGATGCCCGGCGTGCTCACCGGCCGCTACCGTCGAACGGTAAAGACGGGGAAAAGCCCTGGGGAACTCACCGAGACTGTCGGCCAGCGTGTAACCTTCCATGACCTTGGCGCGAACGGCGATCAGCATGCCTTTCATGGCAGGCCGTTCCGACTGCTGGGCGGCAGCTGACAGCGCCTGTTCAATAGGAATACCGGACTGGATCAGCGTCGACAACTGGCGGGTTACCAGAGCCAGGTCCGAAGCACTCAGGCTGCCCCTTCGACTGAATGAGGCGCCCCCGCCCTTGCTCTGTTTCTCACTGGCGGGCTCGACAGTCAGTGGCGCCAGGCCCTTCTCCCGTAGTTGCTGGCGAACTGAACGGGCACCGTCCGCCTCGATAACACCGCCGACCTGCTTGCCACGCCGGTCCAGCGCCTTGTAGTCAAACGCTGGCATGCTATCGGCTCCGGTGGGTTACGCGGAGGACTTCTTCTACTGTGGTCACTCCTTCAAGAATTTTCTTCACGCCGTCGGCATGGATGCTGGGGGTAAACTGGCGGGCCACCATTTCCAGCTCAAGTTCACCGGAGCGCTTGTGGATCATGGCGCTCATGGCGTCGGTTATTTCAACCACCTCATAGATGCCGATCCGGCCCTTATAACCCAGCTGGTTACAGGAATCACAGCCTTTGGCCTTGTGAATGGTTGGCGGATTGGCCGGGTCTGCCTGCAGGAACTCACACTGCTCCGGCGAGGGCTTATAAGGCTCGCGGCATTCATGACAGAGCACCCGGACCAGGCGCTGGGCCACAATGCCCACGAGACTGGAGGAAATCAGGAAGGGTTCAATACCCATGTCCATCAACCGGGTAATGGCGCCGACGGCGGTGTTGGTGTGCAAGGTCGAGAGCACCAGGTGGCCGGTCAAACTGGCCTGAACCGCAATTTCCGCCGTTTCCAGATCTCGGATCTCACCGATCATCACCACATCGGGGTCCTGGCGCAGGATGGCCCGCAGCCCCCGGGCGAAGGTCATGTCCACCTTGGTGTTAACCTGGGTCTGGCCGATACCCGGCAGGTTGTACTCAATGGGGTCTTCCACCGTCAGGATATTGCGACTGCGATCGTTGATCTCCTGAAGCCCGGCATAAAGGGTGGTGGATTTACCGGAACCGGTAGGACCGGTAACCAGCAGAATGCCGTAGGGCCGCTTCACCATCTTGCGCAGCAATTCCAGATCAGCGCCTTTCATGCCCAGGGACTCGAGGCGGATATTACCGGCCTGCTTGTCCAGCAGACGCAACACCACCCGCTCACCGGCCGCCGATGGCATGGTGGAAACCCGGATATCCACTTCCCTGCCGGCAACCCTCAGTGCAATACGGCCGTCCTGTGGGATACGTTTTTCTGCGATATCCAGCTTGGCCATAACCTTGATACGGGAAACCAGTAACGGGGCCAGGGCACGTTTGGGCTGCACCACTTCCCGCAACACGCCATCGACCCGGAAACGCACGACCAGGCGCTTCTCATAGGTTTCAATGTGTACGTCAGAGGCATTGCTCTTGACCGCTTCGGTCAGAATGGCGTTGATCAGACGAATAATGGGGGCATCGTCTTCCTGTTCCAGCAGATCCTCGGTTTCCGGAACGGAATCTGCCAGCGAGGCCAGATCCATGTCGTCGCCAATGCCCTCGACCATTTGCATGGCTTCGGTGGAATCGTTCTGATAGGCGCTGTTCAGGGCCTCGTCAAAATTCGAGGGATCGATGGTTTCAAACCGGGCGCGCCCGCCACAGATACGGTTGGCCTCGGCCAGCGCGGTATGGGCAGCACCGGGGCGCACAAAAATAATGGGCTCGCCGGCCGACGTCCGGGTAAGGATGACACCGTTGCGCTTGGCAAATGTGAAAGGAAGACGGCCCAGCGGAGCATCCTGCAGCTGGATTTGTGGTTCTGTAGTCAAGGTCATCCCCATTTATCTGTCGGAGCCATAAAGTTAAGCGACTCCTTTTATTATTCCCTTTAGGTGTGAAGGCTACCACAGGTTTTGGCGCCCACTGAATAACTCAATACACTATAATGCCCCCAAAGCTGTTACATTGTGATGAGCGTCTTTTTAACAAGACGGAATTCTTCAGTTCTGAGGCTTTCAGGGGAAATATCAGAAGTCTCACAGGATGATAGGTAAGGATGGACATGTCTGCATTGCACGCCAGACTCCCCCTGTTAACCGCTTCGCTGCTCGCAGTTGCCATGGTAGGCACCATCGGGTGGCAGGGATACCGGTTCTGGGACCAGGAACAACAAAATCAAAGCCGTCAGGCCACCCGCCAGGCGCCGGACCAACAGCAGCAACGTCAACCAATGCCCGACGTTCAGCTGGCGTCGCTGGAAGTATTCGGTATGGCCAGCGCTGACGGCGCCGTTGCCTCCCAGGACACCGAAAACCTCCCCGAGACCAATCTGCGCATATTCCTTCGTGGTGTCATGGCCGGCACCGAGGAACTTCCCGGTAGTGCGCTGATAGAGGATGACAGAAGCCGCACCGAGGTCTATATCATTGGAGATGAGCTTCCGGGAAATGCCCGCCTTCGCTCGGTGCACGCAAATCGCATCATTATTGAACGCGGCGGAAAACTCGAGAATCTCTATTTTCCCGAACTGGATGATCGTAGTGGGGTGACACTGGCGTCCGTCAACGACAGCGCCCCGGAGGTTGAACCGAGCCAGGCCCGTTCACCGGCCCAGCCAGCATCAGGCCAGTCACGGCCCATGGCAACGCAACAGGCCACCGATGAACGTCGGGAAGAAATCCGCAAGCGCCTTGAGGAGCTGCGCCAGCGCCTGAGGGACAACAACTGATAAGGTAACACCATGGGGCTCAGGTGGCAGGCAGCCAGACGCAGTTCGCTGCTCACGGCTGTGGTCTTCGCCGCCGCCGCTCTTGCCCTCGACCTTGGTTCCGACCTGCTTGAATACATCCAGCAGGAGTACGGCCAGGAAGCCAGAACCCGCCTCGAAAACTGGCAATCCCTCCATCGCATGGCCCGCAATGCCCCCATCGAGCGCCAGACCCAGCTGGTAAACTCATTTTTCAACCGGGCAGCGTTTGTCAGTGATCTCGAACACTGGGATCAGGAAGACTACTGGGCCACCCCGGTCGAGCTGCTGGCAACCAACGCCGGCGACTGCGAAGATTTCGCCATCGCCAAATACCTCACCCTCCGCTCCATGGGCGTCCCCGACGAACAGCTGCGCATCACCTACGTCAAAGCCCTGGAACTCAACCAGGCCCACATGATACTCGCCTGGTACCCGACACCGGACGCCGACCCTCTGATCCTCGACAACCTGATCAACGAAATCCGCCCTGGCTCCCGCCGCCCCGACCTGGAGCCGGTCTACAGTTTTAACGGTGAAGGCCTGTGGAACCTGCAGGGCGGCCGAACCCGACGCGAAGGCAGCCCGGAAATGCTCCGCCACTGGCGAGACCTGAATGAGCGCCTCACCATCGACGCCTTCAAATGAAACCTGCCCTGCCACCTTGACGTCAGCACCAAGCAGGTTTACGTTAACGTAAACGTACAAACAAAAGAACATCATGGCCACCCCAAACCTGCACACCATCAGCGACCTGGCCCGGGAATTCGACGTCACTACCCGCACCATCCGCTTCTACGAAGAATCCGGCCTGCTGACCCCTGAACGAGACGGCCAGACCCGACTCTACAGCGACGCAGACCGGGTAAAACTCAAGCTCATCCTTCGTGGCAAACGCCTGGGCTTCAGCCTGTCCGAGTCCCGCGAACTAATCGAAATGTACGATCCTGACTCGGACAACAGACACCAAATCAATGCCCTACTGGGCAAAATTCAGAAACGACGCGAACACCTGGAAGCTCAACTCCGGGACATTCAGATCATGCAGGACGAGCTGGACGAGGCGGAAGCGAAATGCCGGGAAGCACTCGATGAATGCCCTGACTGATACTGAACTCGTTTTTACGCAGCTAACTCAAAAGTTCCCGGGCGTGATTGGGGATCTGTTTTCCGGACCGTCTGCAGCCAGGGATGGCTGCAGCCGAGCCCCACAAGGATGTGCTCGTGGGCGTGTCCGGAAAACAGATACCGAATCGCAGCCCCCACGCCAAGCTTCAGAACGCAAACGCCAAAAACAAAAGCAAGGAAATCAACAATGAACAGCTACACCACACTGAACTTCAACCACGGCGAAACCATCAACGCCCTGCGCGACCAGGTCACCCGCTTCGCCAACGACCACATCGCCCCCGTCGCCGACAAAACCGACCGCGACAACCAGTTCCCCAACGACCTATGGCCCAAACTCGGTGAAATGGGCCTGCTCGGCATGACCGTCAGCGAAGAATACGGCGGCAGCGACATGGGCTACCTGGCCCACACCATCGCCATGGAAGAAATCAGCCGCGCCAGCGCCAGCATCGGCCTCAGCTACGGCGCCCACTCCAACCTGTGCGTTAACCAGATACACAGGAACGGCACCGAAGACCAGAAACGCAAATACCTGCCTAAACTGGTCAGAGGCGAACACATCGGCGCCCTCGCCATGAGCGAACCCAATGCCGGCTCCGATGTGGTCAGCATGAAACTCCGGGCCGACAAGAAAGGCGATCACTACGTACTGAATGGCAGCAAAATGTGGATCACCAACGGTCCCGATGCCCACACCTACGTCATCTACGCCAAAACCGAACCCAAAGCCGGCCCCCGCGGAATCACCGCCTTTATCGTTGAGCGGGACTGGAAAGGCTTCTCTCGCGGACCCAAGCTGGACAAGCTCGGCATGCGCGGCTCCAACACCTGCGAACTGATCTTCGACAACGTCGAAGTACCCGCCGAAAACATACTGGGTCAGGAAAACGAAGGCGTGAAAGTGCTGATGTCCGGCCTCGACTACGAGCGCGTGGTGCTCTCCGGCGGCCCCACCGGCATCATGCTGGCCTGCATGGACATCGTTGTGCCCTACGTTCACGAGCGGAGACAGTTTGACCAGCCCATCGGCGAATTTCAGCTGATCCAGGGCAAACTGGCGGACATGTACACAGAAATGGCCGCGTCCCGGGCGTATCTATATGCCGTGGCCCAGGCCTGTGACCGTGGCGAGACCACCCGCAAGGACGCCGCCGGCGCCATTCTCTACACCTCCGAACGGGCCACCAAAATGGCACTGGAAGCGATCCAGATTCTGGGCGGCAACGGCTACATCAACGAATACGCCACCGGCCGCCTGCTGCGGGATGCCAAACTCTACGAAATCGGCGCCGGCACCCAGGAAGTACGCCGCATGCTGATCGGGCGGGAAATTTTCAAGGAATCCAACTGAGACAGCCATGGCCATCCTACACAGCACCATCAACACCCAGTCTGAAGAATTCCACCAGCGGAAAGCGGCGATGGACGTTCTGGTGGCCGATCTGCGCCACCGGCTCCAGCGCATTACCGCCGGCGGCGGCCCCGAAGCCCAGGCCCGTCACCGCAGCC
>NZ_CAXBDN010000212.1:0-7935 GCF_963974375.1 uncultured Marinobacter sp.
AAGCCCCGGGATGTGGGCGAGCTCATCTGCTATCTCAGTAGCCCGGGTGCCAGCGGTCTCAGTGGCAACACCATCCGGGTGTGTGGTCAGGGGCTGATCGGCGCATGAAAACCATCGAACTTTCAGGCCGTCCATCCATTGTCTCCCAATACCTGCGGGCTGCTGTCGCCCGCAAGTCCGGGCCAGTGCCGAACCAGCAGGAAACCCTGGCCGACATCAGGCTGGCGGATGTCCGGGCAGACCGCGAGAAACTCCGGGCCTATCGGTCGGTGTGCGGTTTCGCCGGGAGCTCAAGTCTGCCCGTAACCTATCCCTTCGTGCTGGCGTTGCCACTGCACCTGGAATTGATGCTCAGCGATGCCTTTCCGTTCTCGCCGGTGGGTCTGGTTCACATCCGTAACCGCATCCATCAGCATCGCATTATCAGTAATGAAGCGACGCTGGCGCTCCATTGCACCCTGAGTGGCCCCCGTACCGCCGGCAAAGGTCTGGAATTTGATATTCACACACAGGTGCAGGCGGGCGAAGAAACGGTCTGGGAATGTACCAGTACCATGCTCAAGCGCACCGGGGATGGCGGTACATCCGCCGGCGGTAAAAAGCCTGCCCCCGGCGCTGACGACGATGACACGGCTGCGCCAGATCACAGCGAGCCATGGGATCTGCCGGCCAATCTGGGGCGCCGCTACGGCAAGGCCTCCGGAGACGTCAATCCCATACACCTGCATGCCCTGAGCGCAAAGCTGTTCGGCTTTCCCCGTGCCATTGCCCACGGCATGTGGACCAAAGCCCGCTGCCTGGCAGCACTGGAACCGATGCTGCCGGCCGGCCCCTGCACCGTTGATGTCGCCTTCAAACTGCCCATATTCCTGCCAGGCCAGGTGCAATTCAGTTATCGCCGCAGTGGCGCAGAAGCGGCAGAAGGCCCGCAGCGTATCGAATTTGATGTAAAGGACGATAAAGGTGAAAAACCCCACCTGACCGGTTGGGTGGAGACCGGTTGAGTTGAGGGGGTGGCCAGCCCCGGCAAGGTCGTGCCGGGTTGCTCAGGTTACGGTGGCTCGCACTGGCAACCAGATGCGAACACAAAGCCCCGGGCTGCGGTCCGGGCGATCCTCCAAAGTGAGCTTGCCGCCGTGGATTTCGGCAATTCGGCGTGCAATCGCAAGGCCCAGGCCTGCACCGGATCCCAGTCTCTGATCCAGACGTCTGAACCGGCCCATGGCCTTGCCCCGTTCCCGGGCGGGAATACCTGGTCCCTGGTCACAGACAAGAATCGCAAAACCGTCGCGCTCGGGGTGCAGGTGGGTTTCAATCATCGTGCCTTGCGGGCTGTACTGAATGGCATTCGCGAGGATCGACCGCATCAGGGTATTAAGCAGGGTTGGCTGACCGGTCATCATGGCCTGACCGATGCGATCATCGAATGAGGGCTCGATCTGTTTGCGCAGGGCAAGCGAGGCGACATCGGCGATGCTCTGGGCAACGATATCTGACAGGTTCAGGCAATCCGGAGCGAAGTCCACCCCGGCGTCAATACGGGCGAGCAACAGCATCTGTTCGATCAGATGCTCCATGCGGTCTACCGATGCGGTCAGTTCCCGGAATTTCTCCGGCTCTGATGCTTCAAGTCTCTCCAGATTGAGGCGCAGCGCAGTAAGCGGAGTGCGCAGCTCATGGGCAGCATCCGCTGAAAATCGCCGCTCCCGTTCCAGTGCATCATCCAGCCTTTGCAGCAGGCTGTTGACGGCCATGACCAGGCCGCTGACTTCCCTGGGGGCGTGCAGGACGTTGAGGGGGTGTATACGTTCTGGCGCCATGCGACGGATGGGTTTTTCCAGTTTCCGCAAGGGCCGGAATCCCACCTGTATGGCGATTGCGACGGCAATCAGCAGCACCGGCAAGGCCATCAGCAACGGCAGGATATTGCCAAGAGCCAGTTCCTGGCTCAGTTCCTTGCGAACATCCTCCCGCTGGGCTGTACGGATCCAGTAACCGGTGCGGGGGTCCTGAAGGGTGAAGGTTCGCCATTGGAACCCGGTGGATTCAACCCTGGCATAGCCAGGTTGAAGAGCGATGCCATCATTGGCCGCAAGGGTGTCCAGGACCGGTGATCCCTGCGGATTCCAGACTTCAAAGGCGAGTTTTTTTTCGTACTTGTGGCCGGCCCCGTCCGGCAGTATTTCGTTATGATCCTCTTCGTCCAGAGCGTCCCCAGGCAACTGCAGAGTCTTCTCCAGGGTGCTGGCCAGCTCTTCAGGCGAGCCCGTTGTGACCAGGTGCTGGACCAGGCCCTGGATGATGCGGGTGCTTTGGGCCAGCTCCGCATCAAATAATTCTTCCAGTTCATGATTGCTCTCGATATAGCTCCAGGCTGCTGCCATGGTGGCAATCAGGATGACAGCGCAGGCCACCAGCGCAATAAGGGTGCGGGTCATGGACATGCAGTGGCTCCGCAACCTGCTGCCTCTGCGCTGTCCAGCATGTAGCCGACACCGCGGATGGTTCTGATCACGGTTTTGCCCAGGCGCCGTCTGAGGTGATGAATATGCACTTCCAGCGCATTGCTCTCGACGCCCTGGTCCCAGCCGTAAAGCTGCTCCTCCAGCCGACGCCGGGTTGCCACCTGGTCAGGGTGGCGCATCAGGTACTGGAGAATCTGCAACTCGCTGCGGGGCAGGGTGACAGTCTGTTCGCCGGTAGATAGTTGCCCGGAATCCGGGTTGAGCTGCAAGGCGCCGATGCGAAGGCCGATCACCGGGGTACTGCTGCCGCGCCGGACGATGGCCCGGATCCTGGCTTTGAGTTCCGCCATGGCAAAGGGCTTGGTCAGATAATCATCTGCGCCGGCATCGAGGCCCTGCAGCTTTTCACCCAGTTCGGTGCGAGCGGTCAGTATAATTACCGGCGTTTGCACGCCCGCACTGCGGCTGCGAGCCAGCACATCAAGGCCGTCCAGGCGAGGCAGTGTCAGATCGAGAATGGCCAGATCAAAATGCTCATCTTTCAGGGCATTGAGTGCTTGCTGGCCATCATCCAGCCAGTCCACCGTGTGCTGATCGTCCCGCAGCATGGTCAGCATGGTGTTGGCGAGCATATGATCGTCTTCCACAAGCAGTATGCGCATAGGCTGATGTAACTCCTCACTGAATCGCCAGATCATTCTTGCATAGAAAGCTTAAGCCGGGCTTAAGAAAACGAGCCATCGCCGTTAAGACGGACTTAAGACTGACTCCCTACTCTGCTGGTTCGTTACAGGGAGAAGGACTATGCACGAACCGATCACCATGCCCCCGGTTATTGATCTCGACAGCTCTGAGATTACCCCGCTGGTGCGATGCGGAAGCTACTGGTTATGCCAGATCAGGCCCGGTACCGCCGCGGCATTGACCGCCACTGATTTTATCCGTTCCAGGTTCCTGCAGGCGTACGGTGCCCGCCCGGTGATTCAGCCGCCTTTACTGCTGGTGCTGGTCAACCGGCATGGCGCTTTGCTGGCTGCGGTCGGTGTCCGTCTGGCACAGTCATGCCGGCTTTTTCTGGAAGATTATCTTGATCAACCCGTCGAACACTGCCTGTCGGAACCTCGGCCGGATCGTCAAACCATTGTTGAAATTGCCCACCTTGCCGGGGTTGAGGCGGGTGCCAGTCGCCTTTTGTTCACCGCCATGGCCTTGTGGCTGGAACACCAGGATCTGGACTGGGTGGTATGTACCGGTACCGGGCAACTGCGTAACGGTTTCCGGCGCATGGGTATTGCGGTGGTTGACCTGGGCCGTGCCCGGCCTGAACGACTGGTCGACGGCGGTGAGGGCTGGGGTTGCTACTACCGGCATCAGCCACGGGTGATGGCCGTGAATGTGCCACCGGGGCTGAAAGATCTGCGTACCCGCGGACTGGTGGACGGGCTTGCACTGGTGAAAGCCGTCAACCTGCAACAGGAGGCACAAACCGCCTCAATGGAGGGGCGTTATGGCCACATTGCCTGAGGCCTTGCTGCTGGCGGCCACAACCCGCCCGGATACGCCTGCCCTGGTTTCCGGCGACCGGCAATACAACACCCGGGAATTGCTGGATGCGGCACTGACGGTGGCTTTCAGCCTGCAGAAACTCGACCTGAAGCGGATTGGTCTGTGTGGTGACAACACCTCAGCCTGGGTCATTGCCGATCTGGCCTGCATGCTGGCTGACGTGGTCTGCGTACCCGTTCCGGTTTTCTTCTCATCGGCCCAGGTCAGCCATCTTGTGGATACAGCGGGGCTGCAGGCGCTGCTCTGGCCAGAGACAGGCACGGCCAGAGAGCATCTGGGTGAAGGCGTCTGGGCCAGTGTGCTGGCGGATGCTCCGGCCAGTATCCGGTTACCTGAAGGTACCGCAAAGATCACGTTTACCTCTGGCAGCACCGGTACCCCGAAAGGTGTTTGCCTGTCCCGGGCCCAGATCATGGCAACGGTTGAAGCGCTGCGCCAGAGACTGAGCCCGGTTGGTGCGGCCAGGCATCTGTGCATCCTGCCCCTGGCTACGCTGCTCGAGAACATTGCCGGCGTTTATCTGCCCCTGCTGATGGGAGGGGTTGTCCGGGTAGAGCCCTTGTCTGCTCTGGGCGTGACCGGCAGCAGTGGGGTCGATGCCAGCGCACTGGCGAATGCCATTAACCGCTGGCAGCCGGAGTCGGTGATTCTGGTGCCGGAGCTGGCCCGGTTGCTGACCGAAGCGGCCCGGGTGGGAGCCCTGGGGTGTAGCCAGTTCCGGTTTATGGCGGTGGGTGGCGGCAAGGTGGCGCCCGGGCTGCTGGCGCAGGCCAGGGCCCTGGGCCTGCCCCTGTACGAAGGCTATGGCCTGTCTGAGTGTGGTTCGGTGGTGGCCTTGAATACCCCCGGCGATGACCATCCCGGCTGTGTCGGCCGGCCCCTCAATCATGTCCGGGTGAGAGTGGATGAGCACCGCCATATTCTGGTCCGGGGCAATATCCACCTTGGCTACCTGGGCGAACCCACAGCCGTCGCAGAAGACGACCCGTGGCTGGACACGGGTGATCTCGGCGAACTCACCGATGACGGTTTTCTGCGGGTGGACGGCCGTTCGAAGAATCTGCTGATCACCGGGTTTGGCAGAAACATAAGTCCGGAATGGCTGGAGTCTGAACTGGTGCAGGCGTTGGGTGCCCGTCAGGCCGTGGTGTTTGGTGACGGCGAACCGGCGCTCCGGGCGCTGGTGGTTGTGCCCCCGACTGCCACCAGAACCGACCTTGCTGCAGCCCTGCAGCGGCTCAATAAGAGGCTTCCGGATTACGCCCGGTTGCCGGTGGTTTATCGGCTTCCGCGGTCCCTCACGGCGTCAGATGGCTATCTGACTGCCAATGCCCGGCCGGTAAGGCATCGCATCAAATCAGATCTGCCGCAGTTGCTGGCAGGCAGCGTTCCCGTTTATTCCGACTGTTCAGGAGAATCTTCCATGGCTTTTTTTGACAAACTTCAGACTGAAACTGCAGAAGCGAAAATCCACGTCACCCGTGCGCCGGTTATTGCCGCCGTCAGTGAGGGCCGGATGACTGTTGAAAGCTACACCTGGTTTCTGACCCAGGCGTTTCATCACGTCAAACACACGGTGCCACTGATGATGGCTTGCGGCAGTAGGCTTCCAGACCGGCTGGAAGGCGTGCGGGAAGCTCTGGTGGAATACATCGAGGAGGAATACGGTCACCACGAGTGGATTCTCAATGATCTGCAGGCCTGCGGCGAGGACCGTGAAGCGTGTCGCGCCAGTACACCGGACCTCACCGTCGAGCTCATGGTGGCCTACCTGTACCATCAGATTGACCGGGGTAACCCGGCCGCCTTCTTCGGCATGGTGCAGGTTCTTGAAGGAACATCCATAGAGCTGGCAACGCCTCTTGCAAGGCAGATCCAGGCCCATCTGGAACTGCCGGATCAGGCCTTCAGCTACCTCTATTCCCACGGCGAACTGGACCAGGGGCACTTCGAATTCTTCCGTAAGCTGATGAACAGCATCACCGATCCTGCAGACCAGCAGGCCATTATCGATGCAGCCCGGATGGTTTACCGGTTGTACGGCGACATGCTGCACCGCATTCCTCTGCCGCAGCAGACCAGCAGGCAGACGCTGGAGACTGACCATGCAGCTGCGTGATCGCTGCTTCCTGTTGCTGGGTGGCACCGGCGGTATCGGAAGGGCGCTGATCGCGCAGCTGCTGGACGAGGGTGCGAGACTGCTGGTGGCAACCCGTCACCCCGAGACGGCACACCTGCCTGATGGCGTGTCCCTGGTAAAGCTTGATCTGGCTGCAACCGATCTGGATCAGCAATTACAGGCAGTCACTGCGGCCTGGCCCGAAATCGATGGCATCATTCACTGTGCCGGGCAGAACCACTTTGCGTCACTGGAGCAATCTTCGGTCAGCAATATTGATAACCAGCTGGCGGTCAATCTCCGCAGTGCCCTGCTGGTGGCCCGGCATTTTGTGCCCCTGTTCAGGGAGCGGCAGCGTGGGACCCTGACGTTTGTCGGCTCCACCTTCGGCAGCATCGGATATCCCGGCTATATCGCGTACTGCGCCACCAAGTTCGGGCTGCGGGGCTTCACCGAAGCGCTCAGAAGGGAACTGGCGGATACCCCGATACACGTGCTGTATGTGGCCCCCCGGGCTACCCGAACCGACATGAACCCGGAAGTCATCCATCAACTCAATCACGCGCTCGGTAACGCCATGGACCATCCCCGGCAGGTAGCGGCCCGGATTGTCCGTGCCATGAACCGGGACCAGCGCCGTTGCTTCCTGGGCTGGCCGGAAAAGCTGTTTGTACTGGTTAATGGCGTGCTGCCCCGTCTGGTAGACAGGGCGATGCTGAAACAACTGCCGGTTATCCGGCAATTTCTTGATTCAGGAGTTTCCCCATGAGATGGATAGTAATACTTGTTGCAGCGCTGCTGACGTTGCCAGCACTGGCTGACTCGCTGACTGCGGATCTGGGAGTGATTCAGCAACGTTGGGCAGAAATCCAGTATCAGCTGCCGGAGGCCCAGCGGGAAAAGTCCTTCGAAACGCTGGCCAAACATTCTGAACAGTTGTTGGCGGCCTATCCGAACCGGGCTGAGCCGCTGATCTGGCATGCCATTGTTCAGAGCACATGGGCCGGGGCAAAAGGTGGCCTGGGTGCCCTGAAGCTGGTCAGGGAGGCACGCCGGAATCTGGAGGCGGCCGTGGCCATTGACGACACGGCCCTGGAAGGCTCGGCCTATACCTCTCTTGGCAGTCTCTACTACCAGGTACCTGGCTGGCCGGTCGGATTCGGCAATAGCGACAAGGCCCGAAGGTATCTGCAGAAAGCCCTCGCAATCAATCCGGACGGTATCGACCCCAACTATTTTTTTGCCGATTATCTGATTGAGCAGGGCGAGAAGGAGCGGGCAAGAGCGTATCTGGAACGGGCGCTTGCCGCTTCTGACCGCCCCGGCAGAGCCCTGGCTGACCAGGGTCGGCGGGAAGAGATTCGCCAGCGGATGGCACAACTGGGCCAGTGACCGGGGCCACGGTTCTGGTTGTTTCAGGTTGTCGTGGGCTGAACCTGAAAGTAATGAAGAAATGGAATGCCGGGTGAAGGTACTGTCGGAAATGCATTAACAGGTACACTGTCGGATTGAAACATCAGCTTGCCAATCCGACACTTGCACAAGGTACCTATGCCCAGATTCCTACACACCGCAGACTGGCAGATGGGCCGGGTATTCAGCCGCTTTGACGCCGAAGATGGCGCCGCCCTGGTGGAAGCCCGCTATGTCGCCATTGAGCGTCTGGCGACACTGGCCTGCGAACAGGGCTGCGATGCGGTGCTGGTTGCCGGTGATGTGTTTGATGCCCAGACCGTGTCTGACCGCACCATCCGCCGGGTGTTCAATGCCATGTCGGGGTTCTCC
>NZ_CAXBDN010000213.1:0-7869 GCF_963974375.1 uncultured Marinobacter sp.
CTGATTTCGGTTGCGGCTATGTTGCGCCCGGCGCCCACCGACCGGGCCTCCGCCAGCCGTCGACGGGCTTCTGCCAGGCGCGCGCCGGCCTCGCGGGATTCAGCCCGGGCGCTGGCCAGCTCAAAACCGGTCTGTTCATCGTCCAGGCTCATCAGCAGTTCACCGCGGGCAACAGCCTGCCCTGGTTCAGCCTTCACCTCGAGAATCAGCCCGGCGACGGCGGAAGACACTTGCGATGAGCGCAGGGCGTTCACCGTGCCAGTCAACGGCAGATCTTCCGCGATAGCTTCCCGCGTGACCTCAGCGAGAAGGACCCGGGGATAGTTCCCGGCAAGCGCCTGGGCTGGCGCGATCAGCACCAGCAGCAGAAAAAAAATACACCGGTAGCCCGGACCCCATTCCACAAAGTTACCCCTCGTCAGTTTTTCCGTTGTGACGACACCTGAGCCGGACACAAGAAGCATCCGCAAAAGACAAGCCGATAGAAACGACACAGGTCCGCTTTTATCAGATTCCATACAACGCAAAGTTGCTACGAACATCGGGAGACACCGGACCTGTCGTAGCCACTCAGATCTGTGACCATATTTTAACCAGCTGACGATTGCATGCATCGGGCATATCCCTGATCATTGCACCGATTTTTTGGGTAGCCGGATCTCAAATCCATGCAGATAGAATTTATTTCATGCTAGTGTTGGCTACACAAATATAAAAAAACGGTCATTGATCAGACCAGAAAGTCAGGGGCAACATGTCGGCACCAACTTCGGCACCATCTATTGATCCCCAGATCCAGGCCGCTCAGAACCTCCGCCTGAAACGCATGTTCTGGGGGTTTGCCAATCACGGCTGTACGTTCCTTGTTGTTGCCGGCCTTGTGGTGGGTGGCTTTCTGGCCATCGAGCCTGTTGTGGTCTTTGGCGCCGCCAGTATTCTGATGGGCACGCTGCTGGTGCTGACCATGCAATCGGGCCTGAACCTGCGGTTCAAGGACCCCAGCCTGACGATGATACAGATCGTCTGGCCCATCCTGCCCTCTCTGTACGTTATGTATTTCGTGACACTTCCCCAGGGGCGGACGGTATTTCTGTTAATGGCGGCGACCGGCATCATGTTCGGCGCCCTGGGCCTGCGCCGGCACCAGATGCTGATTCTGGCCGGCATCTACTACTCCACGTACTTGCTGCTGATCGCTGCACTGGCCTTAACCTATCCGGAGCGTGTCTACTGGCCACTGGAAGCGGTCACCCTGTTTGCCTATGCGTCGCTGCTATCGATCGCGGCCTATCTGGGCGCCTACATTTCTGAACTGCGGATGCAGCTCCGTTCCAGCAACCGCCAGTTGAAGACGGCGAATATCGAACTGGTTGAGCTGGCGACCCGCGACCCCCTTACCTGCCTGCCCAACCGCCGCACAGTGATGGAGCAGTTCGAACGGGAAGCTGCCCGCACCGAACGTTACTCTCCGGGCCAGAAAGCACTGGGCATCAGTATTCTCGATATTGACCACTTCAAGCGTGTTAACGATACCTACGGCCATCAGGCCGGCGACGAGATCCTGCGCAAGGTCAGCCAGGCCCTCGAGAACACCGTCCGTAAGGGCGACTACATAGGTCGCATTGGTGGTGAAGAATTCCTGCTGTTGTTCCCGGACACCTCACCAGACCATGCCATTCCCGCCGCCAACCGAATCCGCAAGGCGGTAGAGGCGCTGCGGTTTGACGAACTGCCGGAAAGCGAACGGGTGACTGTGTCCCAGGGCATCGCCATTCATCAACCCGGAGAAACGGTCGCCGCCACTTTCAAACGGGCCGACGAAGCGCTCTATCAGGCCAAGAACAGCGGTCGTAACCGGGTGGTCGCCGCCGGCATCGACAATCACGATCTGGCCTGATACCAGCGCAGCCCGATCGCCATCGTTCAATCCCCCAGCAAATGATCCAGGGGCTGGCGATAGCCCGGCGCAAACACCTCCAGGAAGTAGTTCACTTCCGGCAGTGCCTCTTCCAGCAGCCGCTTGAGGATCTGCTCCCCCGCCGGTTCAAACTCCCGGTTACCAGCCTGCACTTCCGCCTGGCACTTCAACAACGCTGACAGACGATCCGCCGCCTTTACCAGCGTTCGCACATCCTCAGGCCAGCGGCTCTCCTGCACGTAAGGGGCAAAACTTTCCCGCAGCTGATCCGGTAGTAATGCCAGCAGTTCGTCTGCGGCCTGGTGCTCGATATCCGCGAAGACATTGCGCATCACGCTGGAGTGATACTTCACCGGCGTCGGCATATCGCCCGTGATCACCTCGGTAGCATCATGATAAAGCGCGGCCGTTGCCACCTGTTCCGGATTCACCGTGCCCCCGAACTGCTGGTTGCGAATGACCGCCAGCGCGTGGGCGAGGGTCGCCACCTCCCAGGAATGGGTGGCCACATTTTCTTCAATGGCATTGCGCATCAGCCCCCAGCGACGAATCCAGCGCAGGCGGGCGATGTAGGCAAAAAAGTTGCTGGCGCCGGGAATGGCCATGGCAACGTGGCTCCTGTTAACAGATGTCGGAATATCGAGTGTACTGACTGACGGAAATTACCGGAGATTCAGCCGAAAGCGGCCCTCAACCGGGGTACCGTCACCCGGCGCTTCATCCGGCAGATAGCCCGGTGCGGACAACCCGGGTTCGGCTTGTCCCGGCAAGCGTTCAAGCAGCCGATCGACCGCCCTGCGGAACCGGTTGTCACGGGCCAGCCCGGACAAGCGGTAATCCAGCGCCAGTATCATGTCCAGCACCACGGGATCGTCGCTGATCACTTCCTGGTCACTGACCTTCATGGTGCCAACCGCACCCACCAACTCCAACCGGGAGCGTTCATTGAGCGCACCTTCCAGCTGAATCTGTCCCCGCAGGGGAGGCACATTGGCAATCCGGGTCAGTACGCCGTTCAGACCGTGGACCCGACTGCTGAATTCCGGAGTGAAACTGCTGTCGTAATAACGCAATTCCGCACTGTTCACCGTCAGATCCCGCATCCGGAAGATTAACGGCAAGGTTCGCAACGGCGCAGAAGCCTCCGCGGATGGGGTCGGCTCTGGCTCTTCAGAGCGGGAGGCGAACAGCGGCGCCAGATTGAAGCCTGTGTCTGGCTGATAACGCACCAGCACGGTGGGCTCGGAAAGACTGACCTCGCCCAGTTCCAGGCGGGCGGGGGCAAGGTTGTACTCTATCCGCCCCAGCCGCAGCTCACGCCAGCCGGCCACCGTCTCGCCACTGCCTTCGGGAGAGCTGACACTGGCGCCCGGATCAGAACTGCGCAAGTCAAACTGACTGATGCTGCCGTTGCCTTCAAAGGTTCCGGTCAGTTTCTGATCCTGCCCGTCCAGATCCAGCTGTCCCCGCAGACTCAGGGTGCCGCCCGCCAGCACGAACGCTGCAGGCGACGTCAGATATCCCGCCAGCGGCGCCAACGCCAGCTGATCCAGATCGAAACCGGAACCCAGGGTAAAGGGTCGCAGGGTATACTGGCCGCTGGCACTGAGTTGCCCGCCCTCCGCCATCTGGCCCCGGACCTGCCACACGACCGGCTCTTCCAGACGCTCGGTCATGGCGCCCAGGCTGAGTTCAATGCTCTCAACGGTGTTTACCACCTCCGCCTCAGCAAGCAGGTTACGCACACTGAGCCGGCCCTCTGACAGGTTCAGGCCACCCACAGACCAGCGCCAGTCGGCCAGCTCCCGGATCCAGCGATCGTCGGCTCTGGTTCGCCACTGCTCGCGGACTTGTTCGTGGTAATCCAGCATGAACTCGGGGCGTAGCAATGAAACGCTGGAAACCACCAGTTCCTGATTGGCAGAATTCATGGCAAGTCCGGACAACTGCCCTTCCGCCAGGGTCACAAAAACACGTTCGCTGTCACCGGAAGCGATCACCAGATCGCGCAGAACCAGTTGACCGTTACGAGTCATGATGGCGGATTGCCGATCCGCCCAGACCCACTCGAACTCCGTGCTCAGGTCGGCCTGTGCACTGGCAGCCAGACCGGCATCCGGGACGGCAACCTCCATCGGCTCCAGCAGCCGCGCCAGACTGGCCAGTCCGAGCTGCCTCGCATCCAGCGTACCTGCCAGCCGCAGCCCTTGCTGCCCGCCCGGGGAACCTGCCAGCAACCCTTCAAGCTCAAGTGACTGTTCGCCGTCACTACCCTGAACCAGCAGGGCCCGCTGACCATCCGCAGCCTCGCTGTTCTCCGGGTCCTGCAACACCAGCGAATGCAGCGTCAGCTGGTAACGGGAGGTTCCCGGTTCGTCAGTGCTCTGCTCCCCGGACGCTTGCGGACCGGCTGCAAAGTGATCATTGATCAGAAGCTGCCCTTCCATAACCCGCACATCAGCTCGCCGCAGATCATCTCCATTCCAGGCCGCTGGCCAGTCCCGCCATGGCGACCAGGTACCGTCGTCATGGCGGTCAAGCCGCAACAACGGTTGATCGAGCGTCACGCTTACGGGCTGAAGCCGACCCTTCAGCAGAGGCCAGAAACCCAGGCGCAGATCAAGGTCATTCCAGGCCAGGGTTGATTCGCCATGCCGGTTGACAGCGTGCAGGTCCGCCACTGAAACGGTCAGCGTGAAGGGGTTGGTACTGATATCGCCTACCCGGGTCTGCCAGCCAAAGGCGTCATCCAGCTGGCGCGGAATACTGTGTTCCAGATACCGGGGCAGAGCAACGAACGCCGCCAGCAACAACACCAGAACCAATGCCGTCAGGCAGAACACCAACGTCATGAATCTGGACTTGCTCCGGGCCGATGCCGTCACAACATAACTCCTGTTAGCGGTTCTCAAGTGCGCCTGATCCTGAAAGAATAGGCGGGCGTAATAAGGTAACCCCACTTTATATCAGGAATGCCCCATGGACATAGGTGATATGCGCCGCGATTTCGAGAGCGAAGGGCTGGATCTTGAGCATCTTGATAATAACCCGGTCAGGCAGTTCGAACACTGGTTTCAGGATGCACGGGACGCGCAGATCCTGGAACCCAACGCCATGTCACTGGCAACCACCGGCGAAGATGGCCAGCCGGACCTTCGTACCGTGCTGCTGAAATACTTCGATGACTGCGGTTTTGTGTTCTACACCAACTATGGTAGTCGCAAAGCCCGGGAACTGGCTGAAAATCCGAAAGCTGCCCTGCTTTTTCCCTGGATCGGACTCAACCGGCAGGCCATTATTCAGGGCACTGTGGAAAAAGTCAGTAGCGCCGAATCCCTGAAATACTTTGCCTCCCGCCCCCGGGGCAGCCAGCTGGGCGCCTGGGTATCGGAACAGAGCAAAGTGATTACGTCCCGGGGCCTGCTGGAACAGAAGGTTGCTGAGATCAAACGTAAATTTGGTGATGGCGAAGTACCGCTGCCGTCCTTCTGGGGAGGCTTTCGGGTTGTTCCTCACCGATTCGAATTCTGGCAGGGCCGGCCCAGCCGCCTGCACGACCGGTTTGAATACCTGAGGAGCAATGATGGCTGGCACATCCAGCGACTCCAGCCCTGAACAGCGCGAAACCCGGGTCAGTGTCTGGCTGGCCCGGCAGCCGCTGGAGCCGCAAGTACTGCCCAGCTGGCTCTCAAGCTACGAGCAGGAGGTCGTAGCGGCCTTTGCGACCGGGCGCTTCAATGAGTTCATTCACAGCCGCTGGCTGGTTCGTCAGGCCCTGTATGGCGCTAGCGGTGTTGCCCCGCGACTGTGCCGACCGGCCCATGGCCGGCTGGTGGCTTCGGCCGAACCGGAAGGCTGGTTCCTGTCGCTCAGCCACAGTCACGGCCTTTCAGCCTGCGCGACTGCCCCGTCGCCGGGGCTGGGTGTCGATGTGGAACCGCTCTACCGTGAGACGGACTGGCGGCGTATTGTCCGCCGCTGGTTTACCCGGGGCGAACAGGACTGGCTGCTGAGCCAGGCCGATGAGCGGGCCTTTCTGCGGGTCTGGACCCTGAAAGAAGCGTGGCTCAAGGCGACCGGTCGCGGCATTGCCAATAACCTGCAAACGCTGGAGGTGCATGCCGACGGCTCTCTGTCCGGCGACCGGCCGGATCAGCACTGGGCGGCGGCCATCACTGATGTGGACGGTTTCATGATCGCCGTGGTCTGGCAGACCATGGGAGACACCAAGCCGGCGCCGCCCGGCCTGACCCTGGTGCAGGCCGATGAGCACCACGATATCAACCCGGCCCACATGGACCGGATCACTGACCCCGACTGGACACTGACCATGATCGGGGCACAGCCCGGAGCAGACCACGGATGACCACCAACACCACCAAACAGCGTTGCCCCTGGTGCGGCACCGACCCACTGTACATGGCCTACCATGATCAGGTCTGGGGCCGCCCGGAACACGACGATCTGTCGTTGTTCGAAAAACTCTGCCTCGACGGACAGCAGGCGGGGCTGAGCTGGATAACGATCCTGCGCAAACAGGACAGTTATCGAAAGGCCTACGATAATTTCGATCCGGAGAAAATTGTTCAGTATGACGACCGCAGGATTGCCGAGTTGCTGGCGGATCCCGGAATTATCCGCAACCGGCTGAAAGTTGCCTCCATCATTCGCAACGCCCGGGGCTTTCTGGGTTTCCGCGAACGTGGCGAATCCTTCAGTGAGTTCCTCTGGTCCCATGTCGACCACCGGCCCCGGCAGAATCAATGGCAGTCACTACAGGAGGTGCCGGTTACCACCTCTGAGGCAGAAGCCATGTCAAAAGCCCTCAAAAAACAGGGCTTCAACTTTGTCGGGCCCACCATTGTCTACGCCTTCATGCAGGCCTGCGGCATGGTCAACGATCATCTTGTAACCTGCCATGCCCATGAACCCTGCCGTGCTATGGCTGAACGCTACTGAATCGCAATCCCCCGTACCCAACCCTCCAATCTGAGTGCAGCCGGCATCATCAGCCTCTTAAATATGTGATACCTCGCTGATCTTCCATCCGCCGGCTGGCGTACTAGGTCTGTAGCAACATAAGAATCCGGAGTTATGCCCGTTGGCGGACACTATCCGGTTCATTTGACCAGTGGGGAATCAACCGTGCGCATCACCCTTGCCGACTTGCAGAAACACCGCCGGAAAGTGGCTCTGCTGGACATCATCTCTCTGGAAGGGCAACGCTACATGGCAAGGTTGCTGATTTCAGACCAACAACTGCTGCTTTCGGACGCCAAAGGGCAAACCTGCCTGTTCCGCAGCGCCTGGGAAATCCAGGACACCCTGAAGGACATCGATATCGAGCGGACCGATGTGGTACACGCCTCCGCGTATCACGAAATGGTGGGCATGGCGCCAGCGGAAATCGAGCCCATGAGAATCAGCGTGCAGGGGCAGCGCTCGTGATCTCGGTCGCCAGGCTGGCCATGGTGGTTGGCTTAGCAGGCCTGATCCCGTTTCTGGCCGGGGCAATAGGGCTGTTGCTCTGGCCAGGAGAGAGTTCCTGGCTGATCTCATGGTTCTATCTCTACAGCGCCGGCATTCTGGCCTTCATGGCCGGCGTTTACTGGCCGGTGGCCATGCAGCTGGAAAACCGTTGCTACCCGCTGTCTCCCATAGCTACTCTGGTGACCAGTCAGGTCCTGTTTCTCACCGCAGGGTTGCTGTTGCTGTTACCGGTTGGCTGGCAGGCGGTGCTGTATCCGTTAGCCTATCTCGCCATGTGCCTGATCGACCTGCGCTGGCTCTTCGACTATTGGCCGACCTGGTATCGCAGGCTCCGTGCCGGACTCACCGCCGTGGTGATTGTCTGTCAGCTGGCTGTCGCGCTCTGGCTGTTCATGAACGGCACCACCTTGTAACAGCCCTTGTTGAGGCAACCTGATGCCCAGTTTGCCAGCAGCTTCCGG
>NZ_CAXBDN010000214.1:0-7839 GCF_963974375.1 uncultured Marinobacter sp.
ACGCGGCCAGCTTCACATTGCCGGCACCTGGCGAATCACGGTAGACGCCAGGTAGCCGGTGTAGCCAATGTAGATGGCCACCAGGAAGGCGCCCTCCACCCGGTTGATACGCCCCTTGCGGCCCCTGTATCCCATGCCCATGATCAGCAGGCCAAGGGTGAGTGCGGCCATCAGCATCCAGTCCCGATGCAGTAATACCGACTCTACTGCCAACGGCTGGATCGTTGCCGCAATACCCACCACCGCCAGGGTGTTGAAAATACCGGACCCGATGATGTTTCCCAGAATCAGATCGTGTTCGTTCTTGCGCACCGAGGCCAGGCCGGCGGCCAGTTCGGGCAGGGACGTGCCGATGGCGACAATGGTCAGACCAATGATCAGATCGCTGACCCCCAGCGCCTGAGCGATATAGACGGCCCCCCAGACCAACAGTCGGGAACTGACCAGCAACAGCAGCAGGCCAACAATCAGCCACATCACAGCGCGCTTCAATGGCATCGGCTGCTCCAGCAGCTCAGCCTCGGATTGTCCGGTCAGGGCGTCGTCCTTGCCCCGGATGCCCTGAACCACTGACCAGCCCATTACCGCAAAAAATACCGCGAGCAGCACCCAGCCATCGGTGCGCGACAGAGAACCGTCGATCAGCTGCCACCCGGCCAGCAGGGTAAGCCCCAGCAGAATCGGCAGTTCTCTTCTGATAATGCCAGAGTGCACATCAATGGGGCTGATCAGCGCAACCAGGCCAATGATCAGCGCGATGTTGGTGATGTTGGAACCGTAGGCATTACCCAGCGCAAGCCCCGGGTTGCCGTCCGCAGCTGCCATTACCGACACTGCCAGCTCCGGCGCAGATGTGCCGAAACCAATCACCACCATACCGATAAGCAAAGGGGGCATACCCAGGTGCCCCGCCGTGGCCGCCGCACCGTCGACAAAACGATCTGCACTCCAGACCAGCAGTACCAGGCCTGCAACAATAGCGAGAAGAGCCAGAATCATTGGAAAATCCTTTACCCTGACAGGAAGAAAGTGAGCCAGTCCGGCTTTATACAGCGTAACCACAGCATAATCCACTATGGCTGTTTCACCGATGATTGGAGAGTATCCGGATTTGGGTATCCGACTAAAGTGGCGGTGTCTGCATTTCATTATCCCGCTGAAAACCGCGATAATGTCGCAAATTTCAAACAGGCTTGCCGCTGATCGTGGCGGGCCTGACCAGTTCTAAAACTTGCTAAGGTGACTAGCTAATGGCCGTAAGACAGGCAGATGTAGTGCTGGTCGGAGGTGGCGTCATGAGCGCCACACTCGGCATGATGCTCAGGCAGCTGGATCCGTCCCTGGACATCGTCATGGTTGAACGTCTCGATCACGTCGCCCATGAAAGCACAGACGGATGGAACAACGCGGGTACCGGCCATGCCGGTTATTGTGAACTTAATTACACTCCGGAAACGGACGATGGTGATGTTGAGATTGAGAGGGCGCTGAAAATCAACGCCTCGTTCGAAGTCTCTCTTCAGTTATGGTCCTATCTCGTGGAGCAGGGCATGTTGCCTGCGCCCTCAACCTTTGTTAACCGCACGCCACACCAGAGTTTTGTCTGGGGTGAAAAGAATGTGGCATTTCTGAAGCGCCGTCATCAGCGACTGAGTGCGCATCATCTGTTCCGGGAGATGGAATACACCGAATCGCCGGCGGACCTGGCCGAGTGGATGCCGCTGGTGGTGAAACATCGTGACCCCATGCAACGGGTAGCGGCAACCCGGGTCAGGCACGGCGCCGACGTGGATTTCGGGTCGTTGACCCGCAGCATGGTGAAGTATCTGGAAACCACGCCGAATTTTGAACTGATGCTGAGCAATGCCGTCAGTTGGATGGCAAAACGTGACAATGGCCGCTGGAAAGTCCGGGTCAAGGACCAGAAAACCGGCGTAACCACCAAACTGGAGGCCGGTTTTGTGTTTCTGGGGGCCGGTGGTGGTGCCTTGCCGATGCTTCAGAAATCGGACATTGATGAAGCCAGGGGTTACGGCGGCTTCCCGGTCAGCGGGCAGTGGCTGGTTTGCCAGAAGCCCGAAATCGTCAAACAGCATCACTCCAAGGTGTATGGCAAGGCTCCCATTGGCGCGCCACCGATGTCGGTACCACACCTGGATACCCGCATTATCAACGGCCAGCCGGCTTTGCTGTTTGGTCCGTTTGCGGGCTTCACCACCCGCTTTCTGAAGCAGGGGTCGATGTTCGACCTGTTCGGATCGGTCAAGCCCACCAACCTGGTGCCCATGCTGTCCGTCAGCAAAAGCAATATGGACCTGACCCGATACCTGATCGGCGAGGTGTTCCAGTCTCACAGCGACCGGGTCGCCGCCCTGCGAAATTACTTTCCGGATGCCAACGAGGACGACTGGAAGCTGCAGGATGCCGGCCAGCGGGTCCAGATCATCAAGCGTACCAAAGACGGCGGCGGCAAACTGGAGTTCGGCACCGAAATCGTGGCGGCGAAGGACGGTACCCTGGCGGCCCTGCTGGGGGCTTCGCCGGGCGCGTCTACGGCGGCTCACGCCATGCTGGATGTGATTGAGCGCTGTTTCCCGGAGCGTACCAAATCACCGGAATGGCAGGAGCGCCTGCGGGTGCTGATTCCCTCCTACGGTCAGTCGCTGGTGGATAACGAACAGCTGTTGCTGGATGTGCGTGAGCGGACGCTGTCGACACTGCAGCTCAAGCCCTGAGAAACGCCCCTCCGTAATGAGCTTGCCGGAGTCTGACCGGCAAGCTCTTATATCTTTATGGTATAAAAAAATCACTTATATCCTGATTTAATATCATTTTTTTTGTGACGGGATTCACCTTTTATATCAGGCCCCTGGCGAAAATTCGTAATTTATTCATAAGCATCCGATTATTAATTGTCATCCAAACTCTGTAGGTTGGTAGTTCAATTTTTAACGAGGACTGCGTATGACCAACCGTGAATCCCGCATTAACCCTGAAAAAGGGTTTGTTGCACTGTTGGGATGGAGCCTCAACGCTATCGAAGCCGCAGAGACCTTTGACCGCCGTTACGTGGTGGTGGCTCCGGACTGGGCGGAGGCTTACTGCACCGAACACAACATTCCTTACGTGCCCTGGAATTTTGAGCGGCTGAACGACCGTTCGGTCGAAATCGCACAGACGCTCAAGGAAATGGGTGTCGACGTGTCCATTCCGTTGTTTGAGGAAACAGTGGAGTGGGCCGGCGCCATCAACTCGGTGCTGCTCGATAACCCGCGTCTATTCGGTCAGGCCATGCTGCTGCGCGACAAGGCATTGATGAAACGCCGGGCCCAGCTGGGCGGTATCCGTGTCGGCATTTTTGAAGAGGCCCACGATCGCGATGACGTTATCCGTTTTCTGAAGCGGGTCAACCAGACCCTGCTCAAGCTGGATGGCGACCCCAATGACCCGATTCACCTCAAGGCTTTCGACAAGGCTGGTTGCCTGGGTCACCGGGTGATCCGCACGCCGGATGAGGTCGATACCATACCTGATGAGGAATTCCCGGTACTGATGGAATCTCACCTCGACGGCTGGGAGTTTGCGGTGGAAGCCTGGGTCCACAACGGCAAGATCCGGTTCCTGAATATTTCTGAATACGTCCGCCTGGGCTATTCGGTATTCGTGCCGGCAACCCCCGACCTGGAAATATACCGCCCGCAGATCGTTGAACAGATCGAGCGGCTGATCAAGACCTTCGATATCGACTTTGGTTTTGTGCATCCGGAATACTTCGTGACCAGCGACGGCACCATGTACTTTGGTGAGGTGGCGTATCGTCCGCCCGGATTCAAGGTCTTTGAACTGCTGGAGCGGGCCTACGGTTTTAACGCCTATCAGGGTCTGATTCTGTCCTTTGATCCAAAAACCACCGAAGAAGAAATCACTGCCTTCTTCCCGAAAGAGGTGGTTGATGCCAAGGGTTATGCCGGCTGTTTCGGTGTGTACCCCCGTCGTCGGGTGGTCAGCAAGCTGGAAATACCCGAGGCAACGGAAGATCACGAGTATTTTGAGTCTCACGAACTCACGCCACCCGTTGAAGAGACGGTCACCAAGCGTACCGCTTTCGGTACTCACTGGGGATTGATTTACTTCTTCGGTGACGACCCTTATCGTATGCGTGATCTGCTTGCGGCTCAGGAAGATCTCGACTTCTATGTATAATCGACCTGAACCAACTATCAGGATTCCCGCTGGAATCTGAGGAAACAAGGTTTGAGTCATAACGAAGAAGAGCAGTCACCGGACTTGAGTGTCCGGCAAAAGCTGGATATCCGTGTCAAGCGACTGGATGATGCCATCCGGTTGTCCACGGACAGTCCCTCGGTAACACGGATAGCCAAGCTGCCACGATTGCTGGACAGTGCGCGGCAGGTACTGATGATAGAGGGCGGTTGCGAGGTCATTGAGGCCCGGGCCGCCGCTATCGAAGCCGCCGGTGTGTTTGAAGGCACCGACTGGGCCAATCCGCAGATTCTGATGCCCTCACTGACCACCGGTTCACTGCGCAGCCCGCAGATGGAAGTGGTGGTCATCGAGGCGCTCAGCGAACTGCGGTTACTGGCGGTTGCCAACGGTCACTACCAGCCTCATTCGATCTCCTCTGAGCAGGCTCACCATTACCTGACCCAGGTGCTGGCCATCAATCTGGAGATGTTGTTCAGCACGCCCAATGAGGCGGAGCGTGAGCAGCAGGGCAAGCTGGCCATGGTCAGTCGCCATGTGATCCGTCATCTGGCGGAGGGCATCGGCTATGAACACGTCATTGACCAGCTGATTGATGAAATCTGGCGGATTCTGCGGCAGCGCCCGATCCAGCTGGCGGATGTGCGGCGGATGATCACCCAGATTGCGGTGTGCCGGGCCAACCCTGATCTTGAGCTGGGTGGCAGTGGCCAGGGCGCCGACCGCCTGATCAGCAGTCTGTTCGGGCCGACCCAGGCCTGCCGCGAAGATCCTGGCATTGCCGTCTACCTTGAGCGTCTGGAGGCGATGGACAACGTCGCCCTGCAAGGTGAAGCAACCGGCTGCGCCCGGGCCATGCACGATACCGGGCTGGTTTCGCCCTACCATGCGGCGCTGGTCCGGTATCTGCTGGATGACAACAGTGTGCTGCTGCCAGAAGCTCTGGGGCTTTCGGGAACCGGTCGTGACTGCCTGTATTGCTACCAGAATCTGGTGCACGCCCTGATCCGTGATGCCCTGTATCCGGAAACCTGCCAGGGCCTCTATGGGCTGGCGCTGCTGCTTGAACGGGGTATTCTCTATCAGACCGCAGTTGCGCCGGCACTGTGGCGACAACTGAAGCTGCCTTTGTCCGACGTTGCCGCAGACCGTCTGCAGCTGGTGTTCGGGCCGACACCGTCGCCCCGGGCCTGGCTGGTGCAGGGCGTGTTGTCCATGCTGGGTCAGCCACTGGGAGTGGGGCAGGGTAATAACCCCACCTGTCAGTCGGCGCGGGCGCTCTCCATGTGGGCCTACAACGATCCTGACTATCTGTTGCAGATGGTGGCCTGGGCCGCCCGTGACGACGAAATTGTGATGCATTTTGAAGGGCAGCCGGTTTCCTCCCGCGATAGCGGGGCAGGTGTTGCCGCCACTATTGCGCTCGATCTCGACCCGGTCTCATTGATTGTGGTGCCTCATCTGGACCGGATTTACGCCGAGATGGGCCGCCTGTGTATTGGCCGGGAAGGGGATCCGCACCGTTGGGTCAATCCCGAATTTCATGGCTGGTGGTCGGGACGGGGCTTTCGCATCAATGTTGATGTGGCGACTGGGCACCTTGAGGATCTTGACGGCTTTCTGCGTCACTTCTACGTCAGCTATCACCCTTACTATAATGGCAGTCAGCCGTTGATCCATCCTCAGCCGGCAGGTGTGGCGGTGACCGACAGCGCCGCCCGGTTTATCGGCTGGCATGCTATCACCGTCCTCCGGGTAGGACTGGACCAGCAGGATGTCATGCGGGTCTACTTCTTCAATCCCAACAACGACAGCGGCCAGAACTGGGGCGATGGTATCGTGGTCAGCACCTCAGGCAACGGTGAACGCTTCGGCGAAGCCTCACTGCCATTCGAGGAATTTGCTTCCCGTCTGTACATCTTCCATTTTGATCCGCTGGAGAAAGGCAATCCGGAAAAGGTGCCCCAGGAAGACCTCGACAGGATAACCGAGAAGGTGCACCAGAGCTGGGGAGCGGACCGGGTACCAGCGCTGGCGTTGCAGGCAGATCCGGGTGCTTTTTAGGGCATGCTGATGGAAAAGGATTGATCACATCGCCGGATCGGGTAGCCCGCTCCGGCTTTTTCATGTCAGGTATTTTTACACTTTTGGCGGTGAGCGCGATCAGAAAATTATCAAATGATTAATTTAAAATAAATTTTTTATAGGTGGCCCTTAACTTGCCTTTGATTAGTTCCCGTTAAGGAAGTCGGAATCCGAGCGGTTTGATTCTGCTTATCGGTACATTCAAATGTACTGAGACATCGAGCAACGTGAAGGAATACTCTATGAAACGCTTGAAAGTTACACTCACTGCAATACTCCTGTCGGTTTCCCTTGTTTTACCATTTGCTGCCCGTGCCGGGGTTATTGAGCTTGCACTGGTGGTTGACGCCTCCGGCAGCATCAACGGTTCGGAATGGAATCTTCAGAGGCAGGGCTACTCCAACGCCATAAACGCTATTCTGCCTGCCGATGGCTCTGTGGCTGTCTCGGTGGTCCGTTTCGGAAGCTCCGCTTCCGTAGTACGTGGGATGACATTGATCAACGATGTCACTGCCAAGGCGGATCTGGTGTCATTTTTCCTGACGCTCAGCCAAAGTGGTAACGGTGGTTCCACTTGCATCTCCTGTGGCATTATCAGGGCCGAAGAGACCTTCACCGGCACCGCTGACAGAGCGATCATCGACGTGTCCACGGACGGTGGCTGGAATACCGGCGTCAACCCCGCAGGCCCTGAAGGCACCATGGGTACGTCCGCCTGGGCTGTTGAAAACGGCGCAGCTGACGTGGTGAACACCATCGGTATTGGTCCCGCTGCGAACATCAACTTCGAATATGGTCCGGATTCCTTCGGCCTGGCGGCCTCCAGTTTCGAAAACTTCGAAGAAGTCCTGAAGCTGAAACTTGGCCGTGAAATCGGGATTCCGGTTTCCGAGCCGGCAGGCGCTGCACTGTTGCTGCTGGGGCTGCTGGGGCTGGTGGCAAGGCGTCGCCTTGCCTGAGCTGACACCGAAGACGCGGCTATCAGCGTTTTCTATCCAGGGTTTGGCAAGTGATCAAAAAAAGGGGAGCAGCCGGACGGCTGCTCCCCTTTTCTGTTCACGGTCTCTCAGAAGTGGATAACGGTGCGGATGCTCTTGCCTTCGTGCATCAGGTCAAAGGCTTGGTTTATGTCTTCCAGCTTCATGTTGTGAGTGACAAAGACGTCCAGCGGGATCTCCCCACTCTGGGCTTTCGCCACGTAACCGGGCAGCTCGCTGCGACCTTTCACGCCACCGAAGGCTGAACCGCGCCAGACCCGGCCGGTCACCAGCTGGAACGGCCGTGTACTGATTTCTTCGCCAGCACCGGCCACGCCAATGATGATGGACTCACCCCAGCCCTTGTGGCACGACTCCAGTGCCGCGCGCATCAGCTTCACGTTGCCAACACACTCGAAGGTGTAGTCGGCGCCGCCATCAGTCATATCGACAATCACTTCCTGGATCGGCTTGTCGTAATCGTTGGGGTTAACGACGTCGGTAGCGCCCAGCTGTCTGGCTGCGTATTCCAGACCAAGGTTGCCACTGATTC
>NZ_CAXBDN010000215.1:0-7790 GCF_963974375.1 uncultured Marinobacter sp.
ACTAGTGACGGTCGACAATGGTCTGTGGTGTGTCTATTCTGTCTGAACCCTCAATAAGCAGACCCGGATACCGGGCGGAAACTGAATCATGACCAAGTTGCCAGATGGCCTTATTGTTGTTGCCAAGCGCGACTGCCCGACCTGTCAGCTGATCGAACCCCTGCTGGCAGTGCTTGATCGGCAGGCGGGGCCGCTGACTGTCTATTCCCAGGATGATCCGTCCTTCGGCACTGGTGTGTCCGGCGCCAGCCATGACGAAACCCTCGAACATTCCTTCCGTCTCAATATCGAGTTTGTGCCGACGCTGATCCGTGTCGAACAGGGACGGGAGGTTGAACGGACCTATGGCTGGCACCGGGAAGACTGGCAGCGCCTGTCCGGGGTTGCTGATCTGGGCGCTGACTTGCCGGTAATGCGTCCTGGCTGCGGCTCGAAAACCCTGGAACCCGGAATTGCCGAAAATCTCGAACTGGCCTTCGGCACCACAAAGCTCTCGTCCCGGTCCATCGAAACCGATGCTGAAGATCTGATTGAAGCCTGCTATGAGCGTGGCTGGAGCGATGGCCTGCCGGTGGTGCCGCCGACACCGCAACGGGTGTTAAGAATGCTTGGTGGGACAGACCGGGACCCGGCTGAAGAGCTGGGACTGGTGCCACCGGACCTGGCGCGCTGCACCGTTGAGAAGGTGGCCGTGAACGCGGTCATGGCCGGCTGCAAGCCGGAGTACATGCCAGTATTGCTGGCGGCGCTTGAAGCGGCACTGACAGAGGAGTTTGGTCTCCACGGCGTACTGTGTACCACCATGTTCTGCAGCCCAATGATCATCGCAAACGGGCCGGTTACCCGGGCCATTGGGATGAATTCCGGGGTCAACGCGCTGGGTCAGGGTAACCGGGCCAACGCTACCATTGGCCGGGCCTTGCAGCTGATCGTTCGTAACGTGGGCGGTGGTCGACCCGGTGAAATTGACCGCTCGACACTGGGTACCCCGGGCAAGTACACCTTCTGCTTCGCAGAGGCGGAAGACAGCGAATGGCTGCCCCTGGCTCAGGAGCGTGGCATTGCCGAAGGCAAGTCGGCAGTGACCCTGTTTGCCGGCGAAGGTGTGCAGGGCATTGTGGACCAGAAGTCCCGCCATCCGGAATCCCTGGCCCTGAGCTTTGCCCATGCCTTGCGTGCGGTGGATCATCACAAGATGGCCATGGCGGGCGATGCCGTGCTGGTGGTGTCGCCGGAACACAGCCGGGTATTTATCGAAGCCGGCTGGTCCAAAGCCCGCCTGCTGGAAGAGCTGGAAAAACTGCTGCAGTTCCCCGGTGAAGAAATGGTAGCCGGGGCCGGCGGTATCGCCGAAGGCGTCCCGGAGAGTTTCCGTGACAAGACCGTGAGAAAGTTCCGCCCCGGTGGCTTGTTGATTGTCCGGGCTGGCGGTACCGCTGGCCTGTTTTCAGCCGTGATTGCCGGCTGGGCCGCCTCTGGCCCGGTTGGTTCCATTCCTGTAACCAGAGAGGTGAAGGTATGAGTCAAACCAGTGTGATGCTGGACCCCACCGGCGAGTTTGCGCCGGCTGTGCGGGCCCGGCTCGCCCGTCCGCAGAGTCTGGCGGGTAAAACCGTCGGCTTGCTGGACATTTCCAAGCCCAGAGGAAACGTGTTCCTTGACCGGCTTGAGGAACGTCTCGGCGAACTGAGCGTAACCGTCAAACGTTACAGTAAACCCACGTTTACCCGGGTCGCTCCCACTGCGCTGAAACAGCAGATTGCAGCGGAAGTGGACCTGGTGGTGGAAGGTCTGGCTGATTGAGGCTCCTGCACGTCGTGTTGTACACATGACATCGCGGATCTTGAAAGCCGGAACATCCCAGGCGTAGGTATTGCTTCAGGCGAGTTTGTCCAGGCGGCTGCAGCGCAGTCGAAAACCCTGGGGTTCGAGCCTGCCATGGTGTTTGTTGGTCATCCGGTACAGGATCGTACCGACGACGAAATGCGAGCCATGGCTGACGATGCTCTGGATGAAATTGTCAGAGCGCTGACTCAATCCGATTAGAAACCCTGGTCACCGCCAGGGACGGCGGTACCCATGAACGATTCCGGGAAATCTCCCGCTCATCAGGCTGCACCCAAGGCAGCCGTTGGCAGCATGCATCCCCCCTCTGTGGACCGGATTCTGGCCTGGCCAGCGGTTCATCATCTGGCTGACACCCACGGTCGGCCGCTGGTCGTTGAAGCCATTCGAACGGTGCTGGACAGGTGGCGGCAAAGTGAACAGCCGCTGGATGATCAGGCTTTGAGTGCCGCCGTCGAGCAGCACCTGCTGGCTCTGATCGCTCCCTCCATGAAAGCCGTGTTCAACCTGACCGGCACGGTACTGCACACCAATCTTGGCCGGGCGCCGCTGCCCCGGGAAGCCATCGATGCCATGGTGGCGGTGGCTTCCGGTGCCAGCAATCTCGAGTTTGACCTGACCACCGGCAAACGCGGCGACCGGGACGACCATGTGGCCGCCTGGATCTGTCGGCTGACCGGGGCGGAAGCGGCCACCGTGGTCAACAACAACGCCGCTGCGGTGCTGCTGACCCTGAACAGTCTGGCCCAGAGGCGGGAAGTCATCGTCTCCAGAGGCGAACTGATCGAAATTGGCGGCGCCTTCCGGTTGCCGGACATCATGGCCCGGGCCGGCTGCAAGCTGCGGGAGGTGGGCACCACCAACCGCACTCATCCACGGGATTATCGTGAGGCCATCAGCGACCGTACCGCCCTGTTACTGAAGGCCTACACCAGCAATTACCGGGTGGAAGGATTTACCGCCGAGGTGGCAGAGCCTGAACTGGCGGCCATTGCACAGGAACATCAGTGCCCGTTGGTGGTGGATCTGGGCAGCGGCAGTCTGATCGACCTGGTGCCCCTGGGCCTGCCCCGGGAACCCACCGTGCGGGAAACCCTGGACAGCGGCGCAGACCTGGTAACGTTCAGTGGCGACAAGCTGCTGGGCGGTCCCCAGGCAGGGATTATCGCCGGGCGGGCGGACCTTGTCGCGAAGATCAAAAAGAACCCCATGAAGCGGGCCATGCGCTGCGACAAGCAGACTCTGGCGGCTCTGGAAGCGGTGCTGCGGCTCTACGGAAATCCGGCGCAGGTGGTCGAGCGGGTACCGGCACTGCGACTGCTGACCCGAACCGAAACCCGGATCCGCGAGCTGGCAGAGTCGCTGCTGGCGGCGGCTGCCCGTTGGGCTGGTGAGCCGTGGCAGGTGGACGTGGTTGCTGTTAAAAGTCAGATCGGCAGCGGGTCTCTGCCGCTGGACCTGCTGCCAAGTGCGGCGCTTTGCTTCAGGCCGCTGGCGCCGAATAAAAAGCAACGGAACCGGGCCCTGAAAGGGCTGGCGCACCGGCTTCGGCAACTCCCCATACCGGTTATCGGCCGGATCTCGGAGGAGACGCTGCTGCTGGATTGCCGATGCCTGGAAACAGCGGAGGATTTTGTTGCCCAGCTGGAGACGGCGGAGGCGTCCCGCCCGTGATCATCGCCACAGCCGGCCATGTGGATCATGGCAAGACCACCCTGATCCGGGCTCTGACCGGGCAGGATACTGACCGCCTGGCGGAGGAGAAACGGCGGGGACTGACCATTGACCTGGGCTTCGCCTGGATGCGATCTGCGGCCGGGCACTGGCTGGGTTTCGTGGACGTGCCCGGCCATGAAAAGTTCATTCGCAACATGGTGGCGGGAGTCGCCGCTGTCGATGCGGTGATGCTGGTAGTGGCCGCGGATGACGGGCCCATGCCCCAGACCCGTGAGCATCTGGCGATTCTGCAGTTGCTGGGGGTGACCGAGGGCGTTGTTGTGCTCACCAGAACGGACCGGGTGAATGCCGGTCGTGTGGAGGAAGTCCGTCATGAGTTGGCCGAAATGCTGGCGGGCACGGGGCTGTGTGAGGCACCGGTTTTTCCAGTCTCAGGCCTGACCGGAGAGGGCGTGCCGGCCCTGTTGGCGTGGCTCGGAGCAAGTGCTGAAGACCACGCCGGGCACTCTGTTACGTCCGCTGATGCACAACCGGCTGCTGGCCAGCGGCTTCTGGTGGATCGCAGTTTTTCGGTGAAGGGCAGTGGCTGTGTGGTGACCGGCACCCTGATTGCAGGCGTTCTTGCTGTGGACGATCGTCTGCTGGTGTCACCTGCGGGTTTGCCGGCCCGGGTTCGTGGTCTGCAGGTTCACGGCGAGAGTGTTGCGCAGGTGCAGGCGGGTCAGCGCTGCGCCGTCAATCTGGCCGGAGAGGTCGGGTCCGATAGGGTTCACCGGGGAGACTGGCTGGTCGCGCCCTGGCTGCACCAGGCCACTGACCGTCTGGAGGTTGCCCTTACGCTGTTGCCGGACATGCGGCTGCACCGTGGCACGTTTCAGGTACATCTGGGCGCAGCTGTACGCAGTGCCCGTGCGGTAGTGCTGTCGCCGGCAACGGACCGGGACTGCGGGCTGGTCCAGCTGCTGCTGGAACAACCGGTGCAGAGCTGCATGGGTGATCGCCTGATCCTGAGGGACCCGGCCCTGAACCAGACCATCGGCGGCGGCCGGGTGGTGGATCCCTTCGGTGTGGGCCGGGGCCGATCTGGTGGCCGCCGGCTGGAATTGCTGCGAGTGCTGTCCGCCACGGACGATCCGCAACGGCGACTGGAGGCCTGCCTGCAGGCCCATCCCGAAGGGTTAGCTCTGGAGCGTTTTGCCCGGGCCGGTAATCTGCCCGGACAGCGCCTCGATCAGCTGACCAAAAGCCTCAACCTCGTGGTGCTGCAGGCGTCCGCTGGTGAGCTGGCCATGGCGCCGGATCGCTGGGAGCAGCTACAGACTGAATTACTCAAGCGGCTGGATCAGTGGCATCGGGATTACCCGGATCGGATTGGCCCAAGCGAGCCGGAGCTCACCCGCTTGCCGGCTGTCCTTCTGGATCAGGTGGTCAGCCACCGGCTGCTGCAAACCCTGCTGGATAGCGGCGCTATCGCCCGTAATGGTTTCCGCTTTCATCGTCCCGGCCATCAGCCACAGCTTGCGGATTCCGATAAGGAACTGCTGGATCAGGTCCTGGCGCAGCTGGAAGGCAGCGGCCTGAAACCACCCATTGTTGGTGAGCTGGCGGAGGCTCTGGATCTGCCAAGGGAGCAGATGCAGTTATTCCTCGAACGGATGCATACACTTGGGCGCCTGATTGCGGTGGCCCCAAACCGTTTCTATCGTCCGGAAACCGTGGCCGAACTGGCGTCGGTGGCCGTGGCCCTGGCGGAAGCGTCCCCCACCGGCGCTTTTGATGCCCGCACTTATCGTGACGCCTCCGGCATCGGTCGCCGGCTCACAGTGAGCGTACTGGAATATCTGGACCGGGCCGGGGTTACCGCGTTTATCAACGAAGAGCGCCGCCTGCAGCCGGCCTATCGGCAGCAGACGTCAGCAACTTTCTCAAATCGCAGTAAAAAGGGTTACACTGCTGCGTCGTAACAAATGGAAGGGGATCGCTTCCCGGTGGAGCGCCCGGACTTCAAATCCGGTGAGGTGCGCAACGCGTGCCTGGTGGGTTCGACTCCCATACCCTTCCGCCATTTTACTACCCGGATCGACCGGTCAGGGAGGGCAGAAGCCCTCCCGTCATGCGGTTACGGCAACAGCACCGTCGATCCGGTGGTCTGGCCACTGGCCAGTGCCTGCTGTGCCCTGGCGGCGTCAGCCAACGGGTAGCGCTGGTTGATGTCGACCTTGATGGCTCCGCTGGAGAGCATGTCAAACAGCTCGCTGCACATGGCTTCGTACCTTGGGCGGGTATCGGCGTAGCCGGCCAGGCTGGGTCGGGTGGCGTAAAGTGAGCCTTTCTGGTTCAGGATACCGATGTTGATGCCGTCTACCGGTCCGGTGGTGTTGCCGTAGCTGACCATCAGCCCCCGGGTTTGAAGACAATCCAGTGAGGTAAGCCAGGTGTCCTTGCCGACAGAGTCATACACCACGGGCACCCTGGCGCCGTCCGTCAGTTCCCGCACCCGCTCGACGATATTTTCCTGCTTGTAGTTGATGGTCTCCCAGGCTCCGTTCTGTTTCGCCAGCGCTGCCTTTTCAGGACTGCTCACTGTGCCGATCAGTTTGACCCCCAGGGCCTTTGCCCACTGGCAGGCAATCAGGCCGACTCCACCGGCGGCGGCGTGGAACAGAATGGTCTGGCCAGACTGCAGTGGATAAGTCTGACGAAACAGATACTGCACGGTCAGGCCCTTGAGCATCACCGCAGCGGCGGTTTCAAAGTCGATGTCGTCCGGCAGGGCGATTACTTTGGCCGCCGGTACATAGTGCTGTTCAGCGTAAGCGCCCAGCGGGCCCTGGCCATAGGCAACGCGATCGCCCACCTTGAAGGTATCAACGCCGGCACCGGTCGCCTCGATGACTCCCGCGCCTTCCATGCCAAGCCCGGCGGGCAGCGCAGGTACGGGATATACGCCTTCGCGAAAATAGATGTCGATGTAGTTGAGGCCCACCGCGTGGTTGCGGATACGGACTTCACCGGCGGCCGGCTCTCGCTCTGGCACGTCGACCCACTCAAGAACTTCCGGTCCACCGGTATGGCTGATTCGTATGGCTTTGCTCATGCTGGGCTGCTCTCTTGTTGTTGTGGGTTTTCAGGAGGCAAGACTTCAGGTGTCTCTTGCCGCCTTGTACTCTGCCTGGAGCTCATAGAACTGGGTAATGATATCGTCCATGGCACTACCGTCGTATTCCCGCACGCCGGTGATAACGAGGGTTTTCTCGACCGTTCCGACACTCTTGTCAGCTGATGTCAGCTGATATTCCAGGCTGGCCGTGGCGCGCTTGCCGTTCACCGCCAGGGACGAGTGTCCGGTTTTCAGGCCCGGGGATTCGATATTCAGATCGCTCAGGGCAAGGCTCATGCTCTCATAGATAATCATTGGACGCTGGGGATTGAACATCACGCCGTTGGATTCCATCAGCGGCTTCAGGGTATGGGGGAAATTGGTGCCGGAGGCAGCGACGTAGCAGCGGGTAACCTCTTCAATAAGCTTCCGGTCTTCGGTCATGTCGCCATCACAGGTGGCTTCAAGGTAAACCTTGCCCGCCGCATCGGTTACCTGAATCAGGCCATCGCTGTTATTGAGTTCCAGGGGGACATCAGGGCCCAGCAGACTGCGGAATTTGAACGTCATGTTCTGATAGAGGCCAAAACGGTCAAGTATCAGGGCAAACAACAGGTCACCAGGTACACAGAAGCGGCGGGCATCCGGATTATGGATCGGGTTGTAGTCGCCTGCGATGTCTTTTGCGAACTGGCTTGCCTGGGTAGCACTGACGACAATGCGACCCTGATTGACCGAATGGAATTTGTCGAGAAACATAATGTGTTTGTTCAAACCTGCAATTTAGCTGCGCCCGGCGTTACGGCTGTCTGAAACGCCGGAAATGGAACCTGCAGCGGATGTTAACGGTTACGCGGAATGTTCCCGCAAGCGATAATTTCGTCATCATACCGAAAACCGGGGGTCGTGGCCTCCATCAGCGAAAATCCATGAACATTGTTTAACCGGTCAGGTGGCGGGCAGGGAAGGCGGCGTCAGTCAAACAGGGACAGCTGGGATGAGTCTGCCGCTGCCTTCCTGGTGCCGGGTGGTCCGGGGCGCCGCTGAACCGGACCCTTACGACTGCCGTGGCGTTTCAACACCCGCCGGGTTTCTTCCGCGCGAACCTGCTGCTGGTAGAACTCACCGATGGCTTTGCGCGCCGCCCGGGCAGCCTGCTCATGGTCAC
>NZ_CAXBDN010000216.1:0-7715 GCF_963974375.1 uncultured Marinobacter sp.
TACCACAAACGGGCAGGCCACTCAGTCAAAAACCACCGTCTTGTTTTCGTGGGTGATCACCCGGTCCTCAACATGAGCCCTCAGACCCCGGGCCAGCACGTTTTTCTCGACATCCTTGCCGAGCCGTACCATATCCTCAATGGAATCGCTGTGACTGATACGTATCACATCCTGTTCAATAATCGGTCCCTCATCGAGATCCTGGGTCACGTAGTGGCAGGTAGCGCCGATCAGTTTGACGCCTCGACTGTAGGCCTGATGGTATGGCCGGGCACCAGCGAAGGACGGCAGGAAGCTGTGATGGATATTGATGACTTTTCCCGGGTATTTGTCACACAGTTCCGCTGGCAGAATTTGCATGTAACGGGCCAGCACGATGATTTCAGTCTGGTAGGTCACGAACAGGGCATCAATCTCAGCGAAAGCTTCGGCCTTGTTTTCCCGGTTCACCGGAACGCAATGGTAGGGAATGTCATGCCACTCCACCATCCGGCGCAGGTCCTCATGATTGGAGATCACTGCAGCAATGTCGACGTTCAGCTCCTTGCTGTGCCAGCGATGCAGCAGATCCGCCACACAGTGGGATTCCTTGCTGCACATCAGCACCACCTTCTTGGGGGCGGCTGAATCAGCTATGTGCCAGCGCATGTCAAATTCCCGGGCAATGGGCTCAAACGCGGCGCGAAACTGGTCAAGACCAAACGGAATGGAACTGGCCTTGATTTCATGGCGCATGAAAAACCATCCCGCCTGATTGTCGGAGTGGTGACTTGCCTCGGTTATCCAGCCATTATAGGTGGACAGAAAATTACTGACTTTCGCAACAATACCCACCCGGTCCGGGCAGGAAATCACCAGACGGTATGTGTGTTCCATGGAACCTGTCCTTCTGAGAACGGGGTACGGGCAGTCGTGACCCGCAGGAAAAATGACCGGCTATGATAGCCCAATTCGGAACCGGAAACGAAGGGGGTGACAGCAAACCCTCACCAGCCCATTCAATCCCCTCGCTGCGGCAGGGGCCTATCAGACTACAGGACCAGGACATGCGTATTCCCTGCCCGATCCCACAATTTCGCCACACCCTGACCGCCCTGCTCCTGCTGCTGTACGTTGCGGCAGCACAGGCGGAAAGCCTGGCCATTCTGGAGGGCGAGCGACATCATCCACTACGCAGCACCCAGGGCATGGTCACCAGCAGTCATCCGCTGGCCACCGAAGCGGCACTGAACACCCTGAAACAGGGCGGCAATGCCGTTGATGCTGCGGTGGTTGCCGGTTTTGTACTGGCGGTGGTGCAACCCAGGTCCGGCAATATCGGTGGCGGAGGTTTCATGCTGCTGGCCCCCGGTGACGGCAGTCCGGTGACGTCTATCGATTACCGGGAAACCGCTCCGGCCGGAGCTACCCGGACCATGTTCCAGGATAACGAAGGCAACGTTGTGGCGGAGCGCAGCCGCTTCAGTCACCTGGCCTCCGGCGTGCCGGGCACCGTTGCCGGATTCGCGCTGGCCCTAGAGCAGCACGGCACGCTGTCGCTGGCGGAGGCCCTGGCTCCGGCTATCCGACTGGCCGAAGCAGGATTTGTGGTTCCCTACCGCTTCAGTGAAGGCCTGACCCAGGCCAGGGACCGACTCAAGCGCTGGCCTGAGACCGCCCGGGTGTACTACAAAGCCAACGGCGAAGCCTGGCAAGCCGGTGAGTTATTCCGCCAACCGGATCTGGCCGCCACCCTGACCCGCATCGCCCGACACGGCGCAGCGGAGTTTTACAGTGGTGAAACCGCGAGACGGATTGCCAGGGAAATGGCCCGCCATGGTGGCCTGATCACGCTGGAGGATCTGCAGGCCTATCGTCCGGTGGTCCGCGAACCGGTGAACGGCCGGTATCGCGATTACGATATCTATTCGATGGCGCCGCCCAGTTCCGGTGGTATCCACATCATCCAGATTCTCAATCTGCTGGAGCCTTTCCCCATCCGGGATTACGGCCATAACTCCGCACAAACCCTGCACCTGATGACCGAGGCCATGCGCCTGGCCTACGCCGATCGCTCGAAGTTCCTGGGTGACCCGGATTACGTGGGCGTTCCGCTGACCGGGCTCACCAGCAAACCCTACGCGGATAAACTTCGTCAACGCCTGAACCCCATGCAGGCCACTCCCTCCACCGAGGTCGGCCCCGGCAACCCCTGGCGCTGGGAAAGCAACGAAACCACCCATTATTCGGTGGTTGATCGCTGGGGCAATGCAGTATCAAACACTTACACGCTGAACTTCAGCTATGGCTCAGGTATTACGGTGCCTGGAACCGGCATTTTGCTGAACAATGAGATGGATGACTTCAGCGCCAAACCGGGCTTTCCCAATGCGTTCGGACTGATCGGCGGAGAAGCTAACAAGGTAGAGCCCGGCAAGCGCATGCTCAGCTCCATGTCACCCGCAATTGTCCGCCGTGACGGCCGCAACCTGCTGGTCACCGGTACCCCAGGTGGTTCCCGCATTATCACCACGACCCTGCAGGTGATCATGAACGTGATTGACCACGGCATGAATATCCAGTCAGCCGTAGAAGCACCGCGAATTCACCACCAGTGGCTGCCGGATGCCCTTTTCATGGAGCACGGCATCAGCCCGGATACCGTTGATCTGCTGGAAAGTCGTGGTCATGAGGTGAGGCTCACCAATGCCATGGGTGCCGCCCAGAGCATCATGATCGGCCCCGACGGCGTGCTTTACGGCGCCGCCGATCCCAGGCGCTCAACCTCCAGCGCCATGGGGCATTAACAGATTCTGCGGAAGTCAGCGGGTGGGACTCGCCCGCCAACCACAGGCTGTCAGTCAGTGGCTACCTGCAACTGCTCAAGAGCACTGCGGATACCCGCAGGGATAGCCACCGGCCGGTCTGTTTCCCGATCCACAAACACGTGCACAAACCGCCCCAGAGCACAGGCTTCGGCCTCTCCCTGGCGGAAAATGCCAATGTTGTAGACCACCGAACTGTTACCCAGCCGCTCTACCCGCAGCGCCGCTTCGACCATATCCGGATAGGCCAGCGGACTGAAATAGTCACAGGAGGAGTTCACCACATAGGCAATCTCATGGCCGTGGTGAATATCCAGTCCGCCCTCTTCTATCAGGTATCGGTTCACACTGGAGTCAAACCAGGCGTAATAGGTCACGTTGTTGACATGCCCATAGATATCGTTGTCTGCCCAACGGGTGGTAATGGTCTGAAAAGCCTTGAAATCTTCACGTCTAATCGCTTTATTGTCAGTCATGGAATGGCAGCCTGATAAGAAAGATAACAATTTGAGGATTTACAAAGTGTCGTATTTGATTCCATTCTACGGACAGAATGGGTGAATAAAAAAGATAATAGCCATGACGAACCGAATGTTCAGCACGTTGCCCCCCTGATCCTGTTGCGTCTGCTGTTTTCTGCTGGACTGGCCACTGACACTTATCTTCTCCCGGAAAACCGACAACGTCGAGCAGGTTATCGCAGATATCAACCGTGCCTGGTGCACTCTGGGGGAACAATCTTTGCCGGTGTCACACTGAACCTGATCATAAAAAACCCCGGCACAGGCCGGGGCTTTCGATTGCTCACAGGGTATGCCGACAGTGTCTGTCGGCATACCAGGACATCCGGCTTCAGCGTGAGGTGACCATACGGACACCACTGCCGGGAGGTGTGCAGGTAAAGGTAACGGGATCATCCCCATCGGCCGCCTGCTGCAACAACTCAGCCCTGGTCAGGGAAGGTGTTGCCCGGTCACCCGGGACGAACTTCTGATTGGCATTCAGCACCCAGCGCCTGGGCTGTCCACTGAATACCGCGGTTGCCACCAGATCACACTCCGCCCGCGGCGATGTCACCAGAGCCCGTTCGACCAGCAGATCGAGGCGGGACTGAATGTCCGCGCGATTGCGGTTGTCAGGGTTGACGGTGACCTGCTGACCGACCACCGGGTTCATTTCCGAGGGGAAGGCCAGGCTCAGCTGTTCCACCAGCAGACGACGACGCTGACCAAGGAAAATGAAGACCGGCGCGCTCAGGAAATTATCAACCGAGCCGGACGCGCCCTGATTGTCGAAACCGAAGCCACGGATCTGAGGCCCCATTTCCGGCCGCTCATCGCCGTTCTTGGCAAACATGCCAACCTTCTGGTACATGTTGCGCAGGTGCGGAATTTTCATGTCCTCCGCCACGTCGCCGCCTTCTACCGACATGGTGCCATCAGTACCGAACATATTGCGTTCCGGATCCAGCACGTGACAGCCGTTACAGGTGGTCACGAAGTCAGAGGTAACCGTATTGTAGACTTCCAGTGCTTCCAGCAGTGGCGCCGGCAGCCGGTTATCCAGGGGCGCCACCGGGTTCGGCGGATAGGTCAGCTCCATGGCGAAGTCGGTGAACGACTGCATTTCCGCCGATGTCAGTTCCGAGTCACGACGCAACAGGTCAACAAAGGCCCCGTTAAACTCCTTGAACGCAGCTTCTTCAAGGGTTTCTCCGGCGCGGCGGTCCAGCCCTCTTCTGTCACCCCGCCAGTGCAGCGGACCGTTGCCCTTCATGCCCCGCAGGCTCTGCGTGTTCATGGGACCTTTCATGGCATGGAAGGTCAGCACCCGGCCAGCAGCCGGCACGTTCTCGTTATACTCATTGGAGTTCTCGATGGTGGTGCCGTCCGGATTACCAAGATCCCAGGTCAGGTGGTCCATATCGCCAAAGATATGGCAGCCGGCGCAGGACGCATCGCCACGACTGGAAGTGTAAGCCGCGTCATACATAAACCGGCGTCCATCTACCACATGTTCCGGCTCGGGATTATGCATCGACACATTGACCACTTCCCTCATGGTGTTGCCGAGAGCAACCACCGACACGCCATTGTTGAAGCGGGTGGTCACAAAGGCCCGGTTGCGTCCTTCATCCAGCACAACGCCGGTCGCTCCGCCACCGCTCAGCGTGAGCTGATCTTCCTCCGACGGCTGGAACGAATCGTTTTCCAGAGACGCCGTGTCAAAGCGGGCCAGCTTTCCGGAGCCCATGGCTGCCATGTACAGAGTGGCGCCGTCGGAACTCACCGCCATTTCCAGTGGTGTGGCCAGGGCACGCTCGCGTTCGCTGTTGGTTCCCAGGTCGCGACGGTAGTCGATATGCTTGTTGAGATGGCGAGGCTGCGCCTGGTTGCCGTCAACTACGGTAATCCGGCTCTGGATGAAATTGCCATTCAGGGTGGTGGAGTTGTTGCCCGGTCCTTCAAAACGGACCACGTTATTGGCCTCCTGATTGGACACGTAGACCTTGCCATTGCGCGGGTTCACGGCAAGGTTGAAGAGCGTGGTGCCAACGCCGGAAGTGCGTGAAACAACACGGGGTACGGCGCCGGTGGCATCAATTTCAAACACGTCGTAATCCGGCAGCTCAAGCTTCACCAGATTGTTCCAGCTGCGCGGGTCTCTGCCGGTGGCAGGATCACCACTGTCCAGCCAGTTCTCGCCATCGAACTGAACAACCAGTCCGGTATTCGGCTGGCGGGTGCCGTCCGCTGACCGGACCGGACCGGGCTTGTCAAGACCGGTTCCGGAGCTGACTTCGTCAAGTACCGTAGTCCGGTTTCCGGAGTTGAAGACGGCAGTGTAAACCCTGGATCCGTCAGGGGTGCGGGCCAGGCCCCTGAGGGTATCCCCGAACATGTTGAGGATGGTCACGGGATCGCCGCCCAGCTGAAAACCGGGATTGCCGGTCTCGAATACCCAGACATCCGCCCGACCTACGCCCGGCGTGGTCAGCTGGGGGTCAAAGGGCACATTCTGGCCGCGATGAGCCGCAGTGATAAAGGCCCACTGGTCGTTATCACCGGCAAAAACGATATCCCTGGGTTCGTCGCCCACAAGCAGCGTGTTTTTCAGTCGTGCCGGTGAGGAGGATACATCGACAATACTGACGCTGTCAGAGAGATGGTTGACCACCCAGAGCTCACCGTCGTCCTTCAGGGCAACAGCCACCGGCTCCAAACCGACCGGTATGGTTTCGACGACTGCCGGCGTAGTGCCCGATACATCGAATACCTGAACCGTGTTGTCCGGGGTGTTCACCACGTACAGACGATTACCGTCTGACGACAGTGCCATCGGGCGGACGTGGCCGGACTCAAAGGTGACGAAATCTCCGGCCGCCGGCATCGGCTCATTGTCCCCCCCGGGAGGCGTATCCGGCTCTTCCGGATCCGGATTGCCACCGCCGGTGCCGCGGGAGCCTTCAAGCAGAATGCTTCCGAGGCGGACGGATTCAAAAAAGCTGTTGGCATCGATCCCGAAACGGAGGTAAATCCGGCTCTGACTTGCCATTGCCTCATCAAGGTTCAGGGTGATATTCCCTGACCCGGTGCGAACGGCCTCTAGCGGTACGAAATTCTGGCCGTCAGCCGATACCGCTGCAGTCAGCGCTTCGCCATTATCAAATCCGCGGATATCGCGATAGTAGCTGAGGGTGAGCTGCTGAGCGCCATTGACGCTGATAGCACCGGAGCTGATCTGGGTAGCGGCCGAGCCACCACCACGCAGACTGACACTGCCACTACTGCTGTATACCCTGCCCTGAGACTGGAACTGGCCAAGGCCGCTGTCAAAGTTCTCGGAGAACAGCACCTCACCCTGAGCCGTTACCACCGTAACAGCCAGTGCCAGCCCTGACAGATACTGTTTGTATGCCGATAGCCACTTCCTGTTGGGCGGCTGTTTTTGTCTGTTATTCATTGCAACTCTCCATCGTACATTCCGTCATATCTCCCTGGACAAGCAGCGCGTCACTCCCTGCACTGCCTCCGTAATGCCCTCAGGCATCGATCCATACCACTGTTACTGGAGGCGTCAGGATACGCCCCGGTCATTGGCAGTGATTTGTGCGGAATGATAATTCCGCGCCAACTGAGCACTTGATCACGCGCAAATCACCCGACATCCCGGACAATCCCTCCAGACCCAGGCAGTAATGGATCACGCCCGTGCGCGGGCATCAGGGAGGGACTCCCATGGAAAACAACAAAGGTCTGACACCAAGGGTGTACCTCTGGGAAAACCGGGTGCTTTACAGCGGTCCAGCCTTCGCTCCCCGTTACCGGTGTTATGGCAGTTCTGCGCTGGTTGCCAGCCTTGGACAACCAATGAACATTCACCGCCAGACCCACGCAGACGATCCGGTAACAACCCGGGCCTGCCTCATCCACCCCGGCCTGCCGGTCTATATCGATACCGGTGGCAGTCCGCTCGCCGTGGTTTTTCTGGACCCCATGCAACAGGATTTCGAAGCAATGAAAACCTCTGCAACCCTGGAACATCACGGTATTTTCCATGGTTTCCATCACAGTGGGCATATCGTCAGAGTGCTGGAGAACATCGCCGAATACGGAGGATCACCGGACCAGGCACTGGAGAGCCTGGGCAGCATTGGCCTGACTGAAATGACTCGCCCTGCAACCCACGGATCAGACCCCAGGCTGATCCGGGCCATTGACCTGATCCGTCAATCACGGACCGCCAGCATTACTACAGAAAACATCGCAGCGACGATCAGCCTGTCGGTACCCCGGGTCATCCAGCTGTTCCGTCAGCACATCGGTGTGTCTGCCGGTCGTTACCGGCAATGGCACAGACTGCATGCAGCGGTTCTCGGTGTCGCCAATGGCCATAGTTTTACCCAGGCAG
>NZ_CAXBDN010000217.1:0-7711 GCF_963974375.1 uncultured Marinobacter sp.
CGCCGCCTGTCCGAAATCAAGCAGGAGCCGGAGTTCATGCTTGAATGGCGACTGAAGGCCTACCGTCGCTGGCTTGAAATGGACGAACCCGAGTGGGCCCACGTAGATTTCCCCAAGATCGACTACGACTCGATCTCCTACTACTCTGCACCCAAGAAAAAAGAAGACATGCTGCAGAGCCTGGACGAGGTCGATCCGGAACTGCTGAAAACCTACGAAAAGCTGGGCATCCCCCTGCACGAGCGGGCCAAACTCGCTGGTGTCGCCGTTGATGCTGTCTTCGATTCGGTTTCCGTGGCCACTACCTTCAAAGAGCCCCTGGAAAAAGCCGGCGTAATCTTCTGCCCGATTTCCGAGGCTGTCCACAAGCATCCGGAACTGGTGAAGAAATACCTGGGCAGCGTGGTGCCGGCCGGCGACAACTACTTCGCCGCGCTTAACTCGGCGGTCTTCTCGGACGGCTCCTTCGTGTACATCCCGAAGGGCGTGCGCTGCCCCATGGAACTGTCCACCTACTTCCGCATCAACGCGGCCAATACCGGCCAGTTCGAGCGTACCCTGATCATTGCCGAAGAAGGCAGCTACGTCAGCTACCTTGAAGGCTGCACCGCTCCGATGCGGGACGAAAACCAGCTGCACGCAGCTGTTGTGGAACTGGTCATCCTGGACGATGCCCAGATCAAGTACTCCACCGTTCAGAACTGGTACCCCGGTGATGAAAACGGCAAGGGTGGCATCTACAACTTCGTCACCAAGCGCGCAGCCTGCATCGGCAAAAACGCGAAAGTATCCTGGACCCAGGTGGAAACCGGCTCCGCCATTACCTGGAAATACCCCAGCTGCGTCCTGCGTGGTGACAACAGCGTCGGCGAGTTCTACTCGGTGGCACTGACCCACAATTACCAGCAGGCCGACACCGGCACCAAAATGATTCACCTGGGCAAAAACACCCGCAGCACCGTTATTTCCAAGGGCATTTCCGCAGGCCGCAGCTCCAACGCCTACCGCGGCCTGATCAAATTCGGCCCCGGTGCCGAAGGTGCCCGTAACTTTACCCAGTGTGACTCACTGCTGATCGGTGATCGCTGCGGCGCCCACACCTTTCCGTACATCGAGAGCAAGAACAAATCTGCCATCGTCGAGCACGAAGCTACCACCTCCAAGGTCAGCGACGAGCAGATGTTCCTCTGCCGCCAGCGCGGCATCGACCCGGAACAGGCCGTCTCCATGATCGTGAACGGCTTCTGTAAAGAGGTGTTCAAGGAGCTGCCGATGGAGTTTGCGGTGGAAGCCGGCAAACTGCTGGAAGTGAGCCTCGAAGGCTCTGTAGGTTAAACGGGGCAATATGCACAAAAGTATCGCGGAAGCCGTCGGGTAGGCCATTCCGGGATCGTCAAAATCAGGGATGATTTTGCCGAGCGTACAAGGACGTATTTACCGCGTATCCCGGAATGGCCTACCCGATGGCTGACTCCCCCCCAGTGCGTTGGGCGGGTGCAAGAATTCAGACGGTTAAAAGAGAGAAGTCGATCAATGCTGAGCATCAAGAACCTGCATGCCTCCGTCAACGGAGAGGAAATTCTCAAGGGCATCAACCTGGAAATCAAAGCCGGGGAAGTGCACGCCATCATGGGCCCCAACGGTTCGGGCAAGAGCACCCTGTCCCAGGTTCTGGCCGGTAACGAAACCTTCGAAGTTACCGAAGGCGAAGTCACCCTGAACGGCGGAAACCTGCTGGACCTGGCCACCGAAGAGCGCGCCCGCGAAGGCGTCTTCCTGGCGTTCCAGTACCCGGTGGAAATCCCCGGCGTCAGCAACCTCCAGTTCCTGCGCACGGCTGTCAACGCCATGCGTAAACACAGAGGTGAAGACGAAATGAACGCCGCCGAATTCATGAAGCTGGCCCGGGACGTCTCCCGACAAGTGGACCTGGACCCTGACTTCCTCAAGCGCGGCGTCAATGAGGGCTTTTCAGGCGGCGAGAAAAAGCGCAACGAAATCATGCAGGCACTGCTGCTGCAGCCCAAACTGGCCATTCTCGACGAAACCGACTCCGGCCTCGACATAGACGCACTGCAGGTGGTGTCCAACGGCGTCAACGCCCTGCGGGCAGAGGACCGGGCCATCCTCATGATCACCCATTACCAGCGGCTGCTGAACCATATCGTTCCCGACTACGTGCACGTGCTGGCTGACGGCAAGATCGTCAAATCCGGCGGCCGTGAACTGGCTCTGGAGCTGGAAGAACGTGGTTACGGCTGGCTGGGCATCAAAGACGAAACAGCCACACACTAAGGAGGTCGCGGAATGAAAGCAGCACCCACACTTTCCACGGCGTTCCTGCACCCGGCCGGGCAATCGCTGCCGGAGCCCCTGCTCGCCCTGCGTAAAAAACGCGGCAGCGAACTGGTGAACATGGCCCTGCCCACCCGTAAAACCGAAAACTGGAAATACTCCAGCAAGTATCTGAAGCTGACCGACGACATGGCCATCTCGCTGCCTGTCGAAGGCAAAGGCGGCAACAGCCTGGCAGTACCCGGGTATAAGGTGGCCATGCGTAACGGCATCATGATGCCCGAAGCCAGTGACTATCCGGATATGGAAGGCATCACCATCGAACGCTTCGAGGACCTGGATGACGAAGCGGCGGCAGCGCTTGCACAGCGCCTTGATGCCACCCTGGACCTTTCAGACAAAAAAGCGGTTCACCTGTCCGCCATGAACTCCGCCCGCTTCGAGGATGGCCTGCTGATCCGGCTGAAGCCCGATGCCGTGCTTGATCAGCCACTGTTCATCATCCACGAAGTCAGCGCCGATGCCAGTGGCTCGGCCTACCCCCGGGTATACGTCGACGCCGGCCGCAACAGTAAAATCACCCTGGTTGAGGAATTCACCTCCAGTGGCGAAGATGTGCCGGCACTGGTGAACACCGTGACCGAGTTCAGCCTGGCCGAGGGCGCCAACGTCACCAGCATCCGCCTGAACCTGGAAGGCAACAGCGTACAGCACGTCGGAGCGACCGGCGTCAGCCAGCAACGGAGTTCGCGGTTTGAAAGCCACTCTGTTGGCTTTGGCGGCACCTTACGCCGACACGATCTGCAGGTGCGACTGGAAGGCGAAGGCGCTGAGTGCAAGCTCAATGGCGTGGTCGTCACCCAGGGTAAACAGCACTACGACAACCACACCTGCATTCAGCATATTGCACCCCGCTGCAACAGCGAAGAGACCTATCGCAACATCGCGGCAGACCAGTCCCACGCGGTGTTCAATGGTCGTATTCATATTCATCAGGATGCCCAGAAATCCAACGCGAATATGAACAACAACAACCTGTTGCTGCACACCGGTGCCGAAATCGACACCAAGCCGGAACTGGAAATCTACGCCGACGACGTCAAGTGTGCCCACGGCGCCACCATTGGCCAGCTGGATAAAACTTCGCTGTTCTATCTGGTATCCCGGGGCATCGGTCGTCGTGATGCCAACGTACTACTGACCATGGCCTTTATTAACGAACTGGTCAGTCAGATTCCGGTGGAGCAGGTTCGCGACAGCGTCAACGCCCGCCTGAATAACTTCTTTGATCAGGCATTCCAGGAGGTCTGAACGGTTATGACAACGCTCTCCGTGGCCAGCAACCAGAGCCCTACAGGCCTGGACATCCATGCCATTCGCCAGGACTTTCCGATACTTGCCCAGCAGGTCAACGGGAAGCCCCTGGTGTATCTGGATAACGGCGCCTCGGCCCAGAAGCCCGTCGCCGTGCTGGATGCCATGGAGCGTTACTACCGGGAAATGCACTCCAATGTTCACCGTGGCGCCCATACCCTGGGCGATCGCGCCACAGTGGCCTTTGAGGGTGCCCGGGAAACAGTTCGGGCGTTCCTCAACGCCGCCAGTACCCGCCAGATCATCTGGACCCGGGGCACCACCGAAGCAATCAACCTGGTGGCCAACGGCCTGGCACCGCGCCTGCGTGCCGGCGACGAAATCCTCGTCAGCCGGATGGAACACCACGCCAACATCGTGCCCTGGCAGATGCTGGCAGAGCGCACCGGCGCCAAAGTGGTGCCGTTCGGGATAACGCCGGAGGGCGAACTGGATCTGGAGTCGTTCGATCAACTGCTCGGCGAGCGGACCCGTATTCTGGCCGTGACCCACGTCTCCAACGCACTGGGCACCGTCAATCCGATCCGGGAACTGGTGGCCAAAGCCAAAGCCGCTGGTGTGATTACGGTTGTCGACGGCGCCCAGGCGGTACCCCATTACCAGCCGGATGTGCAGGCACTGGATTGCGACTTCTATGCCTTCTCATCCCACAAGCTGTTTGGTCCTACCGGTATCGGCGTACTTTACGGCAAGGAAGACCTGCTGAATGAGATGCCGCCCTGGCAGGGTGGCGGTGAAATGATCGAGCGGGTGTCCTTCGAACGCACCACCTGGAACGTGCTTCCCTATAAATTTGAAGCCGGCACCCCCGCCATTGCCGAAGCGGTAGGCCTGGGCGCAGCCATCGACTATCTGAGCAGCCTTGACCGGCCTGCCCTGGAAGCCGCCGAGGCAGACCTGCTGACCCGTGCCAACCAACTGGTGGAAACGGTTCCCGGCATGAGCGTGATTGGCACAGCGCGCAATAAAGTACCGGTCATATCCTTTAAAATTGAAGGCCTGCACCCCAGTGATATAGGTACACTGCTGGATCAGCAGGGCATCGCGATCCGCACCGGCCATCACTGCGCCATGCCGCTGATGGATTTTTACGGAGTACCCGGCACTGCCCGGGCCTCGTTTGCGTTCTACAATACCCAGGACGAAGTGGATCAACTGTTCACGGCCCTGCAGAAAATACAGCGCCTGTTCGCCTGATGGAGGTGAAAACAATGACAGCCGAAGTCTATACACCGACCGTGGGTGTCACCATGAGCCCCAGCGCCGTCAAACACGTGCGCAAGCAACTGGACAAGAACCCGGAAGCGAAAGGCATACGCCTTTACGTCAGGAAAAGTGGCTGCTCCGGTTTCAAGTACGAAACCCAGTGGGTCGAAGAAACCAGCGCCGAAGACCAGGTATTCACCGTCGACAACGTGGACATCTACGTCCGCAAGGAACACCTGGCCCTGGTCAACGGCACCGAAATCGATTTTGTCACCCAGGGCGTCAACTCCCTGTTCGTATTCCGCAACCCGAACGCTACGGCGGAATGCGGCTGCGGCGAGAGCTTTACCGTGGCGTAACACATGATTTGCCACGGACCCACCACGGGCAAAAGACCTGAAAGTCCGTTGTCCGGTCGGTCGGGGTTCGGGGTGGCTTTTCTGTCGGAAAAAGGTGTCTGAGCGAAGCGAGTTCTTTTTCCAGAAGAAAAGCCACCCCGAGCCTCGGCCAGCCCCCGAATCCCGGAGGCGCCAAACAGTCCGTTGCCAACACTGAAAGCGAGGCCAGATCAGGCATGCAAGAACGGGAAGTAGTCCTGACCAAGCGCGAGGTGGAAGCCCGCCTGGTGCCATCCGGAACCGAAATCATGATTCCGTCCGACACCTTCGTGACCATTACCCAGTCCCTGGGCGGCACCTTTACGGTGGCGGTGAACGGCAACCTGGCCCGGATCGAAGGGCACGACGCCGACGCGCTCGGCAAACAGCCTCTGGAAAGCAGCTTTGACACCCCGGAAGACGGCACCGTCAACGAAAATCAGGTATGGGAATCCCTGCGCAACTGCTACGACCCGGAAATCCCGGTCAATGTGGTGGACCTGGGCCTGATCTACGAATGCGAGATCCGTAACGGCAGCGACGAGGGCAATCACGTCTACATCAAGATGACCCTGACCGCCGCCGGCTGCGGCATGGGCCCGGTGATCACCGAAGACGTCCGTCGCAAAGTGGAGCACGTACCCAACGTGGACAAGGTAACCGTAGACCTTACCTTTGATCCGCCCTGGAATAACGACATGCTGACAGACGAAGCCAAACTGGAACTGGGGATGCTATGACCGTCGCCAAGCAGGAATTCCTCGACAACCCCCTGGGCACCAAAACCACCCTGGAAGATGTGGTGGACGCGTTCGAGTTTCTGGATGACTGGGAAGACCGCTACGCCTATATCATCGACCTCGGCAAGCAATTGCCGGCGTTTCCGGACAGTGAGCGGGTTGAAGCCAACTACGTACACGGTTGCCAGAGCCAGGTCTGGCTTATCAGCCATCACGACGATGCCGACGACAAGCTTTACCTGTTGATCGATTCCGACGCCATGATCGTTCGGGGACTCGCCGCCATCATCCTGGTGGCGCTCAACGGCAAATCTCCCAGAGATCTGCTGACGACCGATATCGACGAATTGTTCGAGAAACTGGACCTGTTCCGCCATATTTCCCCGACCAGGGGCAATGGCCTGCGAGCCATGGTTGGCAAGATCCGTGATCTTGCAGCCTCCGCGATCGAATAGAAGTCCCCCGGCCCCGTTACCAGACGATGGCAATATCGTCCCGCTGGAAATTCTCAATGCCCCCGTGCTGAGGTATCCGGCCGTTGCTGAACTCCGGATGAACGTTGTTCAGGGTTAACCGGGTATCGGCATCCCGCAATTCCGGCGTGGTATTCATGCTGTCGAAATGCGAGTGACTGCGGTACAGATGCAGCTCATCCCCCGGACGAAGGCCCGATGTGGCACCCGCCGACAGGGTGACCCGGGGCCCCTCAACCCGGATAATTCTGGCCATGAATGGCTGACAGGCCAGGGCATCGACAATCGCCTGCTGCATTTCCGCAAGTGCGGCGCCTACCTGCTGACCATAATCGGAATTCAGAAAACCGGGCGAGCCGAAGCCCGTTGAAGCACCCTGCCCCGCGTCCCACAAACCCTGTACTGAAAAACGCTGCTGGTAGACGGGCGAACCGCTGAAGCCGTCAAAAATCATCAGATCTGCCACGAAACGACGGCTCTTGCTGGTCGTACCGATACCCCGTTTCAACCGGTCAGTAACCGAACTGCCCCAGGCTGAAGGATCCTCCAGGCCCATATCCCGGATCACTCCACCAACCACAAACTGGGCGTCCAGCTCCCGGGCCACCTGAACCACATTGCTCAACCGATTATCGAACCGCTGCGAGGTCGGCGCGTCCGCCAGATTGCCGAACAAGCGAATAGACGACGCCGTCAGTACCTGCACCAGATTCTCCTGACGCAGGCCCGCCACCAACGCCTGCGGCAACATGGCGCCAGCATCGTCCAGACGGCCATGACGGGCCTGCTCTGGCTGTTCAAGGGCAAAACCGGTCACCGCCACCCGTTTCCTGAGACGGGAAGCGCCTTCGGCCGGACAGCTATCCGTGGCGGCAGACATATCCGCGCGCAACGTCACCCGTAGCATATTGCCAACCCGACGCTCATCCACAATCTGCACATTGCGGGCACTGGCGCGGGAGTCCACGGTAAGGTGCGACTCGGTCACTACGCCGTTTTCCAGGGTGTCGCGACTGTTGACCCGGGCTTCGTATTGCAGGGAAAGATCCCGCAGTGCCGCTTTGCGAGCCTCTTCACGGGCTGCGTCCAGATTGTCAGCGCGGATAACGCCATGGCCGGTGCCCTCCAGCACAACAGCAGCCGCTGGTAGCCCGAACGCAGCCAGCAACAGCCCCACGATCAGCAATGTCAGTGTGCCAGTCTTCATGCCACGGGGCTCCGGTTGGTCAGGGTTCATCAAGGTCAG
>NZ_CAXBDN010000218.1:0-7701 GCF_963974375.1 uncultured Marinobacter sp.
GCACTGGTGGCGGTATTCTGATCGACTACCTGTTGTCGAACCGGCACAATCGGAACACCTCGGATTTCTGCGCAGTTGTGCTGCTGGCACCGCTGGTGCGTCCCGTGGGTTGGCTGGGTGCCCGGGTGCTGCATAGCGCCGCCCGTCCGTTTGTGAGGCGCTGGCGCCGGGCCTTTGCCGAGAACAGCAGCAACGGCCGGTTCCTGACCTTTCTGCGGGAGCATGACCCACTGCAGGCACGGGCGGTTCATGTCGACTGGGTCACAGCATTGCGGCAATGGGTGCCTCACATTGAATCGTCCCGTCCGGTAGACTTTCCGGTTACGGTTATCCAGGGTGAGAAAGACGGCACCGTGGATTGGCAGCACAACCTGAGGATCATCCGTAACAAATTTTCCTCAGTCGAAGAATTACGAATACCGGGTGGGCGTCACCATCTGGTAAATGAAGCACGTGATATGCAGGCAATGGTATTCAACCGAATTATCGACGCCTTTAACCGGTCCGCTGGTTGTCATGAGACTGACCAGCGCCGGGCAAATGGAAACAGGAGAACACTATGAAAAAAACGCTGATAGCTTTTTCGGTAGCTGCTTTTGGACTGACCGGCTGTATGACCTATGACCCTTACACCGGAGAAGAAAAAACCTCCAGTGCCACCAAGGGGAGCATTATTGGTGCCATAGGCGGTGCGGCTGTAGGTGCGGCTACGTCCAGTAGCAGTGACCGGGGCAAGGGCGCTTTGATTGGTGCTGCCGCTGGTGGTGCTGTGGGCGGTGGTATCGGTTATTACATGGACCGCCAGGAAGCGGAGCTGCGCAACAGGCTGGAAGGCACCGGTGTGCGGGTGGTGCGCAATGGCGATCAGATAGAACTGGTAATGCCGGGCAACGTAACCTTTGATGTCAACGAGTCCTCTATCCGGCCGTCCTTTACCGGTACACTGGAATCGGTCGCGCTGGTACTGAAAGAGTTCGACAAGACGATCATCCAGATTGATGGTCACACCGACAGCACCGGTGCCCTCAGCTATAACCAGCTGCTGAGTGAGCGTCGTGCCGGCTCAGTACGTGATTTCCTGATGAACCAGGGCATCGAGCCGCGTCGTACCCGTGCCAACGGCTATGGTCCGCGTTATCCGATTGCGTCCAACGATACAGCGGCGGGTCGTGAGCAGAACCGTCGGGTTGAGCTGACGCTGGTGCCCATGCAGTAAGGGCTCTGTCGGCAATGAAAAAACGGGCGCTCATTTGAGCGCCCGTTTTCGTTTGTGCCTTCCGCTATCGTGGAGGCTTGTCCTGCTTTCAGAACAGTACCCGGCAGCGAATGGTGCCCTTCACCTGACGCAGTTTTTCCAGCGCCAGTTCACCGTAGGCTTTGTCCACATCCACCACCACATACCCGATGTCTTCCTTGGTCTGCAGATACTGGCCACAGATGTTGATGCCATTCTCCGAAAACACCCGGTTGATTTCAGACAACACACCGGGCACGTTTTCGTGAATGTGCAGCAGGCGATGCTGATTGGGGTGAGAGGGCAGCGCAACTTCCGGGAAGTTGACGGAAGAAACCGAGGTGCCATTGTCGCTGTACATGGCCAGCTTTTCGGCAACTTCGCGGCCAATGTTTTCCTGAGCCTCAATGGTGGAGCCACCGACGTGAGGCGTAAGGATCACATTGTCGAATTCCCGCAACGGTGAAACAAATTCCTCGTTGTTGGACTTCGGCTCGACCGGGAAAACATCGATGGCGGCGCCGAGCAGCTTGCCGCTGCGAACAGCGTCGGCCAGTGCGTCGATATCCACCACGGTGCCACGGGACGCATTCATCAGAATGCTGCCGGGCTTCATCTGGGCGAACTGCTCGGCACCAAACATGTACTTGGTAGCCGGGGTTTCGGGTACGTGCAGGCTGACCACATCGGCCAGGTTCAGCAGCTCTTTGAGAGAGCCCACCTGACGGGCATTACCGATCGAGAGTTTGGACACCACGTCGTAGTAATACACGTCCATACCCAGAGATTCGGCCAGCACGCTGAACTGGGTGCCAATGTTGCCGTAACCGATGATGCCCAGCTTCTTGCCGCGAATCTCGTAGCTGTCCTTGGCGGATTTCAGCCATTCACCCCGGTGCGCCCTGGCGCTTTTCTCGGGCACGCCGCGCAGCAGCAGAATAGCCTGGGCCAGCACCAGTTCCGCCACACTGCGGGTGTTGGAGAAAGGCGCGTTGAAGACCGCGACACCACGACGGGTTGCCGCCTGGAGGTCTACCTGGTTGGTGCCGATGCAGAAGCAGCCGACTGTCACCAGCTTTTTCGCCGCCTCGAAGACGTTCTCGGTCAACTGGGTACGGGAGCGAATACCGACAAAATGGACATCCGCCATTTTTTCGATCAACTGGTCTTCGGGCAGCGAGGTCTTCAGATACTCAATATTGGTGTAGCCCGCTGCGTTGAGGGTATCCAGGGCAGACTGATGAACCCCTTCCAGCAACAGAATCCGAATTTTGCTCTTTTCGAGAGACGTTTGTGTCATTGGCTTGCTTCCAGACCTTTCGACGCGTCGTATGACCAGATAAGACCTGTGGCGCTGGCGCCAACGCGGCAACGGTTGGGCAGGCTCACAGAACAGGGGCGGTATGATACCATAAACGCAGATTTTCACAGCGCGTCGGAACATCTGCGTCTGACCGACCCGGTTCCGACTTGTTCACCGTTGATGAGACCAGAATCCTGATGACTCCAGAACAGATAATCACCACCCTGAAAACCCTCGTTGATGACGGCAAAGTACTCACCGATCCAGCCGACCTTGAGGCCTATGGCAAGGACTGGACCCGGCAGTTTGCGCCGAATCCGGTGGCCATTGTATTGCCAAAAACCACAGAGCAGGTGCAGGCTCTGGTGCGCTTTGCCAACGACAACCAGGTCGCCCTGGTACCTTCAGGCGGCCGCACCGGGCTGAGCGCGGGTGCTGTCGCCGCCAACGGTGAGGTAGTGGTGGCCTTTGATAACATGAACCGGATTCTGGAGTTCAGTGCCAGCGACCGTACGGTTCGTTGTCAGCCTGGCGTAGTCACCGAGCAGTTGCAGAACTTTGCCGAGGAGAACGGCCTCTACTATCCGGTTGATTTCGCCTCTGCCGGTTCCAGTCAGCTTGGCGGCAACCTGTCCACCAACGCCGGCGGTATCAAGGTGATTCGTTATGGTATGAGCCGCGACTGGGTGGCGGGCCTGAAGGTGGTCACCGGCAAGGGCGATGTGCTGGAGCTGAACCTGGATCTCGAAAAGAACAACACCGGCTACGACCTGCGCCATCTGTTCATCGGTGCCGAGGGCACCCTCGGGTTCATTACTGAAGTGACCATGAAGCTGACCCGTCAACCCACCAACCTGACGGTCATGGTGCTTGGGCTGGCGGATCTGACCAACACCATGGATGTACTGCAGAGCTTCCAGAAGCAGATCGACCTGACCGCCTACGAGTTCTTCTCGCACCAGGCCATGCAGCATGTGCTGGCCCATGGTCAGGTGCAGGCACCGTTTGAGTCAGAGGCACCCTATTATGCGTTGCTGGAATTCGAGGCGGTGTCTGCCGAAGTGATGGATGAGGCCATGGGACTGTTCGAGCAGTGTGTCGAGAATGGCTGGGTCGTCGATGGCGTCATCAGTCAGAGTGAAACCCAGGCGGCCAATCTGTGGCAGTTGCGGGAGCGGATTTCCGAATCCATTGCTCCGCGCACACCCTACAAGAACGACATCTCCGTGGTGGTCTCCAGGGTGCCCTCGTTCCTGACTGAAATTGACGAAGTGGTTCGTGAGCATTACCCGGACTTCGAGATTATCTGGTTCGGCCATATCGGCGACGGCAATCTGCACCTGAACATTCTCAAGCCCGAAGGTCTGGCGAAGGAAGATTTTTTCGAAAAATGCCAGCAGGTCAACAAGTGGGTGTTCGACATTGTCCAGCGTCACCGGGGCAGCATCTCGGCAGAACATGGGGTGGGCATGGTCAAGAAGGACTATCTGCAGTACACCCGCAGCCCGGAAGAGATCGGTTATCTGCGCGCTATCAAACAGGTGTTCGACCCTAACGGCATCATGAATCCGGGCAAGATCTTCGATTGATCCGGAGCCGGCGCTGTGGCAGATAGTACCTGTGGCAGATAGTACCTGTGGCAGATAGTACCTGTTGCAGATAGTACCTGTTGCAGATAGTACCTGTTGCAGATAGTACCTGGGGCAACGCCGGGCTTCGCTTAACGGGCGGGTTCGGTGCTGTCGTTACTGTCGCTCAGATAACGCCTCAGGCTCTCCCCGAAGGCGGCCTGCACGCCCAGCTCCTTCATGATCCAGTAGTGGCCGGCGATCATCCGGTCAATGAACATGCTCTCCACCGCCGGCTTGAAATGATCCAGGTAACGGAACACGGTATGGGTCTGGGCGGCGAAAGCCTTGTGGACCTCTGAATGGCGGAAATCGAACGGCTCATCGGTTTCAAAGGGCACCATCAGGATGCTGCGCCACAGGGCATACCATTCCGGTGCCGGCATGGGTTTTGTGGCCACCCTTGCACCGAGCTCGATCAGTTTCTGATCAAAGGTTTCATAGTCTTCGTCAAGAGCCGCTAGGAGGGCGTGCCGGTAGGCCACAACAATGGCTGGGCGCAGATTCTTGACGCAGCCAAAATCGTAGATGATCAGGGTGCCATCCGGCCGGAACGCGAAATTTCCCGGATGTGGATCACCATGAATGCTCTGGAAATGAAACAGCTGGTCGGCAAGTGCCTCGAACAGGCGCTTGCCAATCAGGTTGATGGTGTCCTGTCCGTAGACCTCGGCGCTGACCGCTTTCGCGTGATCGCCTTCCACCAGTTCCATGGTCAGCACCCGACGGCTTGAATGGCTGGCGATGACCGCCGGTATCCGTACCCAGGGGTGGCGGGTATGGAATGCCTGAAAACGCCGGATATTGCTGGCTTCCAGTTCGTAGTCCAGTTCTTCCCGGAGGCGCACCCGGATTTCCTCGAACAGCCGGTCAGCGCTCTCTTTCGGCATCTTCAGCAAGCCGCCCAGCTTCAGGGTCAGGCGCAGCTGCTTGAGGTCTGAATCGCAGGACTCGTCAACGCCGGGGTACTGCACCTTGATGATAACTTCGGAGCCATCTTTCATGACTGCCCGGTGAACCTGTCCAATGGACGCCGCGGCGTAGGGGACTTCGTCAATGCTTCCGAACAGTTCCTGCACGGGCTGGCCCAGCTCATTTTCTATTTGCTGCCGGATAACCTCGAAAGGCATCGGGGGTGCTTCTTTCTGGAGCCGCTGGAGGGCGTCGGAAAACTCTTTCGGCAGGAAATCCTGGGTCTGGGAGGCCACCTGGCCCACTTTCATGACCGCGCCTTTCAGCTCGCCAAGGGTATCGACGATCTGGTCGGCCATACGGCTGTAGTTTTCAGAGCGTTTCTGTTCGCTTTCCTGGCCAAGCATGCGCATGGCCCGTTGACCGGCATACTGACCGGCGACGCTGGCGGTCATGCCTGCAAGCTTGAGGAATCGACCACGACGGGATGTGACGGGTTTCTTGGACATACAACCGATACGTGAGCCACAGAGATTGGGATGACCTACTCTACGCCGGTTTCTACCTCAAGCCTACCGCTGAGTTCCAGTTTCAGGTGCTGACCGGACTCCAGGACGCCAACACCGGCCGGGGTGCCGGTGAGAACCACGTCACCGGGCAGCAGGGTGAAGGTTTCGCTGATATGGGCAAGCAACGGTAACAACGGCGTGATCATGTCCCGGGTGTCGCCCTGCTGGCGGATGTCGCCGTTGATGGTCAGAGAAAACTGCAGGGCTTCCAGGGAATCGAATTCACTTACCGGAACAAAGGGGGACAGCGGGCAGGCGCCGTCAAAGCCTTTTGCCCGTTCCCAGGGGTGACCGTCCGTTTTGAGTCGGGTCTGAAGCTCCCGGAGGGTCAGGTCCAGGGCAAGCCCGACACCAGCGATGGCGTTCAGGGCTTCGGTTTCACTTGCCCGGGTCAGCGGCCGGCCGATGAGGATTGCCAGTTCTGTTTCGTAATGCACGCTGCCCAGGTTGGCGGGAAGTTTTATGGGCGCTGTCAGCGGGCAGGCGGCCGTTGCCGGTTTGATGAACAACAACGGTTGCGGGGGCACGGGGTTGTTCAGTTCCCGGGCATGCTCGGCGTAGTTACGGCCAACGCAGACAATTTTGCCAGGGGTGGAGCCGGTGGCAGTGCCGTCTTTCCATTGATGCTGATAACTCATTGTTGCTTGCCTCCGGCGACGGATTCGGTTCATTCCAGGAAAATGAACTTGAGTACGAAAATGACGGCGATCAGCACCACACTGACGTTCAGGTCAGACCAGCGTCCGCTGAGGGCCTTGAGGGTTGCGTAGGTAATGAACCCCAGGGCAATGCCATCCGCGATGGAGAAGGTCAGCGGCATCATCAGGGCGGTGACCACGGCGGGCGCTGCATCGGTTACGTCATCCCAGTCGATCAGTTTCAGGCCGGCGGTCATCAGTACGGCAACATAGAGCAGTGCCGGTGCTGTGGCGTAGGGCGGAATCACACTGGCAATGGGTGAAAACAGCAGGCAGGCCAGAAACAGCAGTGCGACAACCACAGCTGTCAGGCCGGTGCGGCCACCGGCGGCGATACCGGCAGTGGACTCGATATAACTGGTGGTGGTCGAGGTGCCCAGAGCGGCACCGGACATGGTGGCGACCGAATCGGACATCAGGGCACGGCCCAGACGTGGCAGTTTGCCATCCTTGTCCAGCAGTCCGCCTCTTTGTGCGGCACCGATCAGGGTGCCGGAGGTGTCGAACAGATCCACGAACAGGAATGCAAACACCACCGAGATCATGCCGATGTTCAGGGCGCCGGCAATGTCCAGTTGCATGAAGGTGGGTGCCAGGCTCGGAGGCGCCGACATCAGGCCATCGTACTGCACCAGGCCCAGGGCCATGGCAACTGCGGTGATCAGGATGATGCCGATCATCACCGCGCCGGTGACCTGGCGGAAAGACAGGGCGCAGATAACCGCAAAACCTGCGAAAAACAGAATGGCTTCCTGGGACTTGACGTCACCGAGGCCCACCAGGGTAGCGGGATGGTCCACCACAACGCCGGCATTCTTGAAGGCAATCAACGCCAGAAAGAAGCCGATGCCCGCAGAAATCCCGAACCTTAACGACAGGGGTATGCTGTTGATGATCCATTCCCGGACCTTGAAAATACTCAGCAGGAAGAACAGGAAACCCGACAGGAATACGGCCCCCAGTGCCACCTCCCAGCTGTAACCCATACTGCCAACAACGGTGAACGAGAAAAACGCGTTCAGCCCCATGCCCGGGGCAAGGGCAATCGGGTAATTGGCCCACAGGCCCATGATCAGTGTGCCGATAACAGCGGCCAGACACGTAGCCACAAAGACCGCACCGAAGTCCATCCCGGTGGAAGACAGGATCGAGGGATTGACCACGACGATGTAGGCCATGGTCAGAAATGTGGTAAATCCGGCCACCACTTCCCGTTTGACAGTTGTTCCGTGAGCTCGCAGTTGGAACAGTTTTTCAAGCATGCAGGACAGCCTCACAACAGAATCAGGTTCTGGCCATTGCTGGCCGGGAAGGGTGACAAACGCGTAATGGTACGGGCTAGCGGTAATCCAGCCAA
>NZ_CAXBDN010000219.1:0-7657 GCF_963974375.1 uncultured Marinobacter sp.
ATTGGGGATAAAAGCCCCTGCCATTTCCGTTCATCCTGAGCCTGTCGAAGGATGAGAACTCCGCAGCTCACCTCACAACCCAAGATCGATCGAAACCCCGGCCCGGTCCAGCGGAAGAAAGTTGGCCACTTTGCCCAGCCGTATCGACTCTACCATCATGTTCATGGGCTGCTGCACATCGTCCGATGACGGCTCAATGCCGCCACGGCCAGACATGGCCGCCACAAATACTACATCCCAATTCTGACCGGTCTGTTCCGACTCCACCACCAGGCGCTCAAACTCCGGCACCTCGGAAGGTGTCTTGTCGACACAGATTACCGGCGTCAGGGCGCCGCCCTCACCCCGGTCAAAGGCGCTTTTTTCCTCCGCTGTTGCATCCTCCGGCAGCTCAGCCTTACAGAAAACAAACAACAGGCGCTGTGGCTCAGACTCAGTGCGGGCCACTTCCAGCAGATCCTTGAAGCCAGTGATCATAAACAAGTTCTCCAGAATAACGGATGGCCACCGCAGACCCGGTGGCACTTGATGTCAGCACCTGTTGCCGGCGCTAGGCCTGGGCGAAAGCTACCAGGCGATCGGGTTCGGGTATCAGTAAATGGCTGCGATTGACGCGCACCAGGCCAAGGGACTTAAGCTCCGCAAGCATCCGCGAGAGAGTTTCAGGCTGCATAGCCAGTCTGGAGGCGACCAGACACTTGGGCAGGGGCAATTCCACTTCCCGGGCGGTTCCCCGGGGCACCGCTTGCGGCATGAGGTCAATCAGATAGCGCACCAGGCGGTCCCGGGCATTCTGGATGGTCATCACCTCAAGGTCATGGAAACGGGAGACAGCCCGTCCGGCGAAATGGCGCAGCGCTATTTCAGCGTATTGGGGGCGACTCGCCAGCAGTTCCCGATAGGCCCGCACCGGAATCATGATCACCTCACTGACTTTCAGGGCCTCGGCGTAACAGGCGTATCGGGCCGGTTCAGCGTAGATCATGACTTCGGCAAAACAATCCCCGGGAGAGAGGCTGTCCAGAGTGCGGTCCACCCCGGAAGCATCAAGACGGTAGAGTCGTAGCCGGCCCCGCAGTACAAAATAGAAGTGGTGGGCCGGTGTATCCTGTCGGTACAGAAGTTGATGGTGATCGAGGCGCACCTGGCGGGACTGATTGAGAATTTCGTCGAGGTCGTCATTGCAGAATCCCTCAAACAGTGGGTGACTGCCCAGGCCCGGCAGCATGTCATCGTCAGACAACGCCAGCGTGCCATGGTTTGCCGCTCTGTCGCCCACCTGATGTGCGATACACTCGGATACGCCCATCATGCCCCTCCTTTTCTCTGCGTGAACACCAGGATCTACTGTGATCATGTTAGGCGTTTGGCAGTGACAGAACGCTCCCCCGTTGGGGGTAGAACCGGGGTGGATTCGGGGTAACCCCTACCCCGGTCAACACCGGTCACTGCATCAGCGGAGAGTCCGGCAGCTCCATATCAACACCCTCTACGCAGGTTTCCGCAGCAAGAACCTGCAGGTACTGACGAAATGCCCGACGGGTGACACTTTCATTCAGGTACTGGCGAATTTGCGGCTTGACGTGCTCGTAAGGCAGCTGCTCACCGTCGATCCGCTGATCAACCCGGATGATGTGCCAGCCGTAGCGACTTTCGATCAGTTCCGGGTGCAGGCCTTCGTGCAGACTCATCACCGGCCGTTCAAATTCCTCGACAGTCTGGCCCCTGGATATCTGGCCAAGACTGCCACCCTGATGGCGGGATTCGCAGGCGGAGTATTGTTTCGCCAGGTCAGCAAAACGGGAGCGGCCATCCAGCAACGCCGACAGCAGCTGTCTGCCGACTTCTTCCTGACGGATGCGCTCCTGAACATCGTCCGGCGCAGCTGCCAGCAGCACATGGCTGACAGCCATGATGGTGGGGCTGCGAAAACGCCCGGGGTTGGCGGCGTAGAAGCGTTCACAGTCCTGGTCGGTAAGGTCGGGGACGTCCAGTTCCTGCTCGAGCACGCCCGCGATGCGGTCTTCTTCGTCTTCGATGGTGTCCAGGCCCAGCTGTTTGGCCTGTTGCAGCAGCAACTCACGGATAACCAGGCTTTTCGCGGCCTGGTGCCAGGCGTCAACCGCTTCCTCGGCAGGGTGATGTTGCATTTCCCGGGCGATGTCGGCCTCGGGAATCAGGGTGTCACCCACGTAGACCGGGGGAAACTGGTTTCTGGGCTTTTCTGCATCGCCGATCGGGATCAGTTGCATGGTCTTTTCTCCTGAATTCTAATTCATCATCACCCAGCATGGGTGGTGGCTGGCCGGATGGTGGGGGCCTTTCTCCACCACCCGGCCGTCCGGGCTTCTGTGCTAACGCCTGTACCGTTCATCTTGAGCTCTGAGCTTGTCGAAGAGTCGGAGAGTCGAAGGATGAGAACTCTGGAGTCCGCGCCCTTCGACTCTTCGACAAGCTCAGAGCTCAGGGCGAACGGAGTCTCTGTACTGGCCAAACTCACGCCCCGTTCATCCTGACTCTGAGCTCAGGGCGAACGGAGTCTCAGTACTGGCCACTCTCATTCCCCGTTCATCCTGAGCCTGTCGAAGGATGAGAACTCCGGAGTTCGCGCCCTTCGACGAGCTCAGGGCGAACGAAGGTTTTGATAGTGGTCCGCGTCAAGCCCGCTTCCGCACCACCTGATACTTCCGTCCGAAGTACTCCACCGGCACGCTGAGCATGTGTACCAGGCGGGTAAACGGAAAGAGTACGAAGATAGTCAGGCCCAGAAAGATATGGGTCTTGTAGATCCAGTGAACGTCGGCGACATGTTCAGCCACACCACCCTGCAGGGTGAAAACCCCCTGAGCCCAGGCGGTGAACTTGAGCATGGTGCCACCGTCCAGATGACCCAGGGTGGGCAGTATGGTCAGCAGGCCGAGCGCCAACTGGACGACAAGGATAATGATGATCATATTATCTGCGAAGGTACTGCTGGCCCTCACGCGCGGGTCGGTCAGACGGCGCCAGGCGAGCATGCCACCACCGATGATGGCCATCACACCTGCGATGCCTCCGACCACAATTGCCATCACCTGTTTCTGGCCCGGAGTCATCAACCACTCATAAGCCCAGTGTGGCGTCAGCAAACCTACCAGATGGCCGAAAAACACCACCAGCACACCTACATGGAACAGCACGCTGGCGAGGACCATATTCTTCTTGCGCAGCATCTGACTGGAATGGGCTTTCCAGGTGAACTGGCCGTGGTCATAACGGGCCCAGGATCCGATAAACAGAACAGCCAGGGCGATGTAGGGATATACCCCGAAAAGCAGTGTATTGAGATAGGACATGTTGATTTCCTCCTGCGCTTTACGCGCGCCCTGTCTGACGGTGACTTGCATCCGTCACCAGCTGATCACTCAGGTGGATGGTCTGGGTCTGTTCCAGCTCGCGGCGGCGCTGGCCTACCACGCCGCCGGTGTTGCAGGAACTGCCCTGGTCATCCACAAACTTCACCATTTCTTCTTCCCAGACCTTGTCGAGGGCTTCCGGGGTGTCGTCGCGCTCTTCCGAGGCGACAATCCGGGCCAGTTCCTGGCGGTCTGTCTTGCGACCGGACAGCACCAGCAGGGCGTCCATGATCACGTGGTAAACGCTCTCGCGCTGGTAAAGGCGCTCGCCCAGCAGGCCAAGGATGTGATGGATATCTTCAAGCCAGTTCCGGATTTCCTCCCAGGGCCGGGTCGACAGATACTCCAGGAACAGCGGCAGGTAGTCCGGCAATTCCTTCGCATCAATCTCCAGGCCATTGGCACTGTACTGCTCCATCAGGTCCACCATGGCCTGGCCCCGGTCACGGGATTCGCCGTGTACGTGTTCGAACAGCAGCAAGGAGGTTGCCCGGCCCTTGTCGAAGGTGGCCACGTAGGCCTCCTGCAAATCCAGCAGATCGGTATCGCAGACCCGGTCAATGGCGGTGAGCAGCTGATCCTTGTTCTGCCGGGGCAGGCGGCTGTCTTCGAGAACAACAGCAACCAGTGCGTCCCTGGCGGCCTGCAGGTCTTCAGTCGGGTACTCAAGTATCCGGGCCATTACTTTAAGAAGTTCCATGGTTATTTCCTCAGTCCTGCAGCTGTTTGGGATCAACGTGCTTCACGGTGGCCAGCTTGCTGACCATGCTGGTGGTTTGTTTCTTGCCACCGAACAGGCTGAACTCGCTGTCGCCGCCATTGCAGCCGTCGCCGAAGCTGAAGCCGCAGCCGCCGCGCTCGCCATGGGCGTCCGGAAAGGCTTCTTTGGCCAGCTCACGGTGGCTGGTCGGGATCACAAAACGATCCTCGTAGTTGGCGATGGCCAGGTAGCGGTACATTTCGTCCGCCTGGGCTTTGGTCAGGCCAGCCTCTTTCAGGGCGGTCAGATCTTCCCGGCCCTCCACGGTTTCGGCACGCTTGTACAAACGCATGGCCATGATCCGTTTGAGAGCACGTACCACAGGCTTCTCATCACCGGCGGTCAGCAGGTTGGCCAGGTATTTGACCGGAATCCGCAGGCTCTCGATCTTTGGCAGTACGCCGTCGAACTCCACCTTGCCGGCTTCTGCTGCGGACTGGATCGGGCTCAGGGGCGGCACGTACCAGACCATGGGCAGGGTGCGGTATTCCGGGTGCAGTGGCAGGGCCAGTTTCCAGTCCACCGCCATCTTGTAGACCGGGCTTTGCTGGGCGGCCTCAATCACGTTCATGGGGATGCCGTCTTTCTTCGCCTGCTCGATCACAGCCGGATCGTTGGGGTCCAGGAAGATTTCCAGCTGCTTTTCATACAGCTCGTGCTCACCCGGGGTGCTGGCCACTTCTTCAATGCGATCGGCATCGTACAGCAGTACACCCAGGTAACGGATGCGGCCGACACAGGTCTCGGAGCAAACCGTGGGCAAACCGGCTTCGATGCGCGGGTAGCAGAAGATGCACTTCTCGGACTTGCCGGTTTTCCAGTTGAAGTAGATCTTTTTGTAAGGGCAGCCGGAGACACACATCCGCCAGCCCCGGCACTTGTCCTGATCGATCAGTACAATGCCGTCTTCTTCCCGCTTGTAGATGGCACCACTGGGGCAACTGGCAACACAGGTCGGGTTCAGACAGTGCTCACACAGGCGCGGCAGGTACATCATGAACGTACTTTCGAACTGGCCGTATATGTCCGCCTGGATCTGGTCGAAGTTCTTGTCCTTGCGACGCTTGGCAAACTCGGTACCCAGAATTTCTTCCCAGTTGGGACCCCATTCGATTTTCTTCATGCGCTCGCCGGAGATCAGCGACCGGGGCCGGGCCACCGGCTGGTGCTTGACGTCACCGGCGGTATGCAGGTGCTGATAGTCGAAATCGAACGGCTCATAGTAGTCGTCAATTTCCGGCAGGTCCGGATTGGCGAAAATGTTCGCCAATACCCGGAAACGGCCACCGATCTTCGGACGAATCTTGCCGGAGCTGTCGCGCATCCAGCCGCCTTTCCACTTGTCCTGGTTCTCCCACTCTTTCGGGTAGCCGATGCCAGGCTTGGTTTCAACGTTGTTGAACCAGGCGTATTCCATACCTTCACGACTGGTCCAGACGTTTTTGCAGGTGACGGAACATGTGTGGCAACCAATACACTTGTCCAGGTTCAGTACCATGCCGACTTGGGAACGGATTTTCATTTTACAGCCTCCTGAACGTAGTCATTGCCTTCACCGTCGAGCCAGTCCACGTTCTTCATTTTGCGAACCACCACGAACTCATCCCGGTTGGAGCCGACAGTGCCGTAGTAGTTGAAGCCGTAGGAGTACTGGGCGTAGCCGCCGATCATGTGGGTCGGTTTCGGACAGATCCGGGTAACCGAGTTGTGGATACCACCACGGGTACCGGTAATTTCAGAGCCGGGCACGTTCACGTTGCGCTCCTGGGCGTGGTACATCATCACCATGCCGGGCATCACCCGCTGGCTGACCACGGCCCGTGCCGAGATGGAACCGTTGCTGTTGAACACCTCGATCCAGTCGTTGTCTTCCACTCCGATCTCTTTGGCATCGTCTTCACTGAGCCAGATGATGGGGCCACCGCGGGACAGGGTCAGCATCAGCAGGTTATCGCTGTAGGTGCTGTGAATACCCCACTTCTGGTGCGGTGTCAGGAAGTTCAGTGCTTTCTCCGGGTTGCCGTTGGGCTTCTTGCCCAGCATCGGCGCCACCGCCTTGGTGTTGATGGGCGGGCGATACACCAGCAGGCTTTCACCGAAGGCGCGCATCCAGGCGTGATCCTGATAGAACTGCTGACGACCGGTCAGAGTGCGCCAGGGGATCAGCTCGTGCACGTTGGTGTAGCCAGCGTTGTAGGACACATGCTCATCTTCCAGGCCAGACCAGGTGGGGCTGGAAATGATCTTGCGCGGCTGCGCCACGATGTCCCGGAAGCGGATTTTTTCCTCTTCCTTGTTCTTCGCCAGGTGGGTGTGGTCCAGGCCGGTCTTTTCTGACAGTGCCGCCCAGGCTTTCACCGCCACCTGTCCGTTGGTTTCCGGCGCCAGGGTCAGAATCACTTCGGCCGCATCGATGGCGCTTTCAATCTTCGGCCGGCCGGCGTTGGCACCGTCCAGGTGGGTGTAGTTGAGTTCCTTCAGGAAGCTGACTTCCTTCTTGGTATCCCAGTTGATGCCCTTGCCACCGTTGCCCAGTTGCTCCAGCAGCGGTCCCAATGAGGTAAAGCGGGCGTAGGTGTTCGGGTAGTCCCGCTCAACGGTGATGAAGTTGGGCGCGGTCTTGCCCGGAATCAGGTCGCATTCACCCCTTTTCCAGTCCTTCACATCGAAGGGCTGGCCCAGCTCGGCCGGTGCATCGTGCAGCAGCGGCAGGGTAACCACGTCTTTCTCGACACCCAGGTGCCCTTCGGATGCCGCGGAGAAGGACTTGGCAATACCCTTGTAAATATCCCAGTCACTGCGTGCTTCCCAGGCCGGATCAGTAGCGGCGGTCAGCGGGTGAATGAACGGGTGCATGTCCGAGGTGTTCAGGTCGTTCTTCTCGTACCAGGTGGCCGTCGGCAACACGATGTCGGAATACAGACAGGTGGTGGACATACGGAAGTCCAGGGTCACCAACAGGTCGAGCTTGCCCTCGGGCGCGTCGTCATGCCATTTCACTTCCTGGGGCTTGACGCCACCTTCAACACCCAGATCCTTGCCCTGCAGGCCGTTCTTGGTGCCCAACAAGTACTTGAGCATGTACTCGTGACCCTTGCCGGAGGAGCCCAGCAGGTTGGAGCGCCAGATGAACAGGTTGCGCGGGCAGTTCTCCGGCGCTTCCGGATCTTCGCTGGCGAAGGCCAGAGAGCCGTCCTCCAGGGACCTGGCAACATAGTCGGACACGTCCATGCCGGCCTGTTCTGCTTCCGCAGCAATTCCCAGCGGGTTGCGGTTCAGCTGCGGGGCCGACGGCAACCAGCCCATGCGCTCGGCACGCACGTTGTAGTCAATCAGACTGCCACTGAATTTGGACTTGTCGGCCAGCGGTGACAGGATTTCGTCGACTCCCAGTTTCTCGTAGCGCCACTGTCCGGAGTGGGCGTAGAAGAATGAGGTTGAGTTCATGTGGCGCGGCGGGCGCTGCCAGTCGAGGCCAAAGGCCAGGGGCTGCCAGCCGGTC
>NZ_CAXBDN010000220.1:0-7609 GCF_963974375.1 uncultured Marinobacter sp.
ACGATCACGACTTGCCGGTTGTAGCTGTACACAAGCCCCGCGGCATCAAGTCTGACGAAGCTGAAGACGCTGAAGAAGGCGAAGATCAGGAGTAATCACTCCGGGAGCAGGCGTTTATGGCTCAGGATATTGTCATGGTGGTTGGGCTCGGTAACCCCGGACCCGACTATGAGAATACCCGCCATAACGCAGGCGCCCTCTTCGTTGAAGCCCTGGCCCGCGCAGCGGGTCAGTCGCTTCGCCCCGAAAGAAAGTACCACGGCCTCTACGCCCGCATTCAGTGGCAGGGTCTGGAACTGCATCTGCTCAACCCCTCTACCTTCATGAATCGCAGCGGCCTCGCTATCAAGGCCCTCGCCGACTTTTTCAAGATCAGTCCTGACCAGATTCTGGTGGCTCACGATGAGCTCGACCTGCCCCCCGGTACCGCAAAGCTCAAAAAAGGTGGCGGCCACGGTGGTCACAACGGCCTGCGGGACACCATTGCCCATCTGGGCACCAACGACTTCCAGCGCCTGCGCGTTGGCATTGGCCATCCTGGCGACAGCCGCAAGGTTACCGGGTACGTACTGGGCCGCCTGGGCAAGCAGGAGACCGAGGAACTGAACGCCGTTATCGACGAAATCCTGCGGGTATTGCCGGACGCAGCCACTGGCAAACTGGCCGCCGCCATGAACCGGCTGCACAGCTTCAAGCCCATCCCCTGAGCTTTCAGCTCCCGACGCTACGCCAGCGGTTTCCACCGACTCGCACCGGGCACCATAGGCCGGTATAATCCCCCCACAATTTTTCGCATCAGCAGAGGCATTCCATGGGATTTAACTGCGGCATCGTCGGCCTTCCCAACGTCGGCAAATCCACCCTGTTCAACGCACTGACCAAAGCCGGCATTGGCGCAGAGAACTTCCCCTTCTGCACCATCGAGCCCAACGCCGGTGTGGTCGCGATGCCTGACCCACGGCTGACCAAACTGGCCGAAATCGTCAAGCCCCAGCGGGTGGTACCCACCACCATGGAGTTTGTGGATATTGCCGGCCTGGTAGCCGGAGCCTCCAAGGGCGAAGGCCTGGGCAACCAGTTCCTGGCCAATATCCGCCAGACCGATGCTATCGCCCACGTGGTTCGCTGCTTCGATGACAGCAACGTCATCCATGTCGCCAACAAGATTGACCCGGCGGCAGACATTGACGTGATCAATACCGAGCTGGCACTGGCTGACATGGACACCGTCGAGAAAGCCATCAAGCGGGTTCAGCGGGTTGCCAAAAGTGGCGACAAGGTCGCCAAGGCCCAGCAGGACATTTTTGAACGCCTGCTGCCGGTGCTGAACGAAGGCAAGCCTGTCCGCAGCATGGGCCTCGACAAGGACGAGCTGGCACTGATCCGTGAGCTGTGTCTGCTCACCATCAAGCCCACCATGTACATTGCCAACGTTGACGAGAACGGCTTTGAGAACAATCCGTACCTGGACACCGTTCGCGCCATCGCTGAAGCCGAAAATGCGGTAGTGGTACCCATCTGCAACAAGATGGAAGCAGAAATCGCAGAACTGGACGACGACGAAAAATCCGTTTTCCTGGACGAAATGGGCATGGACGAGCCAGGGCTCGACCGGGTAATACGCGCAGGCTACGGCCTGCTGGACCTGCAGACCTACTTTACCGCAGGTGTGAAGGAAGTCCGCGCCTGGACCGTGCGCGTTGGTGCTACGGCACCTCAGGCCGCCGCAGTGATCCATACCGACTTCGAGCGTGGTTTTATCCGGGCGGAAATCATCAGTTACGATGATTTTGTCCAGTACAAGGGCGAAGCCGGTGCGAAAGATGCCGGCAAGTGGCGCCTGGAAGGCAAGGAATACATCGTCAAGGACGGTGACGTCATCCACTTCCGCTTCAATGTCTGAGGCGGCGATCTCCCGGCAACAAAGGCCATCCTGCGGCCCGGCGCCAACAAAGACGGATTTTTTCTGGCTAAACCCTTGACAGGACTGGCCTGAATACTGAAAATACGCGCCTCGTTTGGGCTGCAAAGCCACCACAAACGATTTGGCAAGGTAGCTCAGTTGGTTAGAGCACAGCACTCATAATGCTGGGGTCGGCGGTTCAACTCCGCCCCTTGCTACCAGTATCCGGAAAGCCCGGCTCCCAGGAGTCGGGCTTTTTTCGTTTTTTACCCGCTCCCCTCTCCCAGCCAATCCTTCTCCCCTGCCAGGGAAATCAGAGACCTTCAGAAAAGCTTTCGAAACAAATGAGTTTCCCTGGTTCCGTGATGATACTTCCCTGATCGCAAGGTTATCGCATATGATAACCAACACGGAAGCAGGAACTCATATGGATTGGGAAATCGAATTCTACGGCAGGGTAGCCGAAGACCTGGCCGCGATGCCGGCGAAGATTCAGGCACGAATGATCCGCTTGATGGAATTAATGGAGAAGCACGGAGCACACCTGGGGGAACCCCACACAAAGAAACTGGATGACGATCTGTTCGAGATTCGGGCAAAAGCCCAGGAGGGCATTGGGCGAGGTATCTTCTGCTATATGCAGGGCAAGCGAATCGTGATTCTGCACGTGTTCGTGAAGAAGGACCAGAAAACCCCGAAAAAAGACCTGGAGCTGGCAAGAACCCGGCTGAAGGAGGTAAAAAAACATGAATCTTCATGAGTTTAAAAAGAAAGCACTGGAAAACGAAGAAGTCCGCAAGGAGTACGACGCACTTCAGGACGAGTTCAGTCTGATTGATCAGCTGCTGACCATGCGAGGCAAAGCCGGCCTTACCCAGGAAGAAGTCGCCGAAAGGCTGGGCACCAATAAAAGTAACATTTCACGGCTGGAGCGAGGCCGTAGCAATCCCAGCTGGAGCACTCTCAACAAGTACGCCGCTGCGTGTGGCTTTGGAATCAGGCTGGAGGCGGTAGAGAAAGACCGCGCCGGCGCCTAGAACTTGTCCACATAATGACAGGCCACCTGGTGCCCTGCTCCGCTCTTGTCCTCCAGCGCCGGAACCTCATGGGCGCAACGGTCGGTTGCCATCGGGCAGCGGGTGCGGAAGACGCAGCCGCTGGGTGGGTCCAGGGGCGATGGCAGGTCGCCTTCCAGCTGAATCGGGGGCTTATTACGCTCACGATCCGGGTCCGGTATCGGTACCGCAGCCATTAATGCCTGGGTGTAGGGATGCAGCGGTGCCTTGAACAGGTCCTCCCGGCGCGCGGCTTCCATCACCTTGCCCAGGTACAGCACCATGATCCGGTCGCTGATGTGCTTGACCACGCTCAGGTCGTGGGCGATGAAGATCAGCGCCAGTCCCATGTCCCGCTGCAGGGTTCGCAGCAGATTGATGACCTGGGCCTGCACCGACACATCCAGTGCCGATACAGGTTCGTCACAGATCACCAGCTTCGGTTCAAGGATCAGTGCCCGGGCGATGCCCACCCGCTGGCACTGACCACCGGAGAACTCGTGGGGGTAACGGTTTTTCTGACTCGGGTGCAGCCCTACCCGTTCCATGATGGCATCCACTTTTGCCCGCAACTCCGATGCCTTCAGGCCGGGGCTGTGGGTGCGCAGAGGTTCCGCAATAATGTCACCCACCGTCATGCGGGGCGACAGGGAGGCCAGCGGGTCCTGAAACACCATCTGGAATTTCTGCCGGCGTTTAAGCAACTCCTTCAGGTTCAGGGTCCGCAGATCTTCGCCGAGCCACACCACCTTACCTGCCTGGCTTGGCACCATGCCCATAATGGCCCGGGCCAGGGTGGACTTGCCGCAGCCGGACTCACCCACGATGCCCAGGGTTTCGCCTTCATTGAGGGTAAGACTGACATCGTTCACTGCCCGCAGACATTGCGGGCGGGTCCAGGGCCAGGCGTTGCGGGGCGTCACCTCGAAGGTTACCTGCAGGTTCTCGACGGTCAGCAGGGGTTGCTGTGAACTCATACCGCCAGCTCCCTGGGCAGATTACAGACCCGGATACGGCCATCACCGAAATGCTCCGCCGGATCCAGCTCCGCAAAGCAGCGTGGCTCCGCCACCGGACACCGATCGCAAAATGGGCATCCCGGTGGCAGGTTCATCAGATTCGGCGGGTTGCCGGGGATGGTCACCAGCTCCTCCACCTGTTCATCAATGCGGGGAATCGCCCCCAGCAGGCCTTTGGTGTAGGGATGGGCCGGCTGATAGAACAGGTCCCGGGCTTTGGCGTACTCCATCATCTGGCCGCCGTACATCACCAGAATCTGATCGCAGCTGCCCGCGACCACGCCCAGGTCGTGGGTGATCAGCACCATGGCGATGTTGAATTCCTGCTGCAGCTCACGCAACAGCCCCATGACCTGGGCCTGAACCGTCACATCGAGCGCTGTGGTAGGCTCATCCGCAATCAGCAGGCGCGGCTTGCACAGCAGTGACATGGCAATCATCACCCGCTGGCGCATGCCACCGGAGAACTCGTGGGGGTACATATGAATACGACTGCGGGCGTCCGGAATACGCACCGCATCCAGCATCTGCAAGGATTCCTGCAGCGCCTGCCTGCGACTCAGGCCGCGGTGCCGGATCAGCACCTCGGTGAGCTGATCACTGACCTTCATGAAGGGGTTCAGGGAGGTCATGGGGTCCTGGAAGATCATACCGATGCGGGAAGCACGGATCCGGTTCAGCTGCTTCTCCGACAGCTTCAGCAGGGGTTCGCCATCAAAGGTCACCTCACCACTGACCCGGGCGTTGTCCGGCAACAGTCCCAGCAGCGCAAACACGCCCTGACTCTTGCCAGCCCCGGATTCCCCGACAATACCCAGGGTCTGGCCGGCTTCAAGCTGATAACTGAGGCCACGTACGGCCTGAACCGTGCCGTCCGGGGTGTCAAAGGCCACATTCAGGTTGTTGACTTCAAGCATCGCCATCGACACAGGCTCCGGGTATTTCAGCGGTCTTTGGGGTCAAGGGCATCACGTAGTCCGTCACCGAGAAAATTGAAACAGAACAGGGTCAGCACCAGCATCAGCATGGGAAACATCAGGGTCCAGGGGGCGGTCCACATGGAACCAGCACCTTCAGAAATCAGGGCGCCCCAGGAGGTAAAGGGCTCCGATACCCCAAGCCCCAGAAACGAGATAAAGGATTCGAACAGGATCATCTCCGGCACCAGCAAGGTGGCGTACACAATCACCACGCCCATCACGTTGGGCACGATGTGGCGCACCACAATGAAAAACGGATGCACCCCCACCGCAATAGCCGCCTCAATGTACTCCTTGCGCTTCAGGCTCAGGGTCTGGCCACGCACGATACGGGCCATATTGAGCCAGCTGACGGCGCCAATGGCGACAAAGATCAGCAGCACATTGCGGCCGAAAATCGCCATCAGCACGATCACCAGGAACATGAACGGAAAGGCACTGAGTACTTCCAGAGTGCGCATCATGATGGCATCCGTGCGACCGCCTACGTAACCCGAGATGGCACCGTAAAGGGTGCCGATAATCACCGCCGTCAGTGCACCAAGCACCCCCACCAGCAGTGATATACGACTGCCCTGCACGGTGCGCTGATACAGGTCCCGACCAATGGGGTCCAGTCCGAAGTAATGCTGGCTGGTCAGGCTCGGTTTACCGTCCTCATCCAGGTTCGGCAGACTGGCCCAGTCGATGGACTCATTATCCCAGGGCGACAGGTACTGACCGAACAGGGCGAACAACACCAGCAGAACCAGCACCACCAGGCTGGCCACGGCTGCACGGTGCTTCAGAAATCGCGTCAGGGCATCGCGCCACAGGCTGCGTCCGTCGACGCCGGCGTTTTCCGCCAGGGTGTCCGCCAGCCCGGCCATGCCGGTGTGTTTGTCGGAGAAGAACATCAGTAACGCACCCTTGGATCAAGCCAGGTGTAGAGGATATCCACCACCGCATTAAACAGAATGGTCAGCACCCCCACCAGAATGGTCACCCCGAGAATCAATGAATAATCCCGGTTGATGGCGCCGTTCACAAAATGCTGACCGATGCCACCGGTGGAGAAAACCTGATCAATAATCACCGAGCCGGTGATAATGCCCACAAAGGCCGGCCCCAGATAGGACACCACCGGTATCAATGCCGGCTTGAGAGCATGACGCCATACAATGCTGTGACGGGGAATACCCTTGGCCCGCGCCGTGCGGATAAACGGGCTCCGCATCACCTCGATCATGCTGCTACGCGTGATTCGCGCCACCTGGGCGATGTAGGAGGTGGCCATGGCGATAATCGGCAACACAATGTACTCAACCTGCCCTCCTTCCCAGCCACCGGCCGGCAGCCAGCGCAGGGTAACGGCGAACAACAGCACCAGCAGCGGCGCCATCACAAAATTGGGGAATACCACCCCGGTCATGGCGGCGGTCATCACGGTGTAATCCGGCCAGCGGTTCTGTTTCAGCGCCGCCAGTACCCCGAAGGCAATACCAAAAACCACGACAAACAGAAACGACCAGGCGCCAATGTAGGCGGACCGGGGAAAGCTCGAGGCGATCAGCTCGTTGACCGTGTAATCCTTGTAGCGGAACGAAGGCCCCAGATCCCCCTGCACCACATTGCCCACGTAAATGAAATACTGCTGCCACAACGGCTTGTCGAGGTTGTACTTTGCCTCGATGTTCTTCATTACCGCTTCCGGCACGGCGCGCTCGTCGGTGAGCGGGCCGCCCGGCGCCGCGTGCATCAGCACGAACGAAACGGTAATCAGCGCGATCACAGTGGGCACGGCCACCATCAGGCGGCGGATGATAAAACGGATCATGGCTGCCTTACTCCGTGGTGAGGTACATATCCTTGCTGTAAATGATATTCCGGGGATTATGCTCCGGATACCCCTTCAGGCGGGGGCTGACCAGCGCCACCGTGGTGTAGAAATAGATGGGCGCCACCGGGAACTCCTGCCACAGGATATCCTCGGCCTGAACGTAGTAGCTGTTGGGGTCGTCACTCGAGCGGGCCTCCCGCAGCAACTGATCATAGCGGGCGTTGCTCCAGCCACCGTTGTTATTGCCACTGTCACCGGTGAGCAGGGTCAGAAACGTGGAAGCCTCGTTGTAATCGCCGATCCAGCCATGACGGGCCACCCCGAAATTGCCGGCCTGTTTCTCGGAGAGAAAGGTCTTCCACTCCCGGTTGCTGATGGTCACCCTGGCACCCAGCTTTTCCTTCCACATCTGGCTCAGCACGATGGCAATGGCTTTGTGGCTCTCGTCGGTGTTATACAGCAACTCGAATTCCAGCGGGTGCTCATTATCATAGCCAGCCTCTGCCAGTTTCCTGCGGGCCTCCTGATCCCGCCGGTCCTGGCTCCAGGTGGCGTATTCGGGCAATGGGTAGTCGAATTCACTGACATAGCCAGGGGTCAGATGGTAGGCCGGAATCTGCCCGCCCCGGGTGATGTAACGGGTGATAATATCCCGGTCGATGGCATAGGTCAGTGCCTGGCGCACCCGCCGGTCGTCAAAGGGCGGCCGGTTTACGTTGAAGGTGTACATATAGGTGGCAATGCTGGGCGCCATCACCAGCTCTTCCGGACGCTCCCGCTTCATTCGCTCGATCTGTGAAATGGGCACCTTGGAGGTCAGGTGCAGTTCCCCG